>JAGWGX010000009.1 GCA_028867145.1 Microcaldota archaeon | reverse complement strand
GGGCGACGTTTAGGAAGCTTCTCTCCTCCTCGTTTGTGCCGAGCCTCAGGTACCCGTTCTTCTTATCATAAATTATGTTTGACCTTGTCCTTGTGGTTGCAACGAACCTCGGGTTGTCCCCCTTCTTTATCTCTCCGACCATTCGCTTTCCCATCTCCTCAAGCTTGCTTGTCGCTCCCTTGTCTCGCTTGTTTGCGTCCGTAGCCTTTTGTTTTTCGGGTTTTGATGCCAAATAACTCACTTCACTTCTTGCCCTTCGCCTCGCCGTTTAGGGGAGGCTTTTCCTTGTGGTCTGCCGTAATGTATTTTCTAAGCTCCCTTATTATAGCATCCCTTCGCGGGCTTTTCTTTAATGCATGCTCAAGTACGTCCGCGATGTTCCCCACAGGGACTATCTTTATCTTCTTGAGCTTTGCCTTGTCGATGTAAATATCATTGACATTGCTCCTTGGGACAATCACCTGCTTCATCCCAACGTCAATTGCAGCCTCAACCTTTCCAGTGACTCCGCCAACTGGAAGCACGTCTCCCCTGACTGATAGCGAGCCGGTCATTGCAGTTGTCTGGTCGATTGGTATTCCCTCAAGCGCAGAGATGACTGCAACCGCTACCGAGATGCTTGCGCTGTCTCCCTCTACTCCCTCGTAGGTCTGGAGGAACTGGACATGGATGTCGTAGCTTGCGATGTCTCTGTTCATGTGGCGCTTGATCACTGCGCTGATATTCTTTACCGCCTCCTGTGCAAGCTTGCCCAGCTTTCCGGTTGCAATTAGCTTTCCCTCAGACCTTGAGCTTGCGGGAGTGACCTCTGCGACAATTGGTATGATTATTCCTGCGCTAAGATACGAAGACCCGACCACTGCAAGTCCGTTCACCCTGCCGATTCCAAATCCGGCGGTGTTGAACACCTTGTAGTCCTTCCTGTACTCAAGGGACTGCTCGACAAACTGCGCCTCGATCGGCTTTGCGAGCTTCTTTGCGTCCATCACGTCCTCTTTTGTGACCGCCTTCCTGTTCTTCTCAACCGCAATGTCCCCTGCGGCCCTAATAAGACCGCCAAGGTCCCTAAGTATCAATGACAATCTGTTCTTCCTGCCGCTCCTTCTTCTTGCCTCCTCGATTATCTCAAGGCAGGCCTGGTACTCAAATGGCGGGATTTTCCCGTCCTTCTTCACCTCCTGCGCTATGAACCTAAAGAGCTTGTCGCGATTCGGCTGCGTGTCTGGCATGTTAGAGTCCATGTAGACCTCATATCCGTATCCCCTGATCCTTGACCTGAGCGCAGGATGCATCTTTGTGATGTCCTGAAGGTTCCCTGCCGCGACCAGTATGAAGTTGCACGGAACCGGCTCGGTCTTGACTATCGCCCCAGAGCTAAGTTCGCTCTGCCCGGTTATCGAGTACTTTCTCTCCTGCATTGCGGTGAGCAGCTCCTGCTGCGACCTTGGCTCAAGGTTTGCAACCTCGTCAATAAATAAAACTCCCTGGTTTGACTTGTGGACTGCTCCGCTCTCTACTCTTAGGTGCGGCGGCGTTCCAAGGCCACCAGACTGGAGAGGATCATGCTTCACATCGCCAAAGAGGCTTCCCGCTTTCGAGCCTGTGCCGTCCACAAACGGGGCGTGCTCAAGGCCAGAGTTGTCAACTATTAGCTTTGGCTCGTTTGACTCAAACATCCCCGGAAGAACCCCCACCCTTCTTGTGAGTCCTGAGACAAAGAGCGCCATTGATCCAAATATCAGCGCGCCCAAAATCAATGCTGCAAGGACTATTATCTCGTATCCAGAGAAGATGTTTGAGATTGAAACTATGAACAAAATTGCGACTACCAGAATAACAATAGGGATCACACTCCTGTTTCCCTGCGAGCCCTCAAGCCTAACCTTTAGCTTCTCCTTTTGAACGATCTGCCTTCCCTGCCCGTCCCCCATCGGCTTTCCCTTCTCGATTGGATTTGGGTAGGTCTTGACAACCTTTACCACAGGCCTGTTCTCATCGTTCACGTTCTTATATACAAGGACATCCTCTAGCGCGGTGGCTGGAAGGAGCTCCGCCATTGCCTGGGCCATCATCGTCTTTCCGGTTCCAGGCTCGCCTATTAGGAGTATGTTTCGGTGCTGCTTTGCCGCCTTCTTTACTATTGCAGCAGCGTTTTCTTGTCCGATAATCTGGTCAATCGTCCTTTCGGGAATCTTGATGTCAGCGGTCGTCTTGAAAATCATTCGTATCAGCTACTAACTGAAATTGCAATTATTTATACCTTTACCCCTTGTCGAGGGCAAAATGGAGCAAAAATGACCACAATGATACAGTTAGCGTAAAATGTGAACCGAAGTTAGGAAGTGGGTAAGGTAAGCTAAAACCTAAATGCCACTGAACTCTATTTCTCTATGAATGCTTATAAAGCTTGTCTAGAAAATTGGGCCACTCTTGCCCAAATCACACGCGACCCAAAACAAAATACTTTTAGTTCTTAAATTCTCTTTGATTAGCAGGATTGGTGCGCACTTGGATATTGAGGATAAGATAGCAACCATTAGGAGCTTCTCCGCGGAGATAGTGACCGAGCAGGAGCTCCGCGAGCTGCTTGAGGGCAAGGAGCACCCGGTCGCATACGACGGATTTGAGCCGTCGGGCCTTGCGGGGATACATTTTGGGATAATGCGAGCGAGGAACCTAAAGAAACTCCAGAGCGCAGGGGTTCACTTCAAGCTTTACCTAGGTGAGTACTTTGCGTACTTAAACAACAAACTTGAGGGCAACATCGAGCACATCGAGAAGACGGAGAGGTACTTCATTGAGGTTTGGAAGGCTGCCGGAATAGACATGAAGAAGGTGGAGGTAGTAAAGGACAGGGAGCTGATGAGCGAGTTTGGATACTGGGACCGGTTCATGAAGATAGGAAAGGAGGTCTCGCTTGAAAGGGTGAAGAGGGCAATTACGATAATGGGAAGGGCGGAGGGAGAGTCGGTTAGCGCAGGGCAGATCTTCTACCCAATAATGCAGGCAACAGACGTCTTTGAGCTAGATGTTGACATCTGCCAGCTGGGGATCGACCAGAGAAAGGCGAACATTCTCGCAAGGGAGGTAGCGCAAAAGTACAAGTGGAAGGTTCCGGTGATAGTCAGCCATCCGCTACTTCTTAGCCTAAAGGGGATGCCGCCAGACCTCAAGACAAAGGACGAGAGCGTGCTTATGGAGTACAAGATGTCAAAGTCCGACCCGAAGAACTCAATCTCCGTGCACGATAGCTTTGATGAAATAAAGGGGAAGATAAAGAACGCGTACTGCCCTGAGAAGGTGGTTGCAGGAAACCCGATGTTTGATTATTTAGACAAAATAATTCTTGAGGACAAAATGCAGGAGATTATAATTGAGAGGCCTGAGAAGTTTGGGGGAAACATAAATGCGCAGGGATTTGTAGAGCTTGCAAAGATATACGAGGCTGGAAAGCTGCACCCGATGGACCTCAAGAACTTTGTCACACAGGAGCTTGATAAAAAGATACTTCCGATCAGGGAGCACTTTGAAAACAACAAGGAGGCAAAGAAGCTCTACGAGGAGGTAAGGTCTTACTCGGTGACAAGGTAGCGCTATTTTGATGGGAGGCGGAGCCCAGAATGCCTATCGATGTACTCAAGCAGTTCGCTCCTCCCTCTTTCTCCTTTTATGTAAGATTTAAGGACGTGGTGGACCATCGGATTTGAGCTTAGGGCGCCAACCACGGCTCCGGAAGGATCGTCCGCAAGGACAGTCATCGCCATTGCACCCACTTTAGTTTGCGAAAGCGATTTTATGATATCCTGATCCGCGGCAACCGCCTGGCGAAGTGCCGCATCTTTATGTTTGATTAGCCATATTATATCTGCCTGCTCAAGCGCGCTTGATACTTTGGAAAGTATGGATTGGTCGGAGGAGTATCTTGGCGAAATCAGCTCCCTTACCTCCGTGGTCTCTAAGCTCTTGCGCTCCTTGACCTTGCTAAGCAAGTTTGATGCCCAAAGAATGGTGGCCTTATCCGCCTCTGGCAGAAGTGACGCAATCTTTTGCTCAAGAGCCATCTGAGTGGACTCCTTGCTTGGCCTTTGGAAAAACATCGCAAACATTAGGACTTGCGGTTCTAAGACTTAAATGGCTTCCAGACAGTTCGTCGCCTGACTTCAAAGGCCTTAACTTGCGCCGATTAGCGCAACTCCGATTGCTATTGTTAGCACGCCCGCCCACCTAAGGAAGGGAATTGCCTCGCCCAGAACAGTGAGCGCAAGAATAGTGGTGAAGATGTAGCTTAGCCCGCCGAAGCTATACGCCCAGCTCAGGTGAGTCCTGCTAAGGATGTAAAAATATAGGACTGTGGAGATTGCGTAAACCACGAACCCCACAATCACATAAAGCGCCAGATTTATCGGGAGGGAGGAAGATACCCCAATCTTGAAGGCAAGCTGGCCAACCGCCCCAAGGAAGGTGCTAACTACCAGCACGCACGCAAAGGCAAACTTGTCCTCGCTTTTGAAAAACCTCATCTATCCACCGCTAAAGGTCATCGCAGTAAGAACTATCCCGGCTATTATCAGCACGACACCAAGCGCGCGAACTGGGCTGACCAGCTCCTTTAGCATCCTGTGGGAGATCAGCATTACAAAAAGGAAGACGCTTGCAAAGATCGGGTAGACAAGCGAGAGCTCGCCTAGGCTCAGCGCGACCAGATATATTCCGAGTGCGACGACATACAAAACAAGGCCGATTTGTATCTTTCCATTGCTTATTATCGAGATCATTCCCTCCTTTGTTATGTGGAATTTGGGCATCTCCCTCTTGAAGTTGTACTGGGCAAATGCGATCATCAGGGCGGAGATCAGGGTAAGCAAAACAATGTAGAACAAGGCGAACATCTAACTCCCAACAATAATTTTTATTCCCAGAAGACTATTTAGAGTTTTGTGGGTTTATCAGATAAGAGGGAGCGCGTGGAAGAACTTTCGCAAAAGGAGAAGGCCTCAATTGCACTTGCAGCCATGGTAGTGATACTTAGCGCAATCTCCATAGGGGTTTTCCTCTACGCCGGCGCAGGAACCATTTTTTACATAACCGCGGCAATCTCGGTGATCCTCGGATTTTACATAACATACTCGATCGCCAAAAGGGAGGAGCCTATCGGGGCAAAGAAGAAGTAGGTTAGATGAACAAGCTCATAATCGCGGAAAAGCCTAGCGTTGCGCTCACAATAGCGATGGCATTTAGCGAGGGCTATCCTCAAAGAAAGACAGTCAACGGCGTTCCATACTACGAAATACCAACAGGAGAAGATATGCTCTACGTTGTCGCAGCGGCAGGACACCTCTTCACAATAAGGCAAAAGGAGGGAACCTCAGGCTTTCCGGTCTTCAATGTTGAGTGGGTTCCGTCATACAAGCAAAATGAGTCCTCATACTTCACGAAAAAATATCTTGACACAATAGAGGTCATCGCAAAGAAGTGCAGCGTTTTCATAAACGCGTGCGACTACGACATCGAGGGAACGGTGATCGGGACAAACATAATCAAGTTTGTCACAAACGGAAACGTAAACGCGCCAGTAGACAGCACTAAGATAAGGAGAATGAGGTTTTCCACCACCACAAGGCCTGATTTGCTTGAGGCGTACAAGAGGATCTCAGAGTTTGACTCGACCCTTTTTAGCGCGGGGGAGACGAGGCACACGCTTGACTGGATGTGGGGTATAAACATGAGCAGGGCGATGATGCATGCGCTCTACTCAATCGGAATAAAAAGGATAATTAGCATAGGGAGGGTCCAGGGGCCTGCGCTTGCAATCCTTGCGCAGCGAGAAGAGGACATCAAAAATTTCGTCCCAAAGCCGTTTTGGACAATCTTCCTGAGGGCAAAGGGAGTTGAGTTCACAAGCACTAGGGGAAACCAGTTTGCAAAGGAAGATGCCCAGAAAATTCTTGAGGCGGCAAAGGGAGGGAGCGCAGCTGTTGAGAGCGTCAGCGTGGTTGAGAGCAAGATAAGGCCGTACCCGCCATTTGACCTGACGACGCTTCAGATAGAGGCAAGCAAGATCTTCAGAATCGACCCATCGGTCACGCTAAAGATTGCGCAGTCCCTCTATGAAAAAACCTATACATCCTATCCAAGAACCTCCTCGCAAAAGCTGCCGTACACCCTCAACCTTCCAAAGATAATTGGGGAGATAGCAAAAATGGAGAGGTATAAAGTCAAGGCACAGTTCCTGATCGGCAAACAGCTCTTTAGGCCAAACGAGGGGGCAAAGGAGGACGAGGCGCATCCCGCAATTTATCCAACAGGGGTGATGCCCAAGGGACTTAGCGATGAGGAGGAGAAGGTCTACGATCTGATAACCAGAAGGTTCCTTGCCTGCTTTGGGGAATACGCGACTTCTCAGCTAACAACAGTTGTGATAAACGCAAACGGGGAAAAGTTTGGAGCGCAGGGCAAGTTGTACAAGGACAAGGCCTGGATCGAGCTGTACATGCCGTATTTCAAGGCGGAGGACAGCGAGATGCCAGTATTTGCAAAGGATGAGGCGGTAAAGCCGGAAAAGGTCTACCAAAAGGAGCAGCAAACAAAGCCGCCATCAAGATTCAACAAGGCGAGCCTAATCTCTTTGCTTGAAAGAAAGGACCTTGGAACAAAGGCGACAAGGGCAGAAGTAATCGAGACGCTTTTCAAGAGGGAATATGTGAAGGGAATCGCAATTGAGGTGACAGACTTTGGGCTTAGCGTATACAAGGCGCTTCATGAAAACCTCCCAGACATAGTCGCAGAGGAGCTGACCAAGAAGCTTGACAAGGACATGGAGAAAATAACAAAGGGGACGCTAAGCGAGGCGCAAGTCATTGGAGAGGGGAAGGAGATTATCAAGGAGCTAATTGAGACCTTCAAGCTAAACGAGAAGAAAATAGGCATGGCTCTATCAGAGGGGCTAAAGGCAAACGAGATAGCGGACATTCTTGGAAAGTGCCCGAAGGACGACGGCAACCTTGTGATAAAGCACTCAAGCGCAGGGAAGCAGTTTGTCTCCTGCACCAACTGGCCAAAGTGCAATACTAGCTACCCGCTTCCGCAGTTTGCAAAGATTGTGCCGACAAAAAAGGTGTGCGAGAAGTGCCACACCCCTTATGTGAGGGTGTTCAGGAAGGGAAAGAGGCCATTTGAGATGGACCTTGATCCAAACTGCGAGACAAAGAAGGAGTGGGGAAAGCCAAGGCCAATTGAGGAGGAGACGCTAAATGTGAAGACGGGCGCTGAGGTGAAGTTGGAACTCTCACCAAAGCCTGCAAAGGCGGCGAGGAAGCGTGCGCCTCCAAAGCAAAAGGCTAAAACAACCAAGACGAAGAAGAGTAAGTGATTAGATGGGAATGTTTATCTATCCAAAAATGTACCGCAAGCTAAAGCGCGGACCCCAGGTAATTCTTCCAAAGGACATCGGCATGATAATCGCATACGCAGGGGTGAACAAGGAGAGCGTCTGCGTGGATGCGGGCACTGGGAGCGGATGGCTTGCAGTCTCGCTTGCAAAAATCGCAAAGAAGGTGACAAGCTACGACACAAGGGAGGATTTCACTGCGATCGCAAAGAAGAACAAGGAGATGCTCGGCCTTGAGAACCTTGCGCTAAAGAAGGGGGACGTCACAAAAAAGATAGCGGAGAAGAATGTTGACGTGCTTGTGCTCGACCTTCCTGGCTCTGACAAGGCGCTCTCAAATGCGAAGAAGTCGCTAAAGATTGACGGGATAGTCGTCGGGTACCTTCCAAACATGGAGCAGGTAAAGGCATTTGTGAAAAAGCTAAACACCCTGAAGTTCGCGGAAGTTCACACCATAGAAGTTGTCGTGCGCGAGATGCTGGTTAGAAAAGAGGGGATGAGGCCAACCAACACGGGCCTTTGGCACACCGCGTACCTTGTCTTTGCAAGAAAGGTCTAGGCATCTACTGCTTTATCTTCAAGTCGTTGTATTTTTTGGTGAATCTTGAGTAGACCTCTCGCGCGATATCCCTTTCGTTCCTATTTGTGCATGAGATGGTTATCTCTGCGTGCTTCTCGTATAGGGGCTTTCTCTCAAGGTAAAGGGAGGCTATGCTTTCGTTCCCGTTCCAGACGATCGCATCAAGATTCGAGTCCCTTATCCTGCTCCTTATCTTTGGCAGCTGGTCCTCAAGGTAAACTATTGTGGCCTCGCGCTTGAGCTGCTCCATAAGCCTTTCATCATAGACGATGCTGCCCCCGGGCGCAACAACGCTCTTGCTAAAATCAATCTGCCTCATCTTCTCACTTTCAAGCTTTAGGAAGTACTCCTCGCCGCTGTCGCGTAGAATCTGCTTTATCGTTGTGGACTCAGTGTACTCAATGTACTTGTCAAGGTCAATGAAGTCATAGGATAGATTTTTCGCAAGCACGCTGCCCACGCTTGATTTGCCGACCCCGGGCATCCCGATTAGAACCACGCAGTTGGCTTTCATCTCAGACCTGTTTCTCCTTTTCAAGCAGCGCGAACCTTGCGAGCATCGCCTCGAGCTGTATCCTGTCGTTTGCGCCCTCCACGATCCTGAAGTTGTAGTCGCCAATCGAGCTGATTAGCCTGAGCTTTAGCTTGTCTGGGACATCAAGGTTCAGCGCCTCACGGTAGCACTGCAGGAGTATGTCCTCCCCGCTCATTCCGTAGGATAAAACTAATTTGTTGAGCTCTGTCCTTGCGCTCATGAAATCGCCGCCAAGCGCGGCACGCAGCATTATCGCAATCTCCTTCGGGCGCGCCCTTGCTGCCACATCATAGATCTCCTTCTCCGTCACCTGCTTTCGGTTAAAGCCGGTGCTCTGCAGTATGTTTGTGAGCTTTCTCAGGTCCCCCTCGCTCACATAGAGCAGCGCCTCGTTTGCCTTCTCGTCCACCTTGAGCCCCTCACCCTCCTCTACGCGGATGATGTACTTGCGCATCTCCTCCTCGCTTAGCGGCTTGAACCTTAGCACCACGCACCTGCTCTGTATCGGCTCGATTATCTTGCTCGCGTAGTTTGCACTTAGTATGAACCTTGTGGTCGCGCTGTACTTTTCCATCGTTCGCCTGAGAGCATGCTGGGCCTCAGGGGTTAGCGCGTCTGCCTCGTCAAGGAAGATTATCTTTATCATGTCGCCAGAGAGAGCGATTGTCCTTGCGAACTCCTTCACCTTTCCGCGAATTACATCAATTCCCCTAGTGTCAGATGCGTTTAGCTCCAAAAACGCCTCATTAATTTTATCGCCATAGAGCTCCTTTGCCATGGCAATTGCGGAGGTTGTCTTTCCGACTCCTGCAGTGCCCGCGAAGATCATGTTCGGGAAGCTCTTTGCGACCACGAAGGCCTTTAGTCTCTCGACAATTGCGGTCTGGCCTATCACCTCCTCTAGCTTTGAAGGTCGGTACTTTTCAGTCCAGGATAGGTCAAGAATTGCCATAAGTAGCCCCCACTATCAGTTGACATATCAAAGTATTTATAATTAGCTAAATCAGGGAATTGTGGCGAAAAACAAACGCGTGGAAGGATTTAAAAGAGCCAAAACGAGATGAAAAACGTTTAGATGAGGACCATTTCGTTTGAAAAGGAGAGGCAGACGCACACCAAGTTACAGAGCATGAGCATTGCCAAAACAATAAGCCCCCACGCATATTTGGTTCTCAAAGTGCTTCAGGAAAAGGGGGAGATGAGTGGGACTGAAATTAGCAAGCATACCGGAATTGAAAAATCGGCATCTGGTAATATACTAACGTACCTGATGCGCAGGGATTTGGCAATTCTAAGGTATGATGAAAAAATGACAAAAAGATACTCGTTTGATGAGGTAAATGGCGGGCTGCTAATAATTAACATAGAAAATAATAGCGAGGCAAAAAGGAAGCTAATGTCAGGCATCATAGCAAATTTCTCTGCAGGCATGGAACAAAGGCAATTAGTCGGTAATACTGAAGAGGTCTACGCAAACATCATGGAAAAAGAGGGGCTCCTTAGGGGATAAAATCATTTGCAGGAATCTATTATCTCTCTGAAAATTCTCTTTGTCTCCTCAGGCCCCGCTACGCTTATTGAGTCAACCCCAGCTTGCTTTACTGGGTAGTCGTTTCCACCAGGAAAGAGGGCATCACCAACAAAAACCATTTCCTCTACCTTGTATCCAAAGTTTTCTTCTATTTTCCTTATTCCGTAGGCTTTGTCTATTCCTTTTTTGGTCACGTCAATTGAATTTGTGCCCCCCACACGTACTTCAAATTCTGGTATCAACTTGTCCAAATAGCTCTTAATTAGTAGCCTCTTTTTCTGGTCAGGGTCCCATTTTTGCTTAATTTCGAGTGGAGTTTCTTGGCCCGTCGCAGAAAAAGTTATCTGTGAGCCGCGGTCCTCAATTTGTTGTCCATAGATTTTCTCTGGTTTTTCTATGCCCGCTTGCTTTAGTGCAATTTCAAAAGATTGAATTATTTTTACCTTTTGATAAGAATCTAAGTTCTCAGCATAAACATTTGTCCACTTGCTATCATGAAATCTGTAAAAGGATGTGGCGCATGTAGGGAACAAATACAATCTTGCAAATCTTTCAGGCCGGTTTTCTAATCCAGTTAGAAACTGTTTTTCGAATTGAAGATACTTTCCGCCGCTTATTACTGCAAAGTCTTTGTACTTAAGAAGCTCAATTATAAGACTTGACATTTCTTTATCCATAGTGCTTTTGCTTGGAGCTAATGTCCCGTCAAGATCTGCTATCACGATTTTCTTCTTAGTGTAATCAATATCCATTAAAGCATCTCAGGCGATATTCTCCCATACTTCCGCCGCACCTCTGATAAGTATGTAGATCACAAGTATTCCAGTAAGGGCGTATCCGATATTTATCGGCCAATTTGCGATGTAGACCAGGGCAAGGTACGAGAAGGTTATTGCCTTGACCACGTTTATCCCGCCCCTGAAGATGCTTGACGCGTATATCACCCTTGCGAACTTTGTCTTTAGCTTTGAAGAGGTTCCCTTTGTGCCCATTAGGGCATCAACAAATGAGTGCCGCAGGACAATTATGAAAAGGACAAAGAGTGGCACAATCGCAAGGTAGACATAGGTTATCCAGAAAATGTACTCTATCGCCCTGTCGCTTGCGACATCAAGCCTTGGGCCGTATTTTGACTTTGTCTTGTACTTCTTTAGGTCCCTTCTTGCAAAGATTCCATCTACAGCATCCAAGATGAACATGATTGCGATCAAAACGATCGTTGATAGCGGATCAAACTTTACAAGTATCATGTAGACAATTACAAACATCAGGGCTGTCCTAAACAGCGTTACCGCATCTGCGCTCCTCATTAAATCATACTTAAATGGCTACACAATATTTATAATAACTTAGAGCAAAATTGAAGTTGGCAAAGCCGTTGATTCTCCATGCAAAACACTGACCTGTTTAGAAATGAGGCGGAAATCCTTGCAAAGTGGGAGAGCGAGCAGACGAGGCAAAGGGTTAATGCGCAAAATAAGGGAAAGAAAAGATTTGCGCTGCTTGAGGGGCCCCCATACGCAAACGGAGAGTTCCATATGGGGCATATGAGAGGTTACTCAAGGAAGGATGCGATAATGCGCTTCAAAAGGATGAGGGGATTTGACGTATTTGACAGGGCAGGCTTTGATGTGCACGGGCTTCCAATTGAGAACAAGGCGGAAAAAAAGCTTGAGATAAAGTCAAAGAAGGAAATCGAGTCAACAATCGGCGTGAGCAACTTCATCAACGCATGTATAGGGATTTACAAAAGCTACCTAGGGCCGCAGATAGAGGACGCGAAGAGGTACGGAACCTGGATGGATTTTGAGAATGCGTATATCCCGGCGACCGCAGATTACATAAACAGAAGCTGGAATGTATTCAAGAAAATATATGACAAGAAGCTTGTCTACAGGGACTTTCAGGTCATGCCATATTGCATACACTGCGGCACCGTTCTTGCGAAGGGACCGGAGGTGGAGGAAGAGCGCGACAACGACCCGTCCGTCTTCATTGCATTTAAGATAAATGACAAGCTCTCAAAGCCGAGGATAACACTAGGCCAAGACACCCACCTGCTTATCTGGACAACAACTCCCTGGACAATTCCAGGAAACATGGCAGTGTGCGTAAATCCGAAGGCACTTTACGTCAGGGTAAAGCTTGGCGCGAAGGAGCTCATCTTTGCAAAGGAGAGGATGGAAGCAATTGCAAACCAAGTTGATGAGCCCACAGTCATACTTGATGAGTTTTATGGATCAGAGCTTGAGGGAATCTTTTACTTAAATCCACTTGAGGAGCATATACCAGACCAAAGGGATGCAAGAAAGTACCACAAGGTTATTTTTTCAGAGGAGATGGTGAGCCTTGAGGAGGGAACAGGGATAATACATATTGCTCCAGCTTATGGTCCAGAAGATTTTGTCATTGCAAAGAAGTACAAGATACCCCCAATGTCGCTTGTGGACATGGAGGGGAAATATACAACCACTGCAGGAAAATATGTAGGTAAGAGTTTAATACATGAGGCAAACAGAGAGATTGAAAATGAGCTCAAAGCATCAGGAGCTTTGCTTTCAAAAAGCCAGATACTTCACAACTATCCCCACTGCTGGAGATGCAAGGAGAAGCTTGTGTACCTCCCAACAGAGCAGTGGTTCATCAAGGTCAGCAAGATAAAGGAGAAAATAAAGCGCGCTTCGGAAAAGGTGGAGTGGTATCCCGCTGAAGGGAAGAAATGGTTTGCGGAGAGCATAGACACTGCGCCCGACTGGGTGATAAGCCGGCAGAGGTACTGGGACATACCGATTCCAATTTGGATCTGCGAGGGCTGCACAAACCAGAAGGCTATAGGTTCTTTTGAAGAACTTAAAAAAGAAACAGGGAATAATCTTGAATTTACTTCAGAGCACCTGCACAAGCCATTCATTGATGAACTCAAAATAAAGTGCGACAAGTGCGGAAGGCAGATGCACCGAACAAAGGATGTTTTCGATGTGTGGTATGATTCGGGAGTGGCGCACACCGCAAGCCTAAGCGATGAGGAGTTTAAGGAGATGTATGGAAAGATGCTAATTTCAGAGGGGCCAGACCAAATCAGGGGATGGTTTGCGACGCTTATGAAAACCGGAGTTGCAGCCTACGGAAAGAGCCCTTTCAACACGCTCATTATGCAAGGATGGGTGGTTGACGCGAAGGGGGAGGCGATGCACAAGAGCAAGGGAAACTACGTTAGCGCCCATGAGCTAATCGATAAGTACTCGATGGATGCGGTAAGGGCCTTCATGCTCTCCCATACCTCATATGAGACGCTAAAGTTCTCACACAAGGAAATTGAAGAGATGCAGAGCATGCTAATCACCCTCTACAACATCGCAAATCTTCTGGTTGACTACTCAAACGCGATAAGGTACCAGCCAAGCAAGGTGAAAAAGCCAAGGAGCGCTCTTAAGATGGATCCAGAGGATGCATGGATTGTCTCCAGGCTCAACTCTGTTATGAAGGAAGGGACAGAGGGGATGGAGAGCTATGAGGTCCACAGGCTGGTAAATTCTGTTGCTACATTTGTGGTGAGCGACCTTAGCAGGTTCTATTTGAAGATCGCAAAGAAGAAGATACTTGAGGAGACAAAGGCGGATGCTAAGGTAACAATAGACCTGATAAATTATGTCATGTACAACACCTTGCTTTTGCTCTCGCCGATAATCCCATTTGCCGCAGAGCAGATTTTTACCACAAGCTACAAGAGCAAGGAGAGCATCTTCCTCACCAAGTGGCCAAAACACAATAAGGAACTAATCAACAAGGATCTAGAGGAGCAGTTTGACGTTGCGACAGAATCGATAACTGCAATACTTAGCAGCAGGGAGAAGGCGCAGATCAGGCTCAGGTGGCCGATAATGAGCGCAAGCATTGAGGTAAGCACAGATTCGGCACACGGCGCTGTTGAGAAGCTTGCAAATGTTATAGAGGAGTACACAAACACAAAGCGAATAAAGTTAACAAAAATAGTCAGCGTTAAGGAAGAGGTCAGGCCAAACTTCCAGAGGCTTGGCCCAGACTTCAAGGAAAATGCAGGAGCAGTTGCAAATGCGCTAAAGGGTGCTGATGCACAGCAGCTAAAGGAGGCGGTGGGCAAGAGCGGGTTTTATGCTCTGCACACGGGGAAGGGGATCTTTGAGGTAAGGGCAGAGCACTTCAACACCGTCCAAAAGGCAGAGGAATCGGATGCTGTAGTTTTCAAGTATGGAAGAGTTAGCGTTGACAGGACAATCAATAAGGAACTAAAGGACGAGGCACTGATAAGGGAGTTCGAAAGGAGGGTGCAGATAATGAGAAAGGAGTATAACCTGAAG
This sequence comes from Microcaldota archaeon, assembly GCA_028867145.1. Classification (GTDB taxonomy): domain Archaea; phylum Micrarchaeota; class Micrarchaeia; order Micrarchaeales; family CABMGC01; genus JAGWGI01. The sequence continues at coordinate 14,419 of JAGWGX010000009.1, read as the reverse complement.
AAACAAGATGCGATACACCTTGGCTATCTTGCAAGCGGGGAGATGGCACAGGCAATAGCAGTCAACCTCCCAAAGCTCAAAAAAGAGCTTAACGCCAAGTCAATAAAATCAGAGCTTAACAAAGAAGGGCTGTCGCAAGACTTTGACATAGAGGGGGATGTGGTCAAAATCTCGATCACCAAGATTTAGATATACGCCCTGTCCTTGTGAACATAGTCGACAAACTTGACAATTCTCTTGCTCTCGTCAATTGTGAAAGAAAGTATGAAATGTCCGATATGGACCTCCCAAATTCCCTTCATCCCACTCCTGAGAGGTTTAACAGAATAGGGATTAGATACAATTTTGGAGATATTATCAAAAATCCTAAAATACGCAACAGGATCCTTCTTTTTTATTTTCCGGAGTTTGTGAAATAAACCCTCTCTGAAATGAAATGCGTAAGGCATACTATCTCTTCGCCGCTGCCCAAACGCAAACACCCAAAATTAGTCCATCATCCTTGCAAAAGCTGCAAAGTTCTTAAATTTGACAACTCGTCCTTGCTCTATCTCTTTTAAGTACCCTTTAAGCTTCCTTACGTATTCGGGCTTCATTTTTTTAGCAATGGAATTACCCTTATTTGCATTCACTTTTGTAAGAAGTTTTGTAAGAAGTACCGCCATCTGTTCCAAATCGGCGCGTACGTCAGCCAATTCGCCCTTATCCAATCGCTTTTGCAACTGCACGCTCTTTACCATCTATTCTCCAATAATGTTATTGAAGCCAATATTTTTAAAGTTTCATAATTTTTACAAAAAAAGGGCAAAGCATGCTAGCTAGGGGTTAATTAAAACAGAACAAACCACTAGACCGGGAGATTAGGCGCTCTCGACTGTCGCGCTCTTGAACTGCATCCTCTTTGGCATCTTCGTCCAGCAGTCCCTGCAGACCACGATCCTGTTTGTCTTGGTGACCTTCCTTGAGCTCTTCATGCAGTTAACGCAGATCTTCCTCTTGCAGTAGTTGCAGGTATTGTACTTGAAAATATCCCGCTTGCATCGCTCACACATCATAAATATCACACTGTTAAGTAGACTCTTTATGTAGAATAAGATATAAAAAGGCGAGCAGTGCTCAGCTAAAGGCAAGGTAGAAGAGGGTCGAGAAGGCAAAGAGGAGCAAAAAGGAGCCGATTGCCTCCGAGAGCACTATACCACCCTCAAAAGAGTCTTTTGAGAGCATGATTTGAATCCCCTCTAAGCCCGTTAGGATTAGGAGCATTACGCCGCTGAAGATTGCGGTAAGGCGAAAAAGTGCGGAAACCAAGGAAAATGTCATAGAATTACCAGCTTTAGTGAACCATCGAGCAGATAGGGCAAAAGATATCCAAACGTTGGGGAAAGCGAGCTCGTGCTATGTGCAAAGAGCCAAAGTTCGCTCTTGCTCAAAACTACACTTATGCCCAGATGGCCGGTCGGCTTGTTTAAGAAGAGAGGCAAATCGCGAATTTGGATGTTGCCTAGCTTCTCAAATGAGATTTTACGCAGGCTAGCGCCTTTGTGGACTCCCAGGCCATTTATCAAAAGCCTGTCTGATAGGTACTGTTCGCATGAGGTTGCGGATTCTGGGATTTCAGTTTTGGTGTCAGGTGATTTTAAAGGCGAGCTATGATGAGTAAGCACATATCTTTTGGTTATTGGGTTGAAGTAAGTCAGCAAAAGAAATAGTGCAGCCCCAAATAGTATCGGGATGTTTTTCAGTATAAAATCCTCTCCCAAGGAATTCATAGCCTCACCAAGAGTAGCCTCTTTCCGTTTTGCATGACAGGCCTGAAGCCAAGTGCGAAGAGCTCCTTTGATGCCCCGTCAAGAAGGCTTTGATCAACCGAGTATTTTTCGAAAAAATCCTTCAGGACTATCTCCCCCTTTTCAGACTCCCTAAGAAGAAGGTGCGCTATTAGGGAAGAGGCCCTTGAATTTAGCCGCTTGTTTTTGCTGACGCTATTCTCAAGCGAGGAAAGAAGCTCGATTATTCGCTTTGAAAGCAGTATCTCAGGATTTCCGTTCCGGGGAGCAGGCGCGCTCTTTAGGATTGAGTTCATCTCAGGCCTAGAGAGTTCTGATATGAGGTAGGGAAGTATGCTCTGCGGCTTAACCTCATAGGAGTCTCCTAAAAATGAGATTATACTAAGTAGCCTGAGCAGCGCCTGCCTCATTGAGTAGACGGGGGAGAGGGGAGAGTAGATTTTTTCCACTATGCTCTTGGGCCCGAACTCAAAAACAAAGTCGGCGCACTCTGTCTTTGCCAAATAGCTTGGCTGCGTTCCGTATGAAAGGGGCTTTAGGAGAGGGTAATTTTTCAGCAAGGAGACGAGTTTGGAAGTCGGAACCTTCAGGGTTGCCTGGAGCGGAAGCGACATGAAAAGTGGGTAGGAGGGGACGGGAGCTTTGGCTAGAATTTTCATCATTTCACCGATCCAACCGCAATTGAAAACGCATCAGCGATGTAATTGTCCTTTATTCCAAGTTGCCGAAGGGCCGCAAGGACAGCCTCCCGCGACACTCCCATCGTGATTAGCTGCGAGACGAAAGCATGGAGCTCCATCGAGTAATTTTTGGAAAAAAGATTCCTCACTCTTTGCGCATCCTCCCTTGGCAGTCTGAGAGAGCAAAGGAACTCGCCGAATTTCTTCTCAGTTATTTCAAATCTCATTTTACCACTCATCACAAATGAAAACTCTCTTGAAAGCTCCACCCCTGCCACCCTCTTTATCAAAAATGCGTCCGCCCTGCCCCGCTTGTACACCCTTATCGCAACGCAGCTTCCCTGCTCAAGATTCTGGATTGATGCAACCAATTCCGGAGTGAGCGAGTATGCGCTTTGCAGCAACTCAAGGCTCTTCCCGTCTTGTATTCTAAACGCAAAGACGGTTGCGACATTTGATAGGAAGGCCTCCTTCACATCGCCAAGCAGCTGAGAGGCCATCACTATACCGACCCCATACTTCCTGCCCTCACGTATTAGGACCTCGATTATCTCGCTGCCCAAAAGAAGCTTCCATGCCTCATCCAAAAGGACAAACAACTTGGCGTGCCCGGCAACTCCCCTTGCCCTCATTTGGTCAAGAAGGGAGTTTAGGTGCTCTGTTGCAATCAGAATTTTCTCGCTCTCGGTTTTTAGGCTCAGGTTCATGTAGGTTAGCTTATGCTCAAAAGGGCGATCAGTCCGCGCAAAAGTTTTAGACGAAGGGGATAGCAGCTGCGCAAACTCAAGGTACTCGCCGGTGAAGTCGATTATCAAGAGGCGATGTTCTGTGATCCCAAGGAGCCTTGCCATTATGCTCTTTAGCAGATAGCTCTTTCCGCTCCCGCTCATCCCGAAGAGAAAGAGGTGCGGGTTCACGACGCTCTCAAACTCCAGGAAAAAGTGGGTGCCAAACTGCGCCGTCTGGCCGATATAAACAGAGTCTTTTAGATTAGGATTTTGAAGCGGGGCGCTAAACTCCATTGAGTAGGGAAATGCGATTAGCCTTGATGCATCAGCAGATGAGATGGTCTTGTAGTTCATTTATCCACCGATGCTCTCAAGGAGCTCCTCGCCTGAAAGATGCCGAAAGTCGATGTTGTAGGTTGCGCTAAAGATTGCGCAAAGCTGCTCGACCCTAAGGAGCGCACTGTTGCCAGCCTCAGATTCGCTCGCCCCACTGGCAGTGCAGCTGACTTTGGCGCCCACGCTAATTGGCATGCTGCCCTTTGAGATCGCCGCAAGCTCGCCCTCAATTAGGCCAAGCTCGCGCCTAAGGCGGCTAATCTCCTCGGGCCTTGACTTGGGGGTCCTTGCAATCTCGAGCTCCTTCATCCGCCTTTTGGTCTCGAAGCCCTCAATGAGCTTTTTCAGGTTTAGCTCCCTCACCGAAATTGAGAACTCAAAGGGGAACTTTGTCTTGGACAAGATCTCCTCAAACTTTGAGGCATCGCCGCTGATGCGCAAATTGGGAATGAGTAGCGCGGCGCATCTCGCCTTGTATCCAAGCTCTGAATCGCAAACTGCAACCCTTAGGTTTTCGCTAAGGCGATAGCTGCCGCCAATTAGCACAATTCCGAACTTGCGCACAAGAATCGGATTTATTATGTGGGAGGATTTGGAGTAGGCAACTGCAAGAAGAAGAGAGATAAGAGAAAGGAGCAGTAGCGGTGCGCTCTCAAATACTATTGAGAGCAGGATTGTCGATACAAATCCGCAATAGGCAAGGCGGGTGGAGTTCTGTGAGAGTATTTCGCGCACGTCCATAAAATCACTGCAAGACCTTGAATCTCCCAAAAGCGGCCTCGGAGCCGAAGAGCTCGGATAGCTCGCGTATGGAGATCCCTGTTATTATCAGGCTAAAGGCGGGAAGTATGAAGACCTGCATTATCAGCTTTGAGAGCCCAAAATTCAGGTTCGAGAGCGCCTGGTTTATGCTCGCGACAAGCGACTGAAGCCCACTTGTTATCCCGCCAAATATCCCGGCACCGCTTTGGTTGTACTGAAGGTTTGTGCTTGCAATCTGGCCCTGGATAGAGCTTGCGCTGTTTGTGATTGTGAGCAGGTCCGTAGAGTTAGCAAGGGAGTAAGAGCTGACCATCGTGGCGTTCAGGACGTAGCTTAGGGGCAGCACCACATAGGTGCCGATTGCAACAGCTATCAAGAATCCCCCGAGCTTTCTGCTTGGGTAAAATGACCTGAGGATCAGCCCGAGCGGGAGAATAGAGCTTATCGCGGTGATGGCAACAAAAGAGATTATTGCGACTTGAACCTCTATCCCGATGCCCAGAGTTGAAAGAACAGCGGTGAGGTACTGGATCTGGCCAAGCACGGGAGAGAGAATGGAGGAGAAGGAGAGGGAGAGTATCAGCAGATTTATCTTTAGTCCCGCGATTATCCCAAGCACGGTTCCAAGGGAGACGAGCGCGATTATTAGGCCTGAAACTATTGTGAAGAGTGAGCTGTAGCCTGTCCCGTTTATCGAGTAGCCTGAAAGGCCCGTTAGGTAGCTATACGAAAAGCAGAGTGCAGAGTTCGCGTCCATGTACTGCGGGCAGGAGTAGGATGAGATCCCGCCGCTAAGTGCATTTATCAGATTTGTGATGATTCCGTTGCTTGCAAAGAGTAGCAAAAGTGAGCCCACAAGCGCGGCGTTTATTACAGATTGGTAGACCTCGTTTTTCCCAAACTCCCTTAGCCTGCGCTCATCTAGCGCATACCCAAGCCCTATTGCAATTCCGCTTAGTGAGAGCATTATGGCAATGACAGCTACTGCAATCCCAAACCCGTACGCGCCAAAGGGAAGCGCCAAGACGGACATCTGCTCACTTTATCGCGTTCGTGCTTATGTTGACGAGCAGGTGGGTTGACGCGAGCGCAAGCCCGCTTGAGGCGACGGAGAGCACCGCAACCATCACAGCGCCGATGATTATGTTTATCGAGGTGGTGTGGAAGTTTGCCCTCTTGTCGGGAGGCAGGAGCTGCCCGACCGCATAGAAGATGCCCGCGATGATGAAAAGAACCGTGCTAAGAAGCGGGCCCACTTGGGAGAGTATTTGCTGAAGGGACGTGAGAGTGTCCATTATGTCAAAGAGCGCAAATGAGGCTGCGTGCACCTCGCCAATTCCGGCAAAGAGGACGAAGGGCAAAAACTTGAAACAGGATTTGCTAAAAATCTTTTCCATTTGGCGGATTTTATTTTCCATTCGCATCACATCAACTTATACTTAAGTAATATATCATATATTTAGATAATTATTTAAATAGTTAGGTAAATTTACTCATAATCTTTTTAACCTGCTACCACTTATTAATGGTTGATTGTCGAGGGTTCGGCTCGAGAGTAGAAAATTATGCCAAGGGTCATCGAGGAAAGCAAGAGGGAGGAGCTCAAGTCAAGGATGCTCAAGCTCCTTAGCATAAACGGGCGAATGAGCATTGGCAATCTCGGCAAGAACCTAGGCATCACAAAGCCAAGCGCTTACCATCTATTTTTGGAGACGATAAAGGAGTACGACCTGCACTTTGTGCCGGAGATTGACATTGAGAAGATCTGGAGGTACGAGTTCATCAAAATGAGCAGGATGAGGACCAAGAAGGAGATACTAGATGAGGCAATAGAGGAGATTCCTGAGGCAGGGTACGAGGAGTACATAGTCGTCTTCAACTTTCTAAAGGGTGCGCCTACTGAGGAGCAGTTCACAAAGGCGGTCGAGGGATCGTACATCCCGCAGTTTGTGGCAAAGCTTGGCGGCAAGTACGATTTCATAATGTACGGAGTCTCAAGGAACTATGAGGAGATAAACAGCTTCATAATAAACCTCTCAAAGAAGCTAAAGAAGCCGGTGGTCTCAAAGCTCAACAAGATAAAGGGCCAGTTCGGATTCTTCCCTCTTCGAAAGGAGCTGCTAGAGAAGTTCAACATCTCAGAGACTTACCTTGCGCTGCTGCTAGGACTAAACGAGAACGGGAGGCAGGAGTTCATCTCGATCGCAAAGAAATACAAGAAGGAGCAGCAGGGAATGGTCTACGCGATGGACAGGCTAAGGAGGACCGAGATACTAAAGCGCGTAACGTACTTTGAGGGAAAGCCAAAGAACACTTACAACATCGTAATGCAGATGAAGATTTTCGACTACGACAAGTACACCCCGAAGAAGAACTCGTGGGGGCTGCAGATAATGAAGGAGTACGAGAACAGGCACAACGAGTACATGTACATGTGCGACATCTCAAACCCGCAGGGTATTTTCATCTTCGCAAGCTTTGCGGACAAGGCGGCTGCGGATAAGTTCATAAAGAATGTTAAGAGAAACAACGCGGGCATAGAGATAACCACATCCCGAGTGATGAATGTACTAATAGGCCAGCTTGGCGTTAGGGACTTTGACATGAAGTACTCTCAGCAGTACAGGAGCCTTGAAAACGACAAGCTGGTGCCAAGATTCAACAGAAAGAACCTGGAAAACCCGATCGATGAGGAAACGTCCGAAAACAGGTACATGCCGGATCCAAATTCTACAGAGTATCAATGAGCCCAAAGCTCTCCGTGTGCCTATTTTCAAGCGAGAGCTCGTCCCTGTAGGACAGATCGTTTTCGTGGATTGAAATTAAAGGGCAATTTGTCGTCTCGGTATGCAGGATATGCTGGGTTGAAACGGAACTAATCCTTCTCTTTGATGAACCCATTCTTATCGCCCTTAGGGGACATCAACTCTACAACAGAGAACTAAAAGGCTTTGCTCAGGGTACGTAAATTTTGCGGACGCTATTGCTATTTGCCGCCCTTTTGCCTTGCTACCGACTTTGCGATGTCCGCCTTGAGCTTCTCCGCGATGAAGTTGTGCGTGAACGCATCCCCCTTTGAGGCGATGCTCAGCTTGTTTGCGTACAGCCTTGCAAGCCTGCCCTTTTGCTTTTTCGGGGCGCTCACAATCTGCGGAAGCTTGAATAAGATTCCGTACTTTGGCGGCTTTGTGCCAAACTTTAGGTGCTTGAAGAGCGCCTTCTCAGCGCCAAGTAGCTGAAGCGTGCTTGCAGGCATTGTCCCAAGCCTCTCAAGCGAGCCTGCCTTCGCAAGCAGCTCCGCCGCAATCTTGTAGTCGATTAAGTATGAGATGTTTGGCATTAGCTTCTTGACTGCGACCTCAAGGTACTTGTCTATCTTGTTTCCGACCTCCTGAAGCGTAATCTCGCTCTCCGCCATGCTCTTTAGCGTCTCGAACTCCTCTGCGGTCGGCTCCCTGCCGATGCTGTTCTCGATTTGCTGCTTTAGCTTCTCAGCGCCCTCGCCGATCTTGCTTCGCAGCTCCTCGACCGATGGCGCCTTCTTGTTTGCGCCGAAGTTGATCACGAACTTTGCAAGCGAGATTGAGGAGTTTGCCCTGTACTCAGGGAAGTAGATGGAGTACCACTCTTCTAGCCTCTCAAACATCTGGTTTCTAACCTTCTCGACCTCAAGGTACGAGCTGATCGCCTGCATTATGGAGTGCTCAGAGCCTGCGTACGAGTCGCTAAGGCTCGCCTTCGCGGCGTTCATGAGTCGCTCTCGCTTTTCAAATAGTGTTTCCTTTGCCAAAAAATTACCTTACAATAAGTACTCTATACATTGTAAAGAAATAGATATAATCGTTGCTATGGGCTGGGAAATGGTTATAAAATATAGTCGGCACAATTCTATACGTTTGAAGAAAGTGGCGTTCCATGGATGATTCAACGATTAACTACGAGCAGATAATGAAGCTTGCGCTTGAGCGAGGCTTCTACTTCCCCTCCTGCGAGGTCTATCCGGACACGCCTGCGGGCTTTTGGGAGTACGGGCCAAACGGGGTTAGCCTAAAGAACAAGTTCATTGAGCTCTGGCGAAGGGAGCTGGTTAGAAGGGACGGAATGCTTGAGGTTGACGGCAGCCAAATAATGGCAAAGCCTGTCTTTGAGGCATCGGGCCACCTTGCCTCCTTTGCGGATCCGATTGTTAAGTGCACAAAGTGCAACTCAATTTACAGGGCTGACAAGATGCTTGGGGAGGTTGCAAACGTTGTCGTGCCGGAGAGCGCACCGCTCCATGAGTTTGATGATGAAATAGAAAAGCACCATGTTGTGTGCACAAAGTGTAAGGGGAAGCTGGGAAAGGTCGGAAAGTTCAACATGATGTTCAGGGTGGGGATAGGACCGGAGGGCGAAGACGCCTACCTAAGGCCCGAAACATGCCAGTCCCTCTTTGTTGATTTCCCAAGGGTCTTCAAGACGATGAGGGGAAAGCTCCCGGTGGGCCTTGCACAGATTGGAAAGAGCTTCAGGAACGAGATCTCCCCAAGGCAGAGCCTGCTTAGGCTTAGGGAATTTTACCAGGCAGAGATAGAGGTCTTCCTGAATCCAAACAAGCTAAATGATGTTGAGAGATTCTCTGAAATTGAAAACACTCACCTCAACTTGATGATTGATGAAAAAACTATACAGACAGTCACCGCAAAGAAGGCGGTGGAAACAGGAATGATTCCAAACAGGCTTGTAGCCTACTATCTCTCGCTACTTGTGGAGTTCTACCAGAAGACAGGAATTGATGTGAAGAGAAGCAGATTCAGAAAACTGGGAGCAAAGGAGAAGGCGTTCTACGCCTCGGTAGCATTTGACTTTGAGGTCGAGACAACAACAGGCTGGCTCGAGCTCGTCGCATGCAACTACAGGTCTGATTATGATCTCAAGGCTCACGCAGAGAAGAGCAAGGCAAACTTCGAGGTAATGGACGGGGAGGAAAAGGTTCTTCCGCACATCTTTGAACTCTCGATGGGAATCGACAGGAGCCTCTACACAATGATTGAGCACACGATACGCTTTGACAAGGAAAATGAGAGGACGCTTCTCTCCCTAAAGCCCTACCTTGCGCCGGTTCATGTTGGAATTTTGCCGCTAATGAAAAAGGACGGGCTCTATGAAAAGGCGGACGGGATATTCTTGATGTTAAACAGAAAGTATGACGCATTCTTTGACGCAGCTGGCGCTGTGGGGAGAAGATACAGAAGACTTGATGAGATAGGAGCCCCACTTGCGATAACGGTTGACTACCAGACAATGGAGGACAACACCGTCACCATTCGAAAGAGGGACTCAATGTTGCAGGAGAGAATAAAGATCTCGGATATTGAGGCAGCGGTCGCAAACGAAGTCGCATATCCTTAGACGATGAGTCTTATGGGGAAGATCAAGGTAGCTGATTTTGACATTAGGTACACTGTGGAAAGCGCACAGCCCCTAACATTCTTTGGAGACATCCACGAAGAAGGAAAAAGGGTGGATTATGTCTCTGAGTTTAGGAAATTTGAGGTAAGGCAGCACAAAGACTCTTTGGAGTATTTTGCTTTGCCCAAAATCAGCGAGCAAAAAGCAAGGGAGGAAATTGTAAGACGATTCGGGCTTAATGATAACATGCAAAAAATCTACGAAGCAATAGCAACGGACCAGTTTCTTGTAGAGTCAATTGAGAAGTATCCCGGAATGAGAATCACGAGGAATGATCCCTGGGAGACGACGGTCTGCTTTGTGATGTCGCAGTTCAACAACGTGAAGAGGATACGTGGAATTGTGAAGAAGTTGATAGAAGTGCACGGAGAAAGGAGGAGCTTTGAGCACAATGGAAGAGAGATCGTAGTTAGGAGTTTTCCAACGCCTGAGACATTTGCGAATCTTAGCGTAAAGGAGATAATGAAATGCGGAACCGGATTTAGGGGAAAGTACATCAAGGGAATCGCGCAGCAGTGCGTCGATGGGTTTGACCTCTACAAACTTGAAGGCAAAAAGTATGAGCACATAAAGGAGGAGCTCATGACCCTTCCCGGAATCGGGGACAAGGTGGCTGATTGCATTCTTCTCATGGGATACGAAAAGCTTGAGGCCTTCCCTGTGGACACATGGATTAAAAGGATTGTAGAGCGAGTATATTTCAAGGGAAAGGTGCAGAGCATCAAGACAATTCATAAGTTTGCTGAAGAGAGGTGGGGAAAGGATGGTGGATATGCTCAACAATATCTTTTCTGGCGGGGCAGAAGTTTGAAGCTCAAATGATGATTTTATGATACCAGGGATAAAGAACATCACGCAGGGAATCGCAAAGCTGCAGGAGAGGCAGGATAAGGTTATGGCCACCTCCAGGGCAGTCGTTAGGTTGTCAGGGGAGGCGATGGCAAACATGCACGCCAAAAAGTACAAGGATGTAAAAAAGCAGCTCGCTCTTCTCTCAAGGCAGCTGGGCAACCTCAAGAAGATCGAGGCGGGCTTTGAGTACTACTCAATGCAGGCACACCAGGAGTTTGTGGAGGCAAATGTACTATACAGCATAATAACCACCGGCAAGGTGCCCTCAATGGCTCAGATGAAGGAGAGCGAGGTGAACTACCTGCTTGGCGTGATGGACGCTGTCGGGGAGCTAAAGAGAGAGTGCTTTGAGGAGCTAAGGGAGGGGAACACCAAGAAGGCTAAAGCCTACTACGAGACGATGAAGGGAATCTACGACACGACGCTGCACATGCGCTTTGCGAACTCGGTCCTTCCAAATTTTAGGAAAAAGCAGGACGTGGCAAGGATACAGCTAGAGAGCGTGAATGCGGAGCTTCTTCGCCTCAAGGCCTAGAAAAAGGTTTAAATAGCTATATTTGGATGTTATTGTAGTGAGTTTAATGCGAAATGTGAAACTGCAAAGCGCGATGGAATATTTGATGACCTACGGATGGGCCATTTTGATTATAGCGGTCGTGCTCGGAGCGCTCTTTAGCCTCGGAGTGTTTAACACGGGATCTTTGCTCGGGACAAGCTGCATCGCGGCCCCTGGATTCCTCTGCCAAAACCCAGTTCTTGGGACAAACGGAAACCTCTCGGTGACGATCGGGCAGAGCACAGGATCTTCGTTTTACAACATAGGAATTGGATGCGCATCGACAGCTACGACATCCGGACTTCCTAACCCGACTGGGGCTCTAGTGCAGATTGCAACCACAGGAGCTGCAAACACGCTTCCTGCAAACCAGGCAAACGCGAACGCTGCTCTTACGGGATCAATACTATCGCAGGTTAGCGGACAGACCTCATCAATTAGCGCCCTGAAGTGCTTTGGAACAAACGCAAACGCGATTACAGGCCCATCGATTGGAACAACGTTTAGCGGTGGTCTTTGGATGAACTACACGATAAGCAGCGGAGCTGCGTCTGGTTCAAACCCAATGCTAACGCAGAAGATTGCATCCCTAACATTGAAGGTAGTCTAAGGCTGCCTTCCTTCTTTTTCTTTTTTATTTTCTAAAATAGAGTAGCTTTGCCTCTCTTTCTTAGGCCTGCTGGGCTACTTGCTGCTTTGGCTGCGCCCTTAGGGTTAGAAGCTCTATAACATTGTTTGCGGTGAGCAGCGGCTTCCTTAGCCTCTCGTTGTCATCGGTGGTGAGCCTTGGGCAGGCGGTGTTAACGAACGCGTCAAACTCCATAAGGTTGTTGACGTAGTCAAAGTCAAAAGTGTTTGAGGTGAGGATTGCAGCCTCGCACCCGGAGAGCTCGATCTTTGCCTTGAGCACCTTTGCAAGGTGCATGTTCGTCTGGCCGTTCTTTGTGCTGACAAGTATCCCGAACCTCTTTGCGTCGATGCTTCGCACTATCTTTCCCCTCTCCCTCTTCCTGTGCTCCTCTCGGTAGCTATCTAGCCACATGAACTTTTTTATGAACGGGTCTATTGCAAAAAAGGGCTTTGTGGTCGAGTATACTGCGCCCAGCGGATGGAAGAGCCCCCCGCCGAAGTAGACAAACGCCTCGACCTTCCGATCAATTGATGCGGCGCTCCCGATGTCGCATCCAAGCACCTGCCCAGGGTGCTTTGCAAATCCGTACGGCTTTCCGATTATTACAGTCTTTCCTGCAGCCTCTAAAAGCGCCTTCACTTCATCTAGCTGGTGAATGTGTTGTATGGTTGTGACAAGGCCAATTGTCTGATAATTAGAAAGCTCCTTGATTGCATCCGGGATTATCTCGTAGCTTGCGGTCTGCGAGTGGAAGATGTACTCCACCGGGAAGTCCACCTTCTTGAACTCCGCGTGGCCAAAGTGGATCAGCTTCTCAGCTCCAATAGCCTTTGCCTCCTCAATTGCAAGGTCGCACGCCCCGAAGTTGGGGGTGGCGGATACAAATACTTCGTGCCCCTGGGCCTCAAGCTTCTTTGCGTGCTCTAATGCAAACTGCTTAAGCCCCTCGGGGAACTGCAATAATAGCTTCATGAGCATCAAAATGAGATGTGATTTATGCCGCCGGCGCCTTTGCGACAACCGGTGCTGCAATTGGTGCGCTGCCAGGCTTTGCGATCTCCTCGACCTTAATCTTGTAGGTTCCAGAGAGCTTCATCGCCGCCCTCTTGAGCGCGATTACGCCGATTTTTCTGTGAGTAGCAAGCGTCTTGAGTTCATAAACCGTGTTTCCAACAAAGACCCTTGCCGCAACTGCGGTAGGCCTTCCAAACGAGAGGGTCATTCCCTGGGAGATTCTGTCTGCTCCTGCTCCTGTTGCGAACTTCTTTTCCCTCATTACGTTGTGTGGATAAGGAACAATCCTTAGTGAATATTGGTTTGGTATCTCCCTTTCAAGGTACTTGTTTGTTACCTGACGTGAGGCCTCAAGCGCGTTTGACCTTAGCTGCACGCTCTGCTCTGCGACAAGTCGCATTACAATCTCAAAGGTGCCCTTCTTGTTGCCCATGTTGAAGATAAGCAGGCTAGTGTGCGGAAGCGCCTTCACAAAGTTCTTCCTTGGCTTCTTCACCGAGTATCTTCCCCATGCCTGGCTGTTGATTTTTCTTACAGCTCGGCCTGGTCTAATTCTTGCCATAAAACACGCCTTTAACGATATACATTAGTCAGGTAACGTTTATAATGCTTATTGGTGGTTGCTGATCAAAGCTTTGCAGCCTTGAATCTCGCCTCGACATCGCCCCAGTTGACGACGTTCCACCACTGTTCAACGTACTTTGCCCTGTCGTTTAGGTAGTCCAGGTAGTATGCGTGCTCCCAGACGTCAAGAGCGAGGAGTATGTGAAGCTGCGGGAGGTGCATCATGTTTTGCTTCTCGACCTGCGTTAACACAAGCTGGTCGGAAGCCTTGTCATAGAGCAAAAGTGCCCAGCCGCTTCCCTCAACGGTCTTTGCTGCATCGCTAAACTGCGCCTTGAATGCCTCAAAGCTCCCAAAGTCCTCCCTAATCTTGATAGCAACCTGGTCATTTTCTGCTCCTCCCCTCTTCCCCTCTGGCGCCATATTGTTCCAGAAGATGCTGTGGAGCGTGTGTCCGCCGAGGTTGAAGCTAAAGTCCCTTAGGACTGCCCTTGTGTCAATTTGCATCTCCCCCTTCCTTGCCTTCTCAAGCTTCTCAAGCGCGGCATTTGCACCGTTGACGTATGCAAGGTGGTGCTTGTCATGGTGAAGCTGCATTATCTTCTCGGAGATGAATGGCGCAAGGGCGTTGTATGCGTATGGAAGAGGCGGAAGTTCGTATTTTTTTGACATAGTATCAATAGAAGGTTGGAAGTGAATTAATTTATAATTTTAGGCTATGTTGCACCCAAGCGCGCGAAGCAGGGCGGCTATCAGCTCCTTCTTTGCCTCGTCAGTCCTCAGCTTTATGCTCGCCGCGTTCTTGTGCCCGCCCGCAGAGTCAATGTAGGAGTATCCGGCCTTTAGCTCACCAATCTTCTCAAGAAGGTTCACCCTCTCCGTGATCGACGAGCTCACCCTTATAGAGACAAAGTGCCCGAAATGGAGCACGAGTATCGGCGGCTTCTCGCTGTCCTGCTCGATTCGCTCTAGAAGCTTTGAGGCAAACCTTCCAGGAAGCGGGTACTTTGTGCTAAAGTCCCTGCGCACATTCTCGAAGTCAAGGAGATAGACGCTTG
>JAGWGX010000008.1 GCA_028867145.1 Microcaldota archaeon | reverse complement strand
GCCCGCTTTGACTGCATCATGCCTAGGATATTCCCATCAAGGTCTCTTATTCTTGCGTAGATTCCCACGTTTGGTATCTCCATCTTTTCCATTACGACCTTCGCTCCAAGCGCCTGAGCCTTCTTTATTGAGGCGTCTATATTTTTGACGTCCACAACGATCACGACGCTGCCCCCTCCATGATCCTTGTTCATCCCCTTGTCCATTATGCCGCCGTTTATCTTCCCACCCTCAAGTATCATGCCCCTCTCGTCCGTCTTTGCGGTATTGATGACTGTGTAATGCATCTCCTCTGGCATCTCAACCATATTCCATCCGAAAAGCTCGTGATAGAACTTCTGGGACCTCTTCATGTCATCTGCAGGCAACTCAAAATGCACCACTCCATCCATACTTGCACCAATGGAATTAGGCTGGATTAATTTATAGATATTTTGGGAGAGCCCGTTTTAAGTCGTTAAGCTAACAGCGTGCAACGCTGATTAGAACCAGGCACAAAAAAATGCGAAAGAAAGTGGTGGGGCACGGACACTGATCCGGCGAACCTATGAACAATGCCCCACTCTGATTTTAATTAGCACTATATCTTAATATAGTTTACTATCTTTTTGGAGTAGAAATTGGAATTCAAAAGTAATATAAAATGAAATTGTCCATTTGTAGCGTGAAGTTTGATAGACGCGACACCTTGAAGGTGGTACTGCAGCCCTATGTTATGGGACTTCTTTGGCTGTGCAGGAATACGCCGAAGAGGTTCAAGAATCTAAGGGAGTACGTGAGAAACGAGAGGACCCTCTCGCAGAAGCTGCAGAAGATGCAGCGCTATGGGCTACTTGATGTGGCGCCGGTGAAAATCGAGGGGAAATACGTAAACTCGTACAGGACCTCAAAAATGGGCACGGAGATGGTTCAAAAGCTTGAGAGGATCATAGGGCGGGAAGGAGAGAAAAGGAAGAAGCGCGCCAAGGCAAAGTTTAAGTAGCTCGCTTGCCAACTCAACTCCAAATTAGGGAGTGGCAAGTGGGGAGTTTTGGGCGTATTGACAGAATCTTGATTAGGGAGGTCAGCTACGCGGACATAATCCTCGGATTGCTCGTTGCGACTTTGATCTCAACAGCGCTCTTCGTTGCGCTCTACTCCTACAAGATAGGCACAACAAGCCAAGTTGCAGGCCAGATGGTGGGCGCGGATTTTGTGAAGACCTTCTTTGGATCTCCAATAATAACCTTTCAGGCGAGGCTGCCAGTCTCAAGTGGGATTGGGTTTTTACTCAACATGAGCTTAAAGTATCTTGAGGCAAGGTCCCTATTTTTCATTAGCATACTGCTCACCGCAATCTGCGTCCAGATACTGGGAAAATACTTTTTCGGCGTGTTCCAAAAAGGCTTCAAGAGCACATTCACGGCAGTCTCATACTCCTTCTTGCTCCTTGTCCTCTTCTCCTTCTCAAGCGTGCTCCAGCTGTTCAATTTGCCAGCAATTGCGATGGCACTGAGCTCCGATAGCGGATTTGGAACGCTCTTTCTGACCACCGTAGGCCTTGGGTACGTTCTGACAAAGCAGCAGGAAATCTCGCTTGAGAGGATCTGGGTAGAAGAGGGGGCAATAAGTGAGGGCAACAGGAAGCTAATTGTCTGCATACTCACTGGAATAGCCTCCTACGTGATGGTCTCATTCATTGATCTGGGCATCGCCTCACTCTTGGGGAGTGTAGTACTAATCTAGCCTATGTGACAGGTAGGGTAAGAACCTAGCACTAGGTTATAAAAGCCTTGAAATCCATATGTGAGGTACACACTTTTGGGCCGGGAAGAGAGATGAAATTCGAGATCAAATCGCCGTACAAGACCTCGCCGGGACAGGCGCAGGCGATAGAGAAGATAGTGAGCGGCTTTGCCAAGTTCGACAAGCAGACGCTTCTTGGGATAACGGGCAGCGGAAAGACTTTCGTTATGGCAAACGTGATACAGAAAATGCAAAGGCCAACCTTAATTATCGCGCACAACAAGACGCTTGCGGCCCAGCTTTACACCGAGCTAAAGGAGCTCTTTCCCCAAAATAGGGTGGAGTACTTTATCTCCTACTATGATTACTACCAGCCGGAATCCTACATGCCCGCGACCGACACATACATCGAGAAGGACTCAGCGGTGAACGAGCAGATAGAGAAGATGAGGCTGCATGCGGTCTCAAGCCTTGTTAGCAGGAACGACACGATAGTGGTTGCAAGCATCAGCTGCATATACGGAATCGGAAACCCGGAGGACTTCAACAGCATGTCGGTCGTGCTAAGGGAGGGCGCTAAGATTTCAAGGCAGGGTTTGCTCCACTCACTAATCGAGATACAGTACGAAAGAAATAGCCAGGCGCTTGAGTCAGGCAGGTTCAGGGTAAGGGGAGATAGTGTTGATGTGATTCCCGCATACGAGAGCAACATAATAAGAGTAGAAATAGAGGAAGACAGGATAAAGAGCATAAAGGAGATTGACCATCTTAGCGGAGAGCTTATCTCAAAAATAGACAGCGTTACGATCTATCCTGCAAGGCAGTACGTTGTGCCTCCAGAGAAGCAGCACGCCGCGCTTGAAAAGATCAGGGAGGAGCTAATCCAGCAGCTCCCAAAGCTCCCGATGCTTGAGGCGCAAAGGCTCGAGAAGAAGGTGAAGTACGACCTTGAGATGATCAAGGAGATGGGATACTGCAGCGGAATAGAGAACTATAGCAGGCACTTTGACGGGAGAAGGGAGGGAGAGCCCCCGTACGTGCTGCTTGACTACTTCCCAAAGGATTTTCTGCTAATCATTGATGAAAGCCACCAGACGGTCCCGCAGTCAAGGGCAATGTACAACGGGGACTACATGAGAAAGAAGAACCTGATTGACTTTGGGTTCAGGCTTCCAAGCGCATTTGACAACAGGCCGCTAAAGTTCGAGGAGTTTGAGGCAAAGATGGGAACAACCCTGTTTGTCTCGGCGACGCCAGCTGAGTATGAGCTTGGCAAGAGCGGACAGGAAATTGAGCTAATCACAAGACCAACAGGGCTTCTAGATCCAGTGGTTGAGGTAAAACCGATAGAGGGGCAGATGCGATACTTAATGGAGCAGGCAAAGGAGACGATCGCAAAGAATAACCGCGTGCTGATCACGACGCTCACAAAGAAGATGGCAGAGGACCTGACCGATTTCCTTGCAAAGGAGGGATTCAAGGTGAGGTACCTCCACAGCGAGATCGAGAGCATGCAAAGAATCGAGCTGATAAGGCAGCTGCGCGCAAGGGAGTTTGACATTCTTGTCGGGATAAATCTGCTGAGGGAGGGTCTGGACATCCCAGAGGTCGGAACAATCTTCATACTCGATGCGGACAAAGAGGGATTCCTGAGGGACACAAGAAGCCTGATACAGACAATTGGAAGAGCGGCCAGGAACGTTGATGGAAAGGTCATATTGTTTGCGGACAAGATGACCCACTCGATTGAGGAGGCGGTGAGAATAACCGAGGAGAGAAGGGCGGTACAGATGGAGTACAACAAGAAATACAAGATAACTCCAAAGACGATTATCAAAAAGATCGAGGCAAAGAAGAGCTCAATGAAGGGGATAAAGCACCTTGGAAAGTCAGACATACAAAAGGAGCTTGCCACAATGGACGCTGAGATGAAGAAGTTCGCAGAGACTCTGCAGTTTGAGAAGGCAATAGAGATGCGAGACAGAATAGAGGAGATGAAAAAACTAGTTGAGAGGCGAGAGAAATGAGAGATAGCATATTTGTAAAGGGTGCAAGGGAGCACAACCTAAAGAACATTGACGTGGAGCTTCCAAGAAACAGGCTGATCGTAATCACCGGCCTCTCGGGCTCGGGAAAGTCAACGCTTGCATTTGACACAATCTACGCGGAGGGGCAGCGAAGGTATGTTGAGAGCCTCTCAGCATACGCAAGGCAGTTTTTGGGGCTCATGGACAAGCCGGATGTAGACAGCATAGAGGGACTCTCGCCAGCAATTAGCATTGAGCAGAAGACGACGAACAAGAACCCGAGGTCAACAGTTGGAACAGTCACGGAGATCTACGATTACCTAAGGCTGCTTTACGCAAGGATCGGAACGCACCACTGCCCAAAGTGCAACAGCTCAATTAGGCCGCAGAGCGCGGAGAACATCACTAGCATGATAATGGAGGCGAAGGGGAAGACGCTTGTCTTCCTTGCACCAATAGTGAGGGGGCAGAAGGGGACCCACGATCAGGTAATTGAGGACATAAAAAAGCAGGGATTCACAAAGATAAGAATAGACCAAAAAATCTATGCGACAGAAACGGTGCGAGACGAGGCGAAGCTTGCAAGGTATGATAAGCACTGGATTGAGGCGGTGATCGACTCAGTCAAGATTGACGATGAGGAGAGGACAAGGATTGCCGAGGCGGTTGAGCAGGCTCTGCTTGTTGGGAAGGGAAAGATGATAGTAATTGGAAATAGGCAGAGCAAGGATGTCAAGAAGGAGCTTGACAGATTTGCAGATGAAATTGCATACAGCACGTTTGGCGCGTGCCCAAACCACCCGGAGATTGTGTTTGAGAGCCTAGAGCCACGGATGTTCTCTTTCAACAGCCCGTTCGGGGCGTGCCCGACCTGCCACGGCCTTGGGGAGATAACGGAGATCTCGGCGGATCTTTTGATACCGGACAGATCTCTTTCGGTAATGGAGGGAGCAATAGCAGTTTATGGAAAGATGGAGCTTGCCTGGAGGGCGGAGCAAATCGCTGCGGCAGGAAAGAGGCATGGATTCGACGTTTGGAGGCCGATTGAGAAGCTCACCAAAAAGCAGCTTGAGGTGCTGCTCTATGGAGATAGGGAAGAGCCATCTGACAAGTGGCAGATGGGCAACTTCATCAAGAGGAGCGGATTTGAGGGTGTCATTCCGCAGACAATGAGGCTCTACCGCGACACGAAGAGCGAGTGGAGAAAGGAGGAGATTGAGAAGTTCATGAAGGCGGATCCGTGCAAGGTTTGCATGGGCAAGAGGCTCCAGCCAGTCGTGCTCGCAGTGAAAATTGATGAAAAGAGCATAATCGATGCAACAGACCTCAGCATTGAGCAGGGCGTTGAGTTCTTTGGAGCTCTTAGCTCAAAGCTTCCAGAGAAGGAGCTTGCAATCGCAACGCAGGTCCTAAAGGAAGTGAATGAGAGGCTTGGATTTTTGAAAAATGTGGGGCTCGGGTATCTTTCCCTCTCAAGGAGCGCAAGGACGCTCTCGGGTGGAGAGGCGCAAAGGATCAGACTTGCGACTCAGATCGGAAGCAACCTTATGGGAGTGCTTTACATTTTGGACGAACCGAGCATCGGACTCCACCAAAGGGACAATGAGAAGTTAATCAGCACCCTCCAAAGGCTCAGGGACATAGGAAACACCCTGATTGTTGTAGAGCATGACCTTGACACGATTCTTGCGGCGGACTACATAGTCGACATCGGGCCAGGAGCGGGGGTGCATGGAGGGCACATAACAGCGCAGGGAACTCCAAAGGAGATAATGGCAAACAAGAAGAGCCTGACAGGAAGATATCTCTCAAAGGAGGCAAAAATCGAGATCCCAAATGTTAGGAGAAAGCCAAGGGATTACATAATGATCGCAGGAGCAAAGGAGAACAACCTGAAAAATGTGACGGCTTTGCTTCCGCTTGGAGTTCTTTGTGGAATCACGGGAGTTTCAGGATCTGGAAAGAGCACTCTGATGAACCAGACGGTGATGCCGCTTCTCAAAAAGAGGTTTGGTGAACAAACAGATCGAATCGGAATGCACACCTCATTTGATGTTCCAAAGATTGTGCAAAACGTCATCATAATAGATCAGGACCCAATCGGGAGAACGCCAAGGAGCAACCCTGCAACCTACACAAAGCTATTTGATGAGATACGAAAGCTCTTTGCCTCAACAAGAGAGGCACAGGTTAGGGGTTATCAGGAGGGAAGGTTCTCCTTCAATGTGAAGGGAGGGAGGTGTGAAACCTGCCAGGGTGATGGAGTGCTCAAAATTGAGATGAATTTCCTTCCGGACGTTTATGTTGAGTGCAGCGAGTGCCATGGAAAAAGGTACAACAAGGAGACTCTCGGGATACTGTACAAGGGAAAGAACATCTCCGAGATACTAAACATGGAAGTTGAGGAGGCGCATGCATTCTTTGAGAACATTCCACCGATTGCAAGAAAGCTCGGAACCTTAGTTGATGTTGGGCTTGGATACATAAAACTTGGGCAGAGCGCGACAACCCTATCGGGGGGAGAAAGCCAGAGAATCAAGATTGCAAGGGAGCTGAGCAAGAACAAGCAGGGGCACGTGGTCTATATGCTAGACGAGCCAACGACAGGGCTTCATTTTGAGGACACAAAGAGGCTAATAGGGGTGCTAAATAACCTGGTTGAGAAGGGGAATACGGTGTTTGTGATAGAGCACAACCTTGACGTCATCAAGAGCTGCGATTATGTGATGGACCTCGGCCCAGAGGGAGGAAGGGCCGGGGGAGAGGTAGTTGCAAAGGGAACCCCGGAGGAGATTGTGCAAGTAAAATCTTCCCACACGGGAAGATTCCTAAAGAGCGCTTTGAATTAGGGCAAGAAAATGATGAAGATAAGAGGGCATGAAGATTTCGATGCGAAGATGGTGCCAAAGAATCCCGGAGTCTATCTTTTCAGGGACGAGAGCGATACTATTCTCTACTGCGGGAAGGCAAAGAACCTGCGAAACAGGCTGAGCAGCTACTTTGTGAACTCTGATAGGCTTGCAATAAAGACGCGCCAGCTTGTCTCGAAGATAAAAAAGATTGACTGGATAGTCGTGAGAAGCGAGGTGGAGGCGCTGCTCCTTGAAAACAAATTGATCAAGCAGCACACGCCAAAGTACAACATCAACCTAAAGGACGCAAAGACATTCGCGTACATCGCATTCACAAAGGACAAGTTCCCAAGAGTTCTGAGCAGTAGGAAGACTGGACCAAAGATAGAGTCATTTGGCCCTTATACGGACGGAACACAGCGCCGCGAGTTGCAAAAGCTAATTGTGAGCATCTTCAAGCTTAGAACCTGCAGGACGCTACCAAGCAGGGCGTGCCTAAACTACCATATCGGAATTTGCACCGCGCCGTGCATCGGCAAGGTTGATGAGGCGCAGTATCAAAAGCAGGTGGAGAACGCGAGGGTCTTTTTGAAAGGGGGAGTAGAGCAGACGGTTGAGATGCTGGAGGGCCAGATGCACCAGGCATCAAGGGAGATGAGATACGAGACTGCACTTGAACTGAGAAACCAGCTTGCAAGCATTGACCTGCTCTCCAAAAAGCAGATAGTCGATAATGAGAGAAACTACGACCAGGACATAATTGCGTTCAAGAAAGTAGGAGAGAAGGTGATTGTTGTGCAGATGGGAGTTAGGCGCGGTGTGCTTCTTGGCAAGAAGGACTTCGATGCCCAGTACCAGGAGAACTTCGAGCAGGAGTTCCTCAAGGCGTTTTACGCCTCAAACCAGATTCCAAGGGAAATAATACTAAACGAGGAGTGCTGGGCTGATGGCGCGGAGAAGGCGGTGCTAGAGAAGTTCTTTGCAAACATAAGGGGGGCACAGGTTAGCATGATTGTCCCGTTAAAGGGTGAGAAGAAATCGCTGCTTGAGCTCGCCGAGAAGAACATTGAGGTGAACATGGAGCACGACAGCGCGCTCACAGACCTCCAAAATGCGCTAAACCTTCCTGCACTGCCGCTTGTTATAGAGTCATTTGATGTCTCGAACACAGGAGATGAACACATAGTCTCAGGAATGGTAAGGTTTGTGAATGCAAAGCCGGACAGAAGCGGCTATAGAAAGTTTAGGATGAGAACTGTGCACAGTGCAGATGATTTTGCGAGCATAAGGGAGGCGGTGCTAAGGAGATACAAGAGGCTGCTCGATGAAAAGGCAAAGATGCCGGACCTTATCTTGATAGACGGAGGGGAGGAGCAGCTAAACTCCGCAAGGGAGTCGCTTAGCTCACTTGGACTTGCTCTCCCGGTGATTGGACTTGCAAAGAAGCGCGAGGAAATATACCTTCCCGACCTGCCGATTCCAAGAAAGTTCGACAAGAACAGCAAGATGATGCTGCTCCTAAGGAAAATAAGGGATGCGACTCATGACTTCTCGCTTGGCTACAACAGGAAGAGAAGGCAGATGAAGATGCGAGAGGAATTCGCACAAAAAAATTTGGAAAAGGCACAAGGAGCGAGCTAAAATGCGTGGGTGCAAACAGGATCCCCCGTATTCATCCATTTTTCCCTCTTTACGCTCTTTGCACCAGAGGCAAATTTTAGAAGGTTCTCATGAAATGATGCACATACTACTTCCCCCTGTTTAAAGGCAACCTTCATCAACGGGCAATTTCTGCTGGTAATGACAGTCTTCCCATCGATCCTTTCCATGGTGGGCATGAAGCCAAGGGAATTGGACTCCTTAAGTGCCTTCGCACCTCCACTTGGCATCTCAAAACCCGCGTTGACCTTCTGCGCGACTCGTTCCATGAGCCTAGAGGCATACTCCTTATCCTGATCTTGGCTCACAATCTCCACCATCAAGTTAAGGATTGAATCATACTGCCTTGGCATCATCTCCTTTGCCGCCTCTGTGAGCAAATAAAACTTCTTTGGCCTTCCGACTCCTTGGACGACAAGCTTCTGCGATGCAAGGCCGCCTGCCACCATGGAATCAAGGTGTTTTCTGACGGCGCTTTTTTGGATCCTGAGCTTTCTTGCAAGCTGAGCAACGCTTTGGGGCGCGCCGAGCATGAGGCCCGCCATCTTTCTCTTAGTGGCGCCCAAAAGGGAAATGCTTTCCATGAGTATTCATTAAGACACAAAAAGGTATTTATAATTAGGTGTTTAATTTAGACACTAAATAGTATCTAAATAGGTGAAATTATGGACAACAAAACGGGAATAGGGATAGCCATATTGGCCGTCATCGTGGCAGTGGGAATACTTGCCGTGCTTGGATCGCATCCGGGCGCGCATGCCGGGCAGCAGACCAGCCAGATGAACATGGTGGGAGGAAAGACATCAACGGTGGTCTTTCATGATGCAATGAGGAAGCTGTGGGAGGACCACATAACCTGGACAAGGCTTGCGATAGTCGGCTTTGCGGGAGGCTCTGCGGACTTCAACGCGACTGCGGCAAGATTGCTGCAAAACCAGCAGGATATAGGGGGCGCCATAAAGCCATTTTATGGGAGTGCCGCGGGAGATCAGCTCACTGCGCTTCTAAGGACCCACATCCTTGATGCGGTAGGAGTGATGCAGGCCGCAAAGGGAGGAAATCAGACGGCGCTTGCCAAGTCTGTAAATAGCTGGTATGCAAACGCAAACGACATTGCTGACTTCATAAGCAGCGCAAATCCGTATCTCTCCAACCAAGATATGAGGGCTATGATGAAATCGCACCTTGACCTGACGTTGCAGGAGGCTGCAGACGAGCTCAAGGGCAATTACACGGGCAGCGTCTTGACATATGATGCGGTGCACGTTGAGATCCTTGGAATGGCGGACATGCTAAGCTCAGGCATAATGAAGCAGTTCCCCCAGGACTTCTACAATGCAACGCTAAGCACAAGTTGAATTTTTGGCGGAATTTTCCGCCTCTTTCTTTTTACTGAATGCTGATAGAGATGCAGGAGCAGTTGAAAAGTGATTGCACGCACCTGTGACTATTCACTGGTTTGCGGAAGAAGAGGCTAGGAGCGCGGAAGGGTCTTTATCTCAAAAAACTGAGAGAGATACTCCCTGTTGTGCACAAAAAGATGAATAGAGGCGGATGTAAAGTCCTTTATCCCATACTTCTTAACCATCCTGCCAAGCAGCTTGTAGGGCTCCGGGTCAAATTTTGCCATCTGCCTTACCATCTCATTAATGCTAACATGGCCGCGCTTGAAAGAACCTTCATTAATTGTCATACATTTCATGAAGTATTCCCATCGCTTGAGGCTCTTTCCTGCATTTAGGTATGCCTCAAGCTCCATTTGTGCTTGAGCCTTGTTGCTTAGAGTGCTTTCCTTCTTCTCAACAGCGAGCTTCATCATAACTATCAAGTGATGTAGTATTTTGGGGATATTTAAGCATTTTTATTCGTTCGTATCGCAAGATTCTATAGAGATCAAGTTAGGAGCAGAGTAAAATCCTTTTAAATTATACCCTCAATATACTAGCATGCTTCCCGACCAGCTCTACGCTCTCATTTCGACGATAATTATAGCCCTTCTCGCAATTGCGCTTGCAGTGGTGATTGTGCAAAATTACCTCAGGAAAAATAGTGCAAGCAAGCTCTTTTGGAGCCTTGGGATGATAACATTTGCGGTGAGCACAGTCTTGCAGATTCCGTTTGCATACGGAATATACAGCACGCTGCTCATTAGCTTATACCTTTTTTTGGTCGTCCTGTTGGTCCAGCTCTTTGCACTTGGCTCAATTCAGATGGTGAAGAACGGGAACATACGCCACTTCTACTACGGCTTCACGATCTTTGCCTCCGCGCTAACCCTCTACTCAATTGTTTCAAGCAAGATAGGAAACCTGCTGATTGGAAATGTGGTGGCGGGGCTGCCTCCCGATTTTGTTCTTTGGGCCTCATCAATTGCAACCTTCCCCGCGGCGCTTGTAATAATAGTGTGCGCGGGAATCGCGTACCAGAGGACAAAGCAGAGGAAGCTTCTCAGCATAATAGCAGGGGTGATAGTGGTCTCCATTGCGGGAACGCTCTATATCGCGGCCTTCCCCGCGTTCCTCTACTTTGCGGAGTTTGTGGGAGTGCTTCTCCTGTGGAATGGATTTTTGGTGAGCAAGTAGGGAGGTGCTTGGTTGCTGATTGTGGACTTTGACCGCTTTCTGATGGGCTTCTCACTTGGAGTCCATATCCCGCTTGCAAGCATTGGAATTGCGCTGCCTGTGATAATTCTGATCGCTGAGTACCTTGGGATAAGGTATGCGGACAAAAATTACAAGGTGATGGCAAGAAGGCTTGCAATAGTGCTCGTTGTACTCTTCGGGATTGGAACAGCATCAGGGATGCTGGTCGCGCTAAATATACTGCTCCTTTGGCCAAAGTTCATGCAGCTAGTCGCGCAGGTTGCAATCCTCCCGTTCTACCTTGAGACGTTTGCGTTCTTCATGGAGACAATCTTCCTTGGAATTTACATTTACTCCTGGAACAAGTTCAGGAATCCATATATGCACGTTCTGGCAGGCGTGCCGATTGCAATCGGGGGCTTCTTGTCGGGTGGGCTTATTACCATGGTAAATGCTTTCATGAACACGCCCGTAGGATTTAACATCCCAAACTACATTGCGACCGGGATGCTCACAAATGTGGACCCACTTGCGGTGTTTAACAGCCCGACCGCAGTGATAGAGCTACTGCATGTCCTCTCGACATCGTGCTTTGCTGCAGTCTTCATCTTCCTTGCCTACATGGCATTTATGCTGCTTAAAGCCCAAGACGAGCAAAAGCGCACGTACTACAAAAGGGGGCTCATCTTACTTATCTGCCTTGCAATCATCTTCACGCTCTTTGCGCTGGTGACAGGAATAGTATCAATTGCAACGCTTGTGAGCGTCCAGCCAGAAAAGTATGCCGCAATAGAGGGAAATATCAACCCGCAGGCGTTTGCACCGGAGCGAATTGGGGGGATACCGATAAACAACACGCTCCAGTATTATATTGCAATACCCTACCTTCAAAGCATCCTGGCAACGGGCAGCCCGTCCGGATCGGTTCCAGGGCTTAGCAGCTATCCGCAAAGCACCTGGCCGCCTCTGATAGTCCATCTGATGTTTGACATAATGGTGGGAACGGGATTTTTGGTGGCCGGGATACTTGCGCTCTTTGTGATCTTGCAGCTCCTCAAAAAGAACCCGCTTGACAATGCAAAGATGCTCAGGCTCCTGATTGTGGCAGGGGCTTTGGCGGTGATAATACTTGAGGTGGGATGGGTGATGGCAGAGCTTGGCAGGCAGCCGTGGATAATATACAACGTGATGCTGGTTAGCGATGCGGCAAACTACTCAACATCAATAGTTCCAATTACAGGCGCCATCTTCCTGTTCTATCTTTTTGTGATACCTTTCACCTTTATTATACTCAGAAGAATATTCAAGGACAGGCCACTTGAAAATGAGTTGAACTCCCAATGAACATCTTATACCTTATAAATTACCTGATACTTTCGGTATTTGCGACGCTTTTCATAGTAGAGGTAGGCATTGCACTGCTCTCCCTTCTCAAGTATAGGAATTACAGGGACGAGATAAGGAAGTTTCTTTTGCCGATCTGGGAGGTAAACGGTACATTCGCAGCATTTTACCTGGTTAATTTTGAGGTAACCTACCCGACATTACTTAATGCAGTTGGGCAGCTCTACGTGGCGCCCCTTCTTATTGCGGCGATCTTCTTCATACTAAGAAGCATCTTCTTAGTCTACAGCGAGTACATGAACTCGCCACAGAAGGAGAATCTATACATGGACATCTACGCACTCTCCACACTTGCACTAACGCTAATTGCAATCTCCGTCTTTGATTCCGGAATAAGCGGCATCGGAGTCTCACTACAAGCTAACCTTGCAGACTTCCTGGTCTTGCTATTCAACCCCTTCAATGTGCTCATGCTAATCGGGGTGTTTCTTATAGCAATATTTGTGGTAAGCAGCTGCTTCAAGGTGGGCAGGATGCATGAGTTTGGGATTTTGCCACTCGCGCTTGCGTTTGTCTTGATGGGAATTGCAATCTGGGCATACCTACCGCTGGTTTTTGCAAATCTTGCGGCAAATGCCTACCTCTTGGCATTCCCGGCAATACTGGGCATAATAGCCGCAATTATGCAGCGCAATATGTCAAGATACGCAAACCATCTGACCTTATTTTGGTTATTTGTGTCAATCAACGTGTTTGGTGCTATAGAGTACCCTTACGTGTTTGGAGATATAAACATCCTAAATTACGTTGCGGCTCCTGCGATTTCCTCCGCCATACTTTGGATCAGCACTATAGGAGGGGGGCTCTTGATAATTGCGCTCTCTTACCTGATTTATCTTAGCTACCTGAAAAGAGAAAACGCCTCTTACTAGAGGATAGGTGTCGTATTTAAAAAGTTTAAGCGACAAACTAGATTACTGCTTGCAGGGCGATTTTTCTATGCCTCAGTAGCTCAGTGGTAGAGCGCTTGTTTTGTAAACAAGAAGTCGGGGGTCCAATTCCCTCCTGAGGCTTCCTTATTTTATCGAGAGGCAGATTTCAGTAGCTTCTTTACTCCAGCAGCTATCTCTCTCCTAAAAGTGGCTGCAACACAAATAGCTGCAAAACTTATACTAATTTCAGTTGTTACGGTGTGGTCACGAAGATGTTGCCCAAAATCGGCTGCAGCACCCCCAACCAGGGCACCCACCGCAACCGAAACTATTTGTGCCTTTTGCTTAATCTGCATAGGATTGGAATCGGTTTTTTAGTTTTAAAAGGTTGCTTAACTTAGCGTTTAAAATAAATACTTGCTAAAAAGCGAGAGCTACTCGGGAATTTTGCCAGACGACGCAATGGTAAATCTAAAAGGATTACTTCGTGGATCTTTTGCTTCTCTTGATCTTGAGCTGGTGCCTTACCTTTTTTGTTATTCTTCGCATAATCATACCTGATAGGTATTCATAATCAATCTATTTAATCCTGCTTATTTCGTGACCTCAAGGACCTTGTTCCTGCTGTTTAGGCCCGAAATTATCTTCACGCATGACTTTCGCACATGGAAATAGTCCG
The DNA here is from genome assembly GCA_028867145.1 of Microcaldota archaeon. GTDB lineage: Archaea > Micrarchaeota > Micrarchaeia > Micrarchaeales > CABMGC01 > JAGWGI01. The sequence goes on along the minus strand of JAGWGX010000008.1, from coordinate 18,824 downwards.
CCATTATCTCAACCAGCCTCTTGTTTGCCCTGTTCTCTGTCGCTGGGGCGTTCACCTTTACTGCAAAGTTTGTCTCGTCGATCTTTATGACCGCATTCATCACGTGCGCGGTTTTCGAGTTTGGGGTTACCCTTACCTTTATCTCCATTAAATCACTCCAGGAAGAGGGCTATATCTCCTCCTCGTACTCCTTTACCTTCTTGATTATCATCTTCTCCTCCTCCTTTAGCTTCTCCTCGCTCGCCCTGACTATTCTCGCAAAGACCGGACCGAACAGGAAACCGAGCGAGAATATCGTCGTGCCCACCGCCACAAATGCCATAAGGGAGGTGAAGAGCTTTCCCAGGTCTGTAACTGGAACTATAGGAGGGCCCTGGCCCGTCGCAAGCATGCTCATGAAGAAGAAGGCGTAAAGGTAAGAATAGCCCTCGATATAGTGAAGCGCAATAGTGCCGAAACCGACGACTAGCACGACAAGCGTCAGCGAGAAAAGCGCCCTCCTGTAAATCGAGTGCGAGGCGCTGTGCAGCCTGTTGCCAAGTGACATAGTAGGGATTGGCTGCAATAGAATAAAAAGCTTGGGCATTAGCTATATTAACTTTAAAGGCAATGTCTTAGTGTATGAAGCTAAACAAGCTCACCAAGGAGGAGGAGCGCGTTATAGTAGGGAAGGGAACGGAGATGCCCTTCACGGGAGAATATGACAGCAATTTCAGAGAGGGAATCTACATCTGCAGGAGGTGCAATGCACCACTTTACAATTCTAAGGACAAATTTGACGCGCATTGCGGATGGCCAGCATTTGACCAGGAGATAAAGGGGGCCGTGAAGAGGCTTCCGGATCCAGACGGATACAGGGTTGAGATAGAGTGTGCAAACTGCGGCGCGCACCTAGGGCACGTTTTTGAGGGGGAGCATTATACAGATAAGAACACAAGGCACTGCGTAAACTCAATCTCGATGAAGTTCATACCAAAGGAGAAGAAATGACAGGCAGCTCAATTGTGTTTGGAGGCGGGTGCTTTTGGTGCACGGAGGCGGTCTTTGAGATGTTTAAGGGGGTAACAAAGACGACTCCCGGCTATGCCGGCGGAACAAGAAAGAATCCAACCTATGAGCAGGTGTGCGAGGGCACAACCGGGCATGCGGAGGTGCTTGAAATCCAGTACGACCCAAGGATAATCTCGCTTGAGAAGCTGCTTAACGTATTTTTCAAGATGCATGACCCCACCTCGGTAAATCAGCAGGGCGCGGATGTGGGAACGCAGTACAGGTCAATAATACTCTACAGCGATGCGCAGGACAAGAAAGTCATAGAGGAGTTCATCGCCAAAGAGAAGAAGAACTTCTCAAAGCCGATTGCGACAGAGGTAAAGAAGCTAGAGAAGTTCTACGTTGCGGAGGACTACCACAAGAAGTACTTTGACAAGAACCCGCTGCAGCCATACTGCATGTTTGTCACAAGGCCGAAGGTCGAGAAGATAAAAAAGGAGTTCGGAATTGCCTGATTTTATGAGAGCAAACCCTGCCTTTGATAGGAGGCAAATCGAGCGATAGTTTATTAATCTATTTCTCGTTAATAGTAAATCACAAGGTGTTAATTTGAGAGGCTCAGACACATTAGTCACATGCGATCAATGCAGCAGAAGGGTCCCTAGGACCAAGGCAGTCGATTTTGAGAAGAGGTTCAGCTACGGCACGGAGCTCCACAACGAAAACGACGTCAAGTCGATGATGTTCAGCAGGAAGGTTTACTACTGCATAAGCTGCGCCAAGCACAGGGGAATTTTCGAAAAGAAGAAACAGCAGGCGGAAAGGGCGGCTCATAGATTTGATTGATGGTCGAGACATGGCTACGAATCCGGACGAACTTTTGATCTTCAAGCTCAGGGGAATGAGCAAGAAAGTGGAGACAAAGACGGAAAGCGCGCCAAAGCCGGAAGTTAAGATTGAGCAGCCGAAGGCGATTGTTGCCCCAAAGGCTGTCCCAAGGCCGGTCGAGGCGCCAAAGGCAGCCCCACAAAAGCCAGCAGAGAGTGGCTCGTATTTTAATCTGTTCAAAAAGCAGGAGGAGAAGCCCACAATCACCTCGAGGCTTGAGGAGAAAGCCCTAATGGAGAGCGTGACAAAGCAGGCTCCGCAGGTGCAAAAGGTGGTGGAGCAGCCCGCACCAGAGATGAATAGGAAGGTGATGGAGTCTGAAAGGGAGCAGATGGAGGCGGCAGCCGGCCTAAACTGCGTAAACCACCCATGGAGGAGCGCTTACGCGCTCTCTGCGTACTCAAAGATGCCTTACTGCTACGCCGATCTTGTGGAGTACTCGGACAAGTTCTACTCGATTGATGACATTGACAAGGTCGCGGGCAAGGAGGACTTAAGGGCAAGGCCGATGAACTCGTTCATAAAGATCGCAAGCGCGATTTTCGTTGTGAACTCACTGATCCTGTTTTACTTCACGCTTCCACAGCTAAGCTTTATCGCAGCGTACATATCGGGCGTAGCCCCGTCAACCGCTCTTGGAACATTTAGCTCAACGTACAGCATACCGCTCTTCAACCTAGTGATTAGCATACTTGGATTCCTCGCGGGAATCTTGATACTTCTAACAGAGGAGAGGGGGATTTACCTGAGCGCGCTTGTGGGCACAATCATGCTGATGGGCGTTAGCTTTGAGTACCTTGACAGCTACCTGCCATATCTCCTAGGGGTAAGCCTGCTCTCGCTTCTAGAGATTGCAATGCTTGCATACGGAAGAGTGAGCGCAACAACAACCTCCTATTCAAGGGACATTGTCGCGCCCGATATCGACTGGCCAAGAGTTGAGACTTTCTAATTTTCAAAGTGGCTGAAAATGAAAAAAACAAATCCATATGCGGTGTATTTGAATAAGAAAACCAGCAATTTATGCTAATACCTAAAGGGTAAATCAATATGAGTAATGTAAAACAAACACCTGAGCAAAAGCAGAAAAAGATTGAGAGCATGCAGACGGAGAAGAAGTTTGGGCACGCAACCGTGCTATCCGGAATATTTGAGCAGATCATGAGCCCTGCGATGGACCAAAAGGTGCTCTCTGATTACATGAATAAACTAAAGGAGCATGTTGGGCCTGGAAACATCCTTCAGATGAACAAGACGCCCGGAATTTACTCGGACATACACAGCAATAAAATAGAGTGGTACTTAAGAACGGAGGAAAAGGGGATAGAGGGAACGGACCTGATTTTTGCAGCAAGAATCATCGGGGAGCATGGAGGGGTCAAGCACATTGCGCTCCAGGTAAACAAGGAGGGCGCACTAGAGATTAGCGAAGATCCCGTCAAAGTAAAGATGATCTTTGAGCATCCAGAAGAGAGCGATGTTAGAGTCATTGAGAGAAAGTTCCTTGGGGATAGCATCGGATTTGGAGGTATGGCAGATGATCCCGTATTTGATAAGAATCAGCTAAAGGAGCTAAGGCAATTTTAGTGGTCTTGGCAAATTTTTCCTCCCAAAATAAGACGAAGTTAGATTTTGTGAGAGTATGGAAGTAATCAATTCATCCAAGGGCACTTCCAATTACAGAACATCTAGCAAGAAATTAGAGGAGCTCCAGCACGCAAGGTATGCAATAGCGCAAGCGATAATTTCTCACCTTGAGAACTTCGTGAGAAAGGACCCAAAACTCAAGATGGATGGGAAGTTTGGTGCAATGGAAAAGGTGATCGAGTTCAGGCGTCTCACCAAGCAGATACTGGAGATCGACAAGGAGCTTGAGCACTCGAATAGGGCACCTGGAGAAATTATCATCTACTCCGACCACATCGTACATATGTCAGGTGTTGAGAAGGTTGCCTTCGCCGGAATCTTTAGGATAAGGGGAAAGTTTGCGTTTGTGAAGATAGAGTACGCAACTGACTCAAATATCGAGGTAAAGGATTCAAAAAGTGAGGTAGTAGAATTCCTCCACAAGAAGAAGTTTATCGACAAGGCAAAAATAGATGGACGCCTTGAAGATATGGTGAAGAGTCAGCTTGGAAATATCAGGGTAATGAAAAAAGAGCTGGAGGAAGGCAAAAACGACCTAATCGAACTAAAGAAAAAAATAGAGCTAAAGGAGGAAAAATGGCTCTACAGATCCCAGCACAAATAAAGTTACTTGAACCTAATCGTGTCTAGGTCCATAGGCGCCCTTGCCTCGACCCTAAGCCTGTTTGCAAGTCCCCTTGCAAGGTCCTCGCACTTTGAGGCCTCTCCGTGCATCGTGAATATTTTCTTTGGAGTTGGGCGGATGTTCTCGACAAAGCTCATCAGCTGCCTTCGATCGCTGTGACCTGAGAATCCCTCCACAGTTGCAACCTGCATGTTGACCTTGAAGTTCTGCAGCTTCCCGTTCTCTCCTGGAAGCGCGACCTCCTTTGCTCCTGCCTGCACCCTTCTTCCAAACGATGAGGCGCTGTTGTAACCAACGAATAGGAGCAGATTCTTTGGATCCTCGCAAAGCGCTTTGAAGTACTCAAGCGAGACTCCGCCGTTCATCATTCCTCCGGACGCAAGTATAACGCCTGGTCCCTTCTCGACTATGTCGCTTCTCTCCCCCTTTGCGATCTCAAATATCTCCGACTCAAACGGCGACCTGTTGCTAAGTATCCTGTGCTGAAGGTTCATCTTGAGGTACTCTGGGTAAGCGGTGTGTATCGCGCTTGCCTCAAGTAGCATTCCGTCAAGGTAGATCGGGCAGTCAAGCTTGTACTTTGGGTTGTTTGCAAAGAATGCCTCGAGTATGAGCATCATCTCCTGCGCCCTTCCGACCGCAAAGAGCGGAACCAGCACCTTTCCTCCGTTGTCAACGCATCGCTTTATTATCTCGACAAGGTTGACCTCAGCCTCCTGCCTCTGGACAGAGATGTCGTTTTGCGCGCCGTATGTAGACTCCATGAAGAGCGCGTCAATCCTTGGGTACTTTGTGTCCGCGGGATCTAGCAACCTTGTGAATCCGTACTTTAGGTCCCCTGAGTGCACAATGTTGTACATCCCCTCACCAATGTGTAGGTGGACGAGGCTGCTTCCAAGGATGTGCCCCGCATTATGGTAAGTAAGCTTGATTTCGTCAGTAACATTTGTTACCTCATGGTAATCCCTCGTTATCATGTGCGAGAGCATCTTCTTCACGTCCTTCTCTTCATAGAGCGGAGTGCCTCCGCTTCTTTGCACAAGCTTTAGGTAATCAAATAGCAGCAGAGCAACAAGGTCCCTTGTCGGAGGGGTGCAGTAAACCGGACCCTCGTAACCGTACTTGAAAAGGTATGGTACGAAACCCGTGTGGTCCATGTGGGCGTGCGTAAGTATGACCGAATCAATGTCGTTGATTGTTATGTTTGCATTTGCAAGGTATGGGAATGCCTTGTTGTCATCGCTTCCCGCATTTGCGTCAGATCCCTTGATTGATGGCTCTGGGCTTAGCCCGCAGTCGATTAGAACCTTTGAGTGATTAGTCTCAAGCAGCAGCGAGCTCCTTCCGACCTCCTGGAATCCTCCGAGCGCGGTTGCCTTTATCCACTCGCTCTTATTTATAGGCCTGTTGATTCTCTTTCCAACAGAGGTGAGGAACTTCTTCCTGAAGTCGCTCTCCTTTAGGAGCATTTGCCTTACTCCCTTGATTATGTCGCTGTTCATTGTCGGGATCCTAAAGACCCTTGGGACCCACTTTGTCGCAATCACCATGCTCTTGAGGGTCGATCCTCCCTTTCCGATCACAAGTCCCGGCTTTAGCGCCTCAAGGTAGACCTCGCTAAACTCTGGGACAAACCTTATCCCCTCCTCATTAAGTCCTGCCTCCTTTGGAACTATCCTGATTATCTCAGCCCTTGCGGCCTCGGGATCCATCAGCTTTGTGTTCTCGCTTCTAATGATTAGCTTCTTCTTGACAGTTGCGCTTATGCTCTTCACGATGTTTTCGTCGCTGAAGATGTATACGATGTCGCGCACGTAAATTGCAATGTCAGGACCTTCGTACTCAGCTTTTATGAAACCTGCATCTGGAGGAATTAGCTCCTCGATTAGGTGCAGAAGGTTCTTTGCTGGGACCTGCTTTTCAACTGGTTTGTCTTCCAAAATATCACTAAATGTTTTTACTATTCTTAGTCGTTTTTAATTTCTCCAAGCAAAAGCTGGGAAAATTTTGTAGCGTTATTATATTCCACTATTATAACAGCATGCCGCCTATCAGAACTTTTAAAATCAAAAAATATTACAACTCTTCTATGGCTTACTTTACCATTTCGTCTACTTCCTCCTTTGAGAACTCCTTGTAGCCGCTCTTTGTTATTGCAATTATGTGAATCCTGTCTCCAGTCGCAATGTCCCTCTTCATCGCCACCTTTAGCGCCTTTGCTACGTGCTTTGTGACCTCTGAAGTGGTTGAGACCTTCTTGTAAACATCCTCAAGATATCCGAGCGCGACAGGCGATCCGCTTCCGGTCGATGTGAACTTTGATTCCTTAATGAATCCGCCCATCATATCAAGGCTGTATAGCTCCGGGGTGTTGACGTTCATTCCCCCAAGCAGGAGCTGAATGTAAAATGGCATCATCTTGTTCTCCTGAAGCACAAGCGAGAGTAGCGATGAAGCAGACGTTGGCGAAAGAGGCCTTCCCTCGTTCATCTTGTATAGCTCGTTTTGAGCCTTGAGCAGCTTTACCAGATACTGAGCGTCTCCGACGCTCCCTGCGATTGTCATTCCTAGGTTGCCGTCGATCCTGTTGACCTTGACTGCCTCTGAGCTTGCAAGGAAGGTGTCCATGCTAGCCCTTGAGTCTGCCCCAAGGACTACTCCGTCGCTGCAGACAACACCGACAGTGGTCGTTCCTTTCATTATTCTCTCTGACATCTCTTTGTAATCCATTTAGGTCAACCTCTTAGATTAAAATAAAAGAAGTAAAAATATTAAAAATAATCTCCCTGTTATACTATAAGGCTACCATTACCTATAAAAGCCTTAGTGCCTTCAAGCGACTCTGCATAGGCAAATGTTCGGTATACCTTCGTAATCTTTACGCGGTAGCTCTTTCCGATCCTTGTCTTTGTATTCTTGATGAATACAATCAAGTTGTTTATTTTGCCTATTCCCTCTCCGTGCGGGTTCTTTGCCGCCACCTTCACTTCGTACGTCTCTCCTTCGTTTAGATTCTCTTCCATTTCTACCACTCCCATGGTTCAAGGTGCCACCTCAGAATCATTCTTCTGGGCCGCACCTTGATTGTAGATAACTGAGTGAGCTATTTAAAGCTTGTGTGCAGGTTTTGTAATTGACGACGATTATTTCGGTACAAAGTTGATGTTCCTGACTCCGAAGTTCAGGTACGGGTTGCCCTGCGTGTTTAACGTCGTGTTTTGGGAGACCAAAAAGAGCTGGTTTATTCCCTGCGAAAGCGAGAGAGATACTGTGTAGTTGCTAAGCGTGGTGTTTAGGTTCTTTATCGCAACAGGGGTTGTCGGGGAGTTTAGGTACAAGCTGAGTGGGAGAGCTCCCTGATACGAGATTCCCTGGAAGTTCATGCTCACATTTCTTGCCTTTGGAGAGTAGATGTCAATCGCCCTGACGTTCGGACCCCACCAAAGCGACCCGAAGATTGAGTTGCAGGTGAGCGCGCTCTGGCAAAGCGTGAAGCCCGGATACCAGGCTCCAGCAGTGTATGAAACCATTGTGTGCGCCGTGTTGCCCGTTGAGTTGACTGTTGAGAAGATTATTGTTGTGTTGTCCTGGTAGACTGGCTGGCCGAAAACCCCCACCAGGTAGTTGCCGAGCACCTGCTGCTGGGAGATGTTGAATGCCTGCCTGATTATTGCAATGAATGCGGTCCTGTGGCTTGCTATCCAAAAGAGGGTTACGTTAGTGTTGTTCTGGACTATCGGTGAAGGATATACCAGCCCCTGCCCATTTTGGAGGTAGCTTGCGGAGAGCGCAATTGGAAGCGTGACTGAGGGTATTAGCTCGGTCTCGTTTATCCTTGAGGTGTATCCGGTTAGCATCGGGTGGTGGAATGCTGTTTGATAGTACATTGCCATGCCTATGTAGAGCTCAGGCCTGTAGTCGCCAGAGCCCTGAATTGCGGGAAGCACAAGCACGCTGTAGTTGCCAGGTATCTGGCCGATCTGGGTGTATGCTAGCGGGATTGTTGTTGTCATGAAGAAGTTGCGGATGTAGCTGCTCGTGATTGGAATTCCCGCATATTCGACAAGTATCAAAAGTGACAAGATTATTGCGAGGTACTGCTCGTTTTTGTGGGTATGGGTGTTCTTCTCCTTTCGCCCATCAATTATCTGCTTAAACCCATAGGCGGCCAAAATCGCAAGAGCAAGGGTTAGTACAAGGTCAAACCTTGCGGGCTCCCTTATTATGTTGAAGAACGGAATTAGGCTGTAGATTAGATATATTCCCGGAATGCCCGAGGACTGCAAGTTTCCAAACTGGACGTATGGTCCAAGCGAGAGCCATCCAAAAATCAGTGCAGCAACAATCCAGACAAGCGTGTTTGCGAACTTGTGCTTTTTGGCGTCATGGTATACCCCAAAGAGCGCAAGAAGCAGCGCAACGTAGCCCAGGTACGAGACCCTCTCGGTCGGGTCGACTGAGTAAATGGAGGCGTATGAAGTAGATAGCCATGAGAAGAAGTTGTTGTACATGCTTGGCGCAAGGAAGGAGAGCACAGGCATGCTCCAAAGCATGTTGTGGTTCACATCGTTTAGCGCGCCTGCGGCCTGGGAGAGCTGGCCGTTTGTGAATGCGGCGGAGATCGGACTCAAAAATGGGGAGCCGATTATAAGGGTGAGCACTATCATTGCCCCAAGGGCCTTTCCAAACTCAATGTTTAGAACTTTATTTCTCCAGGTCGATTTTGCCACATAGATGATTAACAAGATTATTGTGAAGACGGTTGCAATTATTCCCTGCTCGGGATCGCCCATAAATAGCAAGAAGACAAAGCTTGCAGCAGCCCCAAGGGAGTAGACAAGCTTTTTCTCATTAATCATCTTGAGGAAGAATAGGACGAAGAGCGGCAGGAACTCGATGTTTGTCCAGTTAAGATGTCCGCTTAGCGCCTGCGCCATATGCATCGGCGCAAACGCAAAGATCAGGCCCGCGATTATCGCGGCGTACCTGTTCTTCACGAGATAGTCAGCAAGCAGGAACATGAAGAACCCTGAAAGCGCAAATGCGACAAAGAGCATCATGTTGTATGCAAAGACAAGGCTGATTGCCTGGAATGGAAGGCTAAGGTAGGCTGTGATTGGCGAGAGTGTCTGCGTAAGAAGGCTTGCGCCTATCGGATAGTAAAGAAGCGGGCTGAAGTAAATCGAGGTGTGAAGGGTGAAGCTTGCATAGTTGACCCACCATAGGTTCCAGAGGTTTTGGTAAAGATCCCCGGCGCCATTTACCGCAACCGAGGCAGGATGCGACACTATGGGCCAAAAGATGATGAGCGAGATTACAAGATAAAGCAAGAGCACCGGAAGGTTTGAGATTAGGCTCTCCCTTGCCTGCTGCCCGAGGCTTGGCTTTGCAGCATGGTGCGCGTGCTCATGCGAAGCGGTTGTTGGTTGTTGAGAATCCATCTTACCAGGCTGCAAAACATTTTTCCGTGAAAGCTCTTTTAAACACTAACTGATTAGAGACTACTAATTTAAGTAATTACTACTCGGAATAAAAATATTTAAATGCGAGCACGAACCAAGGTTTCTTGATGGCGATTAGCGAAAATGCAGAGGCAGCTCAGGAGTCCGTTGGCAGAAGGGCCACGCGAACCTTTTTTGCAAGCGTGGTGGGAAAGGTCGCGGGCCTGATCATAACAACGCTCACATTCATCGCGGTCGCAAGGCTGCTCAATCCAAGCGGATATGGAATCTACACTGTCGCAGTAGGATACGCGGGGCTAATCGGCGCGGTTAGCATCTTTGGCATAGCCTCCTACTTTGACAGGAACGTCTCGTACCTTAGCTACAGGAGGGACGGAAAGGGAATAGGAAAGGTTCTTGCAAACGGGTATGCTATCGTTGTCCCAATCTCAATTGTGCTGATGCTGGTAGGAATAGGGTTTAGCGGATACATAACGCAGAACTTCCTCGCAAACTCGGGGATACAGGTGATCACGCTAATGATAGTCTCGGTGGACCTGCTCTTTAGCACAATTTGGGGTGCATCGTACGCAGCGCTGATTGGATTTGGAAAGGGAAAGCAGGCTGCCTTCGCGCTTTTCTCGCTTGGCGCAATCCAGCTAATCACGGGGGTGGGGCTAATCTATGCGGGCTTTTACCACCTTGTTCCCGCAATATTTGGGGGGGTAAACGGGGCGGTGATTGGGCTTTTGGTGGGAGACTGCTACGGATTTTTGCTTACGACCTACTATACCTACGCAACCTACAGGACATATCACGATGAGCCGATAAGGCTTCCAAAGCCAAAGGAGATCTACAAGACGCTGCAGTTCACCTTGCCGCTTGCCGCAAACAACTTCCTTTATGCGGGAACAGCAAACTTCGGCGTGCTTTTCCTTAGCATGTTCGCGCTTCCGGCGGTGGTCGGAAACTACGGCACTGCGATAAAGGGGCTCGGGATGATGAATGTGATATACGGCACGCTTGCGTTCGTGCTGGTGCAGGCTTTCTCAACGTTCCTATCAATGAAAAACAAGAAAAAGGAGATTGCGCTCTCTTATAACAATGCGCTCAGGTACTCCCTTCTGCTCAACTTGCCAATAGTCGTCTTTGTCGGGGTGTTTGCAAAGCCTCTCGTTTATGTCTTCCTCGGGCCCAGCTTCTCGCTTGCGCCAACCTACCTGTTCTTCATAGCGCTCGGGACCTCGATAGGGGTGATCAATTCGCTAAACTCGAGCTTCCTAATAGCCTCCGGAAAGGTGAAGCAGCTAATGAAGATCTCCGCAGTTGCGGTTGTGATACAGCTTGCGGGAATACTTCTCCTCGTCCCCACATTTACGGCGGTGGGCGCGATTGTCGCATTATACATCATCGGCAACCTCTCATCGCTTGCGCTCTACATTAAGAACCTGAGAAAGAACTTTGGGATAAGGGTGAACTACAGGACAATACTCAATCTTTTCGTCACAAACCTTGTGCTTGCAATGTTTGTCTCAACCATACTCACGCTTGCGGGAAACATAACTCAAATGATGACTGGACTTGTGGCAATGGTGCTGATCTACCCGCCGCTTCTTGTGGTCTTCAAGGGGATAGATACAAAAACCCTTGATGAGCTTGTTCACCTTGTCCACACAATGCCTGTGATGAGGCAGGCAATTGGGCAGTTTGACAGCTATACGAGGTTCTTCATGGGAATTTTGGACAAGGAGGCCTGATGATTTGCAGTACAATAACACCACAGTAGTTCTCCCGACGTTCAATGAGGGGAAGAACATCGGAAAGCTAATCAGCCTGCTTCTCAAGGGATACCCGGGAATAAGTGTAATAGTTGTTGATGATGGATCTAGCGATTCGACACTCACGGTCGTGAAGAAAATCAGAAGGCTCTACAGGAACGTGGATTTCATTGACAGGGCAGAGCTGAAGCTTGAGAGAGGACTTACAAATAGCGTGATAGACGGAATAAACAAGGCGGACACCAAGTATGTAGTGGTGATGGATGCGGACCTCCAGCACCCTGCAAACAAGATAGTGGAGATACACAACGCACTTGAAAACGGGAACAAGCTTGCGATCGGGGTGAGGGAAAAGGTGCCGGGATGGGCACTTCATAGGAAGATCATCTCAAAATCCCTGATTTACCTCGCATATGCGGTCCTACTTGCAAGGGGCGGAACGACCTCGACCGACATTTTCTCAGGATACTTCGGCGCAGATAGAAAATTCTTCCTGCAGGTTCTATCAAAGCATAAAAGCAGCTTTGTAGGCGAAGGGTACAAGGTGCTCTTTGATTTGCTAAAGTGCATCAAGAGAGGCTCGGTGAGGACGTGCGATGTGCCGTACACATTCAATGTGAGGATTGCTGGCGTCTCGAAGGCTTCCGCGAAGCAGGTAATTGCCCTTTTCGCGTCGTTTGTCAGCTAATTTTAGGGCAAAAGGGAAGCTTTTTATATTACATATATTATAATGTTATAACATTACAATACATGCAAGTGGCGCTATGGCAAAGGAAAAAACTGGGAGGAGGAAGTACACAACTATAACGATACCATCCCCCTTATTTGAGAGGATAAAGGCAAGCATAAAGGAGACTGGATTCTCTTCGGTATCCGACTATGCAACGTACATACTCAGGGAGACAACGGCGAAGCTAAACAAGGCAAAAGGAAAGAAGGGCAAGAAGTCGAAGGAGGATGACGAGATAGTCGAGAAACTGCGGGCGCTTGGTTACATTTAAGTGATTTTATGAAGGACTCAAAACAAAATTTCAACGAGATTGCGCAAAGGCTCTGGAAGGATCAGAGCGAGGACAACTGGAAGGAGCTTGCTGCCTCTCTAAAGAAGGACAACGTCAAGTACTACAAGGTCTTTTTCGAGAAGAAGAGCAAGCTAAACAAGATCGAGGACCTAAGAAAGTCCTATGCGCAGCTCTACGATTCAAAGTATAGAAGCGTTGCAAAGGTACCGATCTTCAAGAAGGGAAAGAACGGAATGGAGGGAGCGACAATCTACCTCAAGGGGCTGATGGTAAACAACAAGGAGTGATTTTATGATAAAACAAGACCTGAAGAGTTTGGAGGAAAAGAGCATATATGTTATCAGGGAGGCGAAGATAAAGTTCCCGAAGATAGCCGCGCTTTGGAGCATGGGCAAGGACTCAACCGCGATGCTTGCTCTTGCAAGGAAGGCGTTCCTTGGGAAGGTGCCATTCCCAGTTATTCATATTGACAATGGAATAGATTTTCCAGAGACGTACCAGTTCAGGGAGGACCTAACCAAGAAGTGGAACCTGGACCTGATTGTCGCAAAGAGCAAGATAAAGCCCGAGCTCTCCGGATTTGCATGCTGCGGGGCAAACAAGACGGTCGAACTCAAGAAGGTTATGAAGCAGTACGGATTTGACGCGCTCATTGTCTCGATTAGGAGGGACGAGCACGGAATCCGCGCAAAAGAGAGGTACTTCTCACCTAGAAACGAGAAGTTCAAGTGGAACTACAAGGACCAGCCGGCCGAGCTCTGGGATGACTACTCCTCAAAGCTAGATGACAAGGGCCACGTAAGGATTCATCCGCTGCTTGACTTCAATGAGATAGACATCTGGAATTTGACCCAGAAGAACAAGATCCCTGTCAACCCGCTGTATTTCTCGAGGAACGGGTATAGGTACAGGAGCCTTGGCTGCACGCACTGCACAATCCCGCTAAAGTCAAAGGTCACAAACCTAAACGGGATAATCAAGGAGCTCTCAACAACTAAGATTGAGGAGAGAGCGGGAAGGGAGCAGGACAAGGAGCGCGCCTACGTCATGGAAAAGCTGAGGGCTTTGGGTTATATGTGATCACATGTTGGTAAAGAACATAACGCTGCTCGGCCACAAGGATCACGGAAAGTCAACCCTGATTGGGAACCTTTTGATACAGACAAAATCGGTAACGGAGGCGAGGATCAACGAGGCGAAGAAGACGAGCAAGAAGCTGGGTAGGCAGTTTGAGCCGGGCTACATACTAGACAGCTTCTCTGAGGAGAGGGAGCAGGAGATGACCATCGACACCACAAGGGCCGAGATGGTCCATAAGGACCTTGCTTTTGCTTTCATCGATGTGCCAGGGCACGAGGAGCTCATAAAGAACATGATCAGTGGAGCATCTTATGCGGAAATAGCGCTGCTCCTGGTTTCGGCAAAGGCTGATGAGGGAATCCGTGACCAGACAAAAAGGCATATCTTCATTGCAAGGATGCTTGGGATAAAAAAGCTCATCGTAGCAGTCAATAAGATGGATATGGTAGGATACGATCAAAAAAGATTTGAGCAGATTACAAGGGAGCTCAAGTCATTTATAGAAAGAATAGGATTTGGAGGTTCGGAAATTTACTTTGTGCCAGTATCCGCATACAATGCAGAGAATTTGATTAAGAAAAGCCCGAACATGAAATGGTATAGGGGAAAGGCGCTAGTTGATCTTCTCTACTTGAATGCAAAGATTGAGGACAAAATGAAGGTAGGCGGGCCGCTTAGGATAACAATTCAGGGATCAATTGACGCGGAAAGCGAGACGGTTGTAGGAAAAGTGGTAAGCGGAGTTGTGAAGGTTGGCGAGGAGATTAGCGTTCTGCCATTTGGAAAGCATGCAAAGGTTACCACAATTACGGTAAAGGGGAAGAGGGCAAAGAAGGCATCGGTTGAGGAAGATGTCGCAATAACTTTTGACAGGCCAATTAATGAGAACGTTAGGGGTGCGATAATTGCTGGCAAGGAGGAGAAACCAAAGATGGCAAGCAGCATGGAGGGGCTGATCTTTGTAACGGGGCCGATAAAAGGGAACCTTACGATAAAGATAAACAGCAATGAGGTTAGATGCAGCAGGCTTGAGATACTCAGGTACCTTGACACAACAACAGGAGAGGAAATGAAAGTGAAGAAGGTAAAAGAGCTTGAGGCAATAGGAGCAAGGCTCACGCTGGGCAGCAAGGTTCCAATCGAGAGCTTTGATAGGGTCAAGGAGCTTGGGAGATTTGTGCTCTATAGCGATAGGAAATTTGCGGGAATAGGCATAGTTATTTGAGCAAAGTGTTGCTAAGTTTTAAGTGGTGCTTGCATAAAAAAATACAACATCGTCCTGGTGGTGATGGATACCGCAAGAGCGAGCACCTTTGAGGAGCACATGCGGGCAAAGTCAGTTAGGCTTGCAAAGCGAAACGACTTTGTCTACATAAAAGAGTGTATCGCGCCCGCATCCTGGACGCTTCCATCCCACGCTTCTATTTTCACAGGCCTTTATCCAAAGCAGCATGGGGCGCATGAGACAAAGAGCATCAAGGGGCTAAACATAGACCAGATAAGGCTCAGGCTCGGCACATTCCTTTCTGACCTAAAGCAAATCGGATACACCACATACGGGATCTCGGCGAACCCTTACATTCATCCGATTTACGGCTTTGATGAGTTCGACCACTTCAGGGAGGAATCGTACTTCACCGACATGCACGGAAGGGTGCTTGAGATCTCAAATGAGCTAAAGCCCAAGGTCTCAAAGTACAGGAACATGGTGATAGGCGAGAATGACAGCAATCTTGCTGTGATCATGAAGCTTGTAAGAAAGATCGGCGTTGATGACCCTGCGCTGCTGATGAACATGATTGCAAGCGGAATAGTCCTAACCCCAATTGCGGCGCTCAAGAAGTTCAAGGCAAAGTACATAGAGGGCTGGCCCGTTGAGAAGGGAGGCAGCAACATTGTGAACGAAATCCGAAATACGAAGTTTGGAAAGCATTTCTTCCTTTTTGTGAACTTGATGGAGGCGCACGAGCCATATATTGGAAAGAAGGAGCTTGACTTCAGCTGGGCAACCCCATTCTTGAAGGAGAAGATTGACAGGGCTGCACTGGAAAAGGGAAAGAGAATTTACAATTATGCAGTGAAAAAAGCGGCTGACTATGCTTATGAGATTGCAGAGGAGGCAATCAAAAAGGGAGGGGAGAACACTGTGGTCATAATAACCTCGGACCACGGACAGGAATTTGGGGAGCATGGCTTTGTGGGGCATGGTTCAGTGCTTCACGATGAGGTTGTGAAGGTGCCGCTTGTCATCATGGCACCGAAGGGAATCTCGAGAAAGCTTGGGAAGGGAGTCGCATCACTCACAAACGTAAGGAAGTTCATCTCATCGCTAATTGAGGAGGAAAAGGAGCCGCTTGCGGCACTGTATAGCAAAAGCGCTTATTCTGAGAGCTTCGGTGTGCCTGCAAACCTTAGGAATGTGAAGGGAATTGACCTAAAGAAGCTGGAGAGCTATGAGAGGTACTCAAAAAGAAGTTTCAGGTAGCGCTATTTTTTCTCGACAAAAAAGTCCCCAATCGCAAGGTACTTTGCACCTGTGTTCATGAGCGTCCAGAGGGCATCATCAGGGGACATCACTATCGGCTGCCCATGCTTGTTTAGACTGGTGTTCAGAAGCGCCCCAACTCCCGTCTCGCTCTTCACCTTTTGCAAAAGCTGCCTATAGAGCCTGTTCTCATCGCCGAGCATTTGAGGCCTTGTGGTACCGTCGATGTGAGAGGCCGCAACAAGCTCGCCCATCCTCTCCTTTTTCACCCTATACCCGGTTGTCATGAACTTATTCTCCCTTGCATAGGGCTCAAGGAGCTTCTTTGCATCCTCCTCAAGGATTGTGCTCGCAAAGGGCTGGTAGTAGGGCCTTCTTTTTATTATCAGGTTCATCTCGTTGCGATAAGAGGCATCGTTTGCAAGGGAGAGCACGCTCCTGTTCCCAAGTCCCCTTGGGCCGTACTCCATTTGCCCCTGGAACCAGAGCACTATCTGCTTTTCATCCACCATCTTTTCTCCGGTGTACTTTGCTATATCACGATGCTCCTCAAACCTGATCTTGCCATCCTTTGCGTGCTTCTTTAGCACCTTCTCTATCTGCGAGCTGCTGTACTCTGGTCCATAATACAGGTTGTCGATCTGCTTTTTCTCAAGCTTCCCGTTCTCAAGGAAATCAACGTAGTACGCAGCCCCAATTGGAAGCCCTCCGTCCCCCATGTGGGGGAAGACAAAGAAGTCCTTGACCTCCGGCATCTGGTTTATCATCATGTTCGCGATTATGTTCGAGAAAAATCCTCCCGACACGGCGACATTTCTTATGCCTGTTTCCTTGATGTACTGCCTAATTATCTTGAGCACCTGCTCCTCCGCATGCTTTTGCACCGCGTACGCAAATGCCTCGCGGTTGTTCTTCCAGAGGATGTGATCCTTGAGGTACTCCGCGAGCAAATATTCATACTTTCTTCCGTTGCTGCTCAATAGCTGCCTTCTTTTTTCATCGTAATGCGAGATTTGAGATAGCTCCTTTAGTTCAGAGGGATAAGAGTATGCGGCAAGGCTCATCAGCTTTCCCTCGTCCTCGCTGTACCTAAGGTCGCAAGCTATTGTCGCGGCGCCGTAGAGTATCCCAAGGCTTGCGCTCGCCTTGAACTCGTTTACTCTCTTGATCTCCCCATCTATCCCAGTCGAGACCGTCCCGCTGACCCCGTCCCCTGCACCATCAATTGTCACTATTAGCGCCTCCTTGAATCCGGATGCGTAGTATGCGGATGCGGCGTGCGCGGTGTGGTGCTCCACGAAGACGAGCTCCTTGTTGATCCCAAGAGGGGCAAGCCTTCTTGAGAAGACGTGTGTGCCGATAGTCTCTCCAGCCGCCCTCCACAGCCACCTTGGATTCTGGTCCTGTATCACCCTAAAAAAAAGGTTGCGCAGCTTCATCCTAAAGCGTGAGGGCTTTGGAAACTCCCTTCGCCACACCTTCCTGCGCTTCACCTCAAGATAGGGGATCATCCTCGCAAAAAGTGCGCTTCCCCCTATCCAGGGAATCGCAATCTTCTGGACATCCTCCAGGCCGTTTTCCTCAAGAAGGTACCTAAGGGAGTGAATCGGGAAACCCACGTCGTTTTTGAGCTTGGTGAACCTCTCCTCGTTCACCGCGCCTAGAACCTTTCCCCCACTCACAATGCCCGCGCCGGCATCGTGGGCGTCGTGGATTGATAGTATGGACATTTCAGGACCTAGAGCTTCAAGGATATGACTTTTTATATTTTAAATAGATATCTATGTTGGGGGAGTAGGGGTAATGATTTATGGAGGGTGAGCAGAACTTCTTTACGGACGTCGCCAAGAATTACGATAAGCTTAGCAAGTCGCTTACCGCAGGGCTTGACAACATCTGGAGGAGAAGGGCGGTCGAGATGGCCGCAGGCTACGAAAAGGCCTCCGTTCTTGACATTGCAACGGGCACGGGGAACGTTGCGCTGCTTCTCGCAAAGAAATACAAGGACTACAGGATAGTTGGGATTGACTTCAACAAGGAGATGCTTGAGATTGCAAGGGAGAAGAGCAAGGGTCTTAGGAACGTGAGGTACGTCAATGGGGATGTCGAGTCACTCAAGATGAAGAGCAACTCCTTTGACGTGGTGATGCTCGCATTCGCGCTCGGGACCTTTGAGGATTTGCCAAAGGCGCTATCAGAGATGAAAAGGGTGCTAAAGCCTGGCGGAAAGCTGATACTGCTAGACATCAACAAGTCAAGAAGCAAGCTCTTCAACTCGTTTTTGAACGCGTACCAGATGTTTAGCCTCACCCCAACGTTTAGCGGGGAGATACGAAGGGAGATCAACATGTTCATACACAGCAAGAAGCTCGACATCGACAAGCAGATGCTCCTCCACCTGCTAGAGCAAAGCGGTCTCAAGGAGATAAAGTGCAGGGACATGAGCTTTAGGACGGTCTTCATAATCAGTTGCGTGAAATGATGCAGCAAAACTTCCCGGAAACGGTGATGAAGAGGTTAATGAAGCATTATGGGGACCAGAAGGAGACGATGCTACACTTCTCAAACCCAACCGAGCTTGTGGTTGCGACGATGCTCTCGCCCCAGTGCACCGACAAGCAGGTAAACAAGGTCACAAAGGAGCTCTTCAAGAAGTACAGGAAGTTTGCAGACTACGCAAAAGCTGACATAAAAATGCTAAACAGGGACCTTGGCGGAATCAACTTCTACAAGACAAAGGCAAGGCACGTCAAGGAATCTGCAAGCAGGCTGGTGAAAAATTTTCACGGAAAGGTGCCGCACACAATAAAGGAACTCATGACTCTTCCCGGAGTCGGAAGAAAGGTCGCAAATGTGGTTCTCACA
>JAGWGX010000007.1 GCA_028867145.1 Microcaldota archaeon | reverse complement strand
CTCCTAGAAGAGCCTATTAAATCTTCATTGCCAAATAGCCTTATTTCGGTGCTAAAATGAGCGACACGCAGGCGCTGGTGCAAATGCCGGCTTCATCTCCGCAGGTTCCAGACGAGCTAAAGAAGATGATGACTAGGCAGGGCTATCATTTTGTGGGAAGGCACTCTGCTGTGAAGACCTGCACCTACACCGCAAGCAGCATGCAGCTGGAGGGCGCGACCTGCTACAAGCACAGGTTCTATGGGATTAGAAGCTGGAGGTGCATGCAGTCAACTCCTGCAATCGGCTGCAACCTCTCGTGCAGTTTTTGCTGGAGGATAATTCCAGAGGAAGTAGGAATAAACTGGAACGAGCTCAATGCGCTTGGAAAGTGGGACGACCCAGATTCAATCGTTGATGGATTAATTTTAGAGCAGCGAAAGCTGATCAGCGGATTCAAGGAGAACCCGAAGACCGACCTGCAAAGGTGGAGAGAGGCAAATGATCCTGCACACGTTGCACTCAGCCTAACTGGGGAGCCATTCTTCTATCCGCACATGAACATATTAATTGAAGCATTTCACAAAAGAAAGATCAGCACATTTATTGTCACAAACGGGACGATGGTGAATGCACTTAGAAAGCTAACCGTAATGCCAACGCAGCTCTATGTCTCCATACAGGCGCCAAATGAAGAGGTTTACAACATTGTTGCAAGGGCAAAGACGTTAAATGCATGGAAGAACTTCCAGGAGTTCCTCAAGGTGTTTGCAGAGCTCAAGACAAGAAGAGTGTTTAGGCTCACTTTGGTGAAGGGAGTCAACATGACTGACGCCAAGGGATACGCGGACCTGATTGCAAAGGGAAAGCCGGATTATGTCGAGGTAAAGGGATTCTCTTTCGTGGGAGGGGCGCGAAGCGAGGATAGGCACCTTACATACGAGCAGATGCCAAGACTTGAAGAAGTTGTAGAGTTTTCAAAGCAGATTGCAGCGGAATCAGGATACTTGTTCACAGATTGCCATGACCACAGCAGGACGGTTCTTCTTTCAGTCAACCAAGAGACCGCAGACAGGAGAATAATTAATTTTGAGAAGTAGGCGCCGTAAACTTTTGAAGCGCTTCCTCTTCCGCAAAATTCATTGGCCCTGGAACAATTAGCGTGATCACTTTTCCCTCAAATGCCCTTAGGTCTTCCTTGTTTATCTTTCCGACTTGTAGGTACCTTATCTCTTGGCTGTCCTTTCCTACGTCGCCAAGCACCAAGATCTTTGACTTCTCAGTTATGAAACCGTATCCTTTTGTCTCATCGGCTACATGGAGAAGCTCTATTGCCTCGGACACCTTCATCCTTCTCTTTTCGTTGTAATGGTAGTCGCAAAGGCACATTGTGTGCTGGCCATTCTCGAAGTTCTTCTTGACAACATCAATGAAGGAGGTCGGTTTGTACTTCTCGCTCCAAAAGGTTATGGTGGTTGTAGGCCCGAACTTGTATATGTCAAGCCCGCTCTCCCCAATCGCTCCCGAAAAAATGTTTGAGGAGTGGTAAATTTTGTATTCCACGCCCTTTTTTGCGGCGAGATCCAGAATTGTGTGGTGGGTCGTGGCAATGAGAGGATCCCCAGAGACTAACAGCACAATATCTTTTTCTTTGGCCTTCTCGACCATCACCTTTGCATTCTCCTCAAGGTCTGATCTGTGGATAAGCTTTGGAGAAATTTGGAACTTGCTCGTAATCCACGCGAGATCTTCATCAGTTATAAAATTGGTGTACTGGTCCACAAGAACCTCATCTGCGCCGCTTAGATCGTCCGCTGCGCTGTAGGGTATATCCCTGTTGTTTAATCCGATGCCGATTAGAAAAAGCAAGAACTCAGTCCTTTATCCCGTCCGTGGTTATCTTAATGACCGCCTCTCCCTCCGGCATGTTTGGAGAATCAACTAGCCTCACGATCCTCTTGTCCTCCTTTCCCTTCCTTGTGTAGAGCCTTGTCTTTGCGGCGTGCGCAAGGATGTTTCCGCCAATCGGTGTTGTCGGGTCGCCAAAGAGCATACCCGGATTGTCCATGACCTGGTTTGTAATGTAAACCGCGATGTTGTG
This sequence comes from Microcaldota archaeon, assembly GCA_028867145.1. Taxonomy (GTDB): domain Archaea; phylum Micrarchaeota; class Micrarchaeia; order Micrarchaeales; family CABMGC01; genus JAGWGI01. The sequence continues at coordinate 31,136 of JAGWGX010000007.1, read as the reverse complement.
GGTGTCAGCTAGCATCTGAAGCCTGTGGATGTGCGCGTTGAGCTTTTGCTGCCTCTCGTTTAGCGTCCCCCTTCCAAGGAACTCAGCCCTGAAGAGCGAGGTGATTGAATCAACCACTATAAGCTTGATGTTCTTCTCCTTGATCAGCTTGTCCGCCCTCTCCGCGGCAAGAACCTGCTGCTCAGTTGTCTGGGCCCTGATCAGGAAGATGTTCTCAAGCACCTGCTTGGGGTCAAGACCGGCGCCCTTTGCAATGCTCTCGATCCTCTCAGGGCTGAATGTTCCTTCCGTGTCAATGAATAGAACCGCTCCATCAAGGCCTCCCTTCTCCCTTGGGAGCTGCGCGTTGACAGTAAGCGTGAAACCGATCTGCGACTTTCCAGAAGCAAACCTTCCGTAGACCTCAGTGATTGCCTTGACTTCGACTCCTCCGCCGATTAAATCATCCAGGCTCTTTGCGCCAGTGCTGATCTTTCCAAGAGACTTTGTCTCATCGTATGCCTCTGTTCCGGTCTGGAATGTGAGGGTTGTTGCGGCCTTTGCGCCATCGATTGCCTTCTTTGCGACCTCGGTTGAGATTCCGGTCTTGTCAGCAAGCTCGCCGACCAGCGCGGATGCTACCTTGTCTAGTGTGTCATAGCCGTTGTCGCGGAGCTTTTGGGCTGAAGTAGGGCCAATTCCTGGCAGATCCTCAATCTCTTTTACCTTCACTTCCTTTGCCATTAAAATCAACAATTAGAACTAGGTTTAATGGGGTAAATAGAATATTAAACCTTCTCAAGAAATTGCGATTTTTACTTTGTGACTACTGCTTTGGCTCCTTGAATGTCCATGGAAGCTCTGGGAACTGGATTGATAGCTCCTTGCGTATTGCCTCAATGAGTGGCTTGTTCGGTGTACCCTGAATCTCTTTTAAGGTGGAGTCAACTAGCCTTACAACAGACTCGCTTGATCTTCCGCCCCTTAGCATGAGCGAGACCTCCTGGGTAAACTCGGCGACGAAAGTGGCTTTGGCTGAAATCCTTGATGCCGCCATAAGGGAAGTGGGAAAGCGGCAAATATATGCCTGCCTAAGCGAGCGTTTAGCTTCTTGGGAGGTGTTCTAGAATAATTAGGGCCGCCTTGAAGGTGCTGCCGTGCTCCTTTGATAGCTTCTCTGTCGTTCTAAGTATCAGATTTACTGCTTCCGTGTCCTTTCCGTCGCGCCTCAGGCGCTCAATCTGCCTTACAGTCGTGCTAAGCGTGCTCGGCGCGATCTTCATCAGATTCGCTGTTCCTGGCTGGTTTGTCATCATGATATCACTTTTGGTTGGTGGGAAGCTCTAGGTGCCTTGAAATAAGCCTTATATAGTTAGCGAAGGCTATTTACAGATGAAAATTAGGAAGAGCGCCAATCCATTTTCATGGACTGGCAAGGCGACCAGTTAAACCCTTCCTCAGTAGAGAACCCGTAAGAATATTGGTGGATTTAAGGTTTAAAAGGCTTTGTTATTAGCGGAATAATTCATAAAAATGGAATGAAAATATGTTTAGTTTTCTGACGTTAGATTGGAAAGGAGTCCTTGTTGCACTCGCCCTTGGGATAGGTCTTTTCTTCTTTGGTGGGGCACAGGGGGCCTTCTTCCTTTTGGTGATGCTCTGGTTCTTGATATTGTCAGGGATCGTTACCTGGATTGGGATAAAAAGGAAGAGCGCAATTGGGGTCTATGAGAGGTCAAGAAGCTACAGCAATGTGATTGCAAACGGGATAATACCCCTCCTAATTGTGGTCTTCTACTACTTCAACGCGACGGCGAACCTGGTGCCGCAGGGATTCCTCTTGGTTTCGTACGTGGCAAGCGTCGCCGCAATCACCGCAGACAAGTTCTCAAGCGAGATAGGGGTGCTTGGCGGCAGGCCTTGGATGCTTCTTACAATGAGGAAGGTAAAGCAGGGAACATCAGGCGCAGTTACCGCATTCGGGTTTGGGGCAGGGCTGCTGGGCTCTCTGCTTATTGGAATAAGCCTCTCTAGCACCATAAACTACGGGTTCCTTTTGGTTGTGGTGATGATTTCAGGGCTTCTTGGAAACATTGTCGACTCAATACTTGGATTCTTTGAGGAAAAGGGGATTGGAAACAAGTTCACCTCCAACTTTGCCTGTTCGTTTGCAGGATGGGGGGCGAGCATGATCCTTCTTATCGTCCTTGGGATCAAGCCGTTCTAATTCTCCAGCTTAATCGGGGAGGATAAGTGCGCTAAAGGCAACATCCTTTGCGGCGCAGGCATCATACAATGAAGTTCTTATTAGAATGTGGAGCGAGCGATCCCTTATGCTCTCCTTTAACTTTGCAGGCGAGTACTCTGCCGCGGGGATACCAAAGCTCCTTTGGCCTATCTTCGCGGCCGCTGCGAGCACCTCAAGCTCTTTTGAGGGAGAAATTCCGCTGAAAATTCGGGTATTTTCGGACATCTTAAACACTGGGCAATGTTGCATTCACAATCTCTGCAATTTTCTCTCTCTTCCTGTCTCTTATGATGACTACTGCAAGAGGAATTGAGATTGCCTGAGCGAGCTTCGGATTTCCAATCCTATTTGTAGGAGGGCTGACCCTTATTTCGCCTTCGGAGTCAATCCTGACATAATCCTTGAAAAGGCTCTCAGTCATGCCGAATTTCTTGTGCATATACTGGAACACCTCGCTGCACTGGGCCATCGAGTTCTCAATTTTAGGAGTTATGATTCTAAGGTTGCTCATTATATCAGCAAGTAAATTTGGTTTTTCTTATTTAAAAGGTTGATTTATTAGTCGTTTTTGCCAAGAATTGTTGTGGTTTTGTAACCTATGTTTGGGGGGCGTAGCCCTTTACGTCCACGGTTAGCCTGACTCCAGAGGTGTCGGAGAGTATGGCGCCTGTGGGGCTAAATGTTGTGATGTGGCTTTTGCTGTACTTTAGCCTTCCTGCCCATGTGGGCAGCTTGCCCTGAAACTTGAGCTCGACCGCCTGGGCACCCAGGAGTATCGCATTTTTGACATGGGACTCCTTTGGCTCCTGAATGAAATGTGTGGTGATGACGCTGTGATTTATGGTGTGCCATCGGTCCATGTCTCGCAGAAGCTCGTTTATGTGGATTGCACCAACAGGGGCCTGGATCTTGTCTTGTACAAGCTTGTTGAAGGAGTCCATGGACTTTGAGATCAGGTTCGATTGGAGGACATCAAGGAATTTGTCCCTTTGCAGGCTCTCCTTGCTTGGAATTGAACAGTATTTAACGGTCATTGAATCAACTTTTGTTTTAGTTTCTTATGTTAGAAGTGCGTTCCTGAGAAGACCCGTCCCTCATTGTGGTTCTCAAAATAATAAAGTTGCTGGGATCGACGCTTACATAGCATAGTTCTTTGGAGATATAACGGGTCGCTGGGTTTTTGGCACTTCGCAGAAGCTCGATTGGCATGTCGCACTTTGCGCATGTGGATTGCATAGATACTATTTCCGGATTCGAGAAGAACTTCTCCACTTCTGAACTAGAAGGCTGATGTCCTCCCCTAAGAAGATGTGGAAGCAGCTTGAATTCGCGCGCTATTTGCTTAATCATTTTCTCGAATTCCGATGGGGGATGGAGCTTATTAAAGCCGCATTATGGATTCGTTTATAACAGATGCGAGCGCCGGGATTTGAACCCGGGCCATGGCCTTGGGAAGGCCAGATCCTACCAGGCTAGACAACGCTCGCACGGGTGAATATTCCTGTTTTGCTATAAATAGATTATCTGATGTAGGTGAAGTGCTCCTTTGTCGGGCCCTGCTGCTCTTTTTTGACCGCCTCCTCCATCTGCTTCACCATCTTCTCGGTCTCCTGTGAGATTTTCTCCAGGTTCTCAAGGTTTATCTTAAGCTTTAGATGTCTCACAAGTATTTCTAGCACCGCCTTTGCTGCGTGCGCGTCGACCTCAAGCATTCCTGTCTCACCCATTATGCAAGTTGCGGTGAGCTTGTGCTTTTTTGCAAACGCAAGAAGAAGGCCTGCTGATCCCCAGATCATTCCAGAGGCCTGCCCAAAGATTATCTTTGCCGCCTTTAGCTGCGGGATCTGCTTCCTGTCTGTTGTAACCGCAAACACCCTTGGGTTTTGAACATACTGATTTGTGGTGTTGTATCCGCCGATCGTGTAAATTGTCTTTCCGCCAAGACCCTTGAAGAACTCAACGATCTTCTCGTTGATCTCGTACTGCCCTTCCGATGAGAGTGCCTGGAAATCGCCGACAAGAATCAGGATGTCCCTTGCTCCTTTTTCTTTTGCAGGATTCTTCCAAAGATAGAATCTGTTGCTGACAAGCCTAATCCCTCCGGACTTTAGCATAATTACTTGGTGTGGAAAGTGTGGAGAGTAGAGAGTTGCGAATTTCTTTGCCCTGAGCTCTGACTTTAGGTGCTCGCCGACCAGGCTGCCCACATTTCCAATTCCGGGAAGACCAACTAAAAGTATCGGGTTTCTTGGCTTGAGCGTCTTGCTCACGTAAATCTTGGAACTACGCATTTATCTTCTCCTTTATTATCTCAATTGAGCTGTTCTTGAGCTCCTTTTCAAGTATCTCATTTGCGTGTTTGATTCTCTCCTCCGCCTTCGGGTAGCTCATGTCCTCTGAGACCATCCTGTACCTTGGCGCGCCAAGATAGAGAACTGTGACTCCCAGCTTTTCTATCGCGGTGAAGGCCTTCTTGATGAGCGAGATTCCTGCCTTTGTGTCGTAGACCGAGACCTGCGCGATGTAGGAGACGGTGTAAACCTTTGGCTTGATGTTCTTTGCGACAATCTCCTTCATTGCTGTCGCAAACTTCGCATTGATCTTGAGGCCCTCAAATGGGTCCTTGCCGTCAACTAGCAAATTGATTATGTCGTTGTAGGATTGGTACTTCTTTATGAGCTCTGGAATTAATTCAGGAAGTTTGTCCTTCATTCCCGCCTCAGCAAGAGCCTGAGTGAAAAGATTCTCCGCGCGCTTTTCAAGGTTGACATCATTAACCTTGTCCTTGCCCTCCTTCTTTGTGACCTTCTTGAGAGAGATATCAATCGAGTTCTTCTCCTTGTCGATGTAGACGACCTTTCCGACGTCTCGCTGCCCCTCTTTTATGAACTCGTGGATGTTTTTTATCCAACCTGAGGCGACCTCCTTGATTGGGAGATAGGAATCGTGGTTGTTGTACTCGGTAAGCTCGCAGTATGCCCCAAAGGGCATCACCTTCTTTACCCTGACGAGGACAAGTTCGCCAACTTCTGGCATTGCCTTGTGTATTATCATGGAGTTCAACGCTTGATCTCAAGCTTCTTCTTTGTCCTGTTCCCAAAGACTCGCTGTATCGACTTGTGGCACTCTTTGCACTCAAGAAGAGCCTTCTGCTTCTTCGCAAGCTTCTTCACCGGAGTCTTAGCCTTGACCTTACCGACATAACCCTTGATCTTCCTGTTGTGCCTTCGGTTGCTCACGCTCATTCCCCTGCTCGGGTTCGCCGGCTTTGGCCCTATCACAGACTTTACGATGTGCACCGTGTGCTTGTTGCAGTAAGGGCAGTACGTTGAAATCTCTTTTGCTATTTTCATAATATCACTTTTCAAACTTGCTCTGCGAGCTTGTTGTTTAGCAGGAACTCCGCCTCATAGTTGTCGGAGAGGTCAAGCAGCTGGTTTTGCTTGTATGGCCCGGACTTGCTTCCGTTTGGCATCATCAGCTGGGGCATCTCGGTTGTTACGCGCACATGCCTTAGCTTTTGCGAGGGAGGCTCTTTGCTGTTAAGCAGAAGCTTCACCTTTCCGTAGAGCTCCTCCTCCTCTTCTGGCACCTGACTTGGCAATAGTTTATTGTAGGCTAAGTATATTAATAGTTTTTGTATTCGCCTCTCCTTGACCGATGCGAGCAGCTTTCTGAAGTTGTTTGCATGCTGCGGATCCGACTCAGATTCGAGCGACTTTAGCTTTGATTCTGCGGTTTTGTAGAACTCCTTTGGCAATGGAAGCACCTCGCCAGTCTTTCTTTCAGACAACGACATGTTGTAGAGCTGCTCAACTGTTATTTCCATGTTAACTACCTAACCATTCAAAACTTATAAAATCTTCCCAAAAACAAAACCACAGCCCTGTGTTTCCACTAATAATTCAAAAAACAAAACCAAGAGTATGGTTTATTTGATGATTTATTATTTGTTAATTATATATAAGGAACGCGATTAGTGGAAGTGTGGGGTGGTGGGTGGTTAGTTTGCCGTCGCTTAGCTAGGCGTTTATTTTTATAGCGAGGGATGGATTTGGACCATCGATCTCCGGGTTATGAGCCCGGCGGGCACTCCAGGCTACCCTACCTCGCTATCTTTTCTATAATATGTATCCACAGCTTATAATAGCTTTTGTCGAAGATGGCCGTAAACCATTTCCGCCTGTGCCCTCCATGCCACAAACGCAGACTTGTAATCTTCATGCTTCCATGCAATTGCATCAAGGCTCATCTTGCTCCTGCTTTTTATGAACGGGTCTCCGTGATACGTTCTCAAAAGGAGCTCAAGCGTCTCAGGCTGGTGCCTTGCCGCCGCCATCTGGGAGCTTGAATGAGTGTGGAAGGGATCATTTGGCAGCCGCGCATCAACAGGCACCTTCTCTACCTCTATCAGCCTCTTTATTTCCGCGATGTTGCCGTGCTCTCCAGCGTGGCCAAGATCCATTATGTTCCTGTTTTTCGTGTTAAAAATTGGCAAGTTATCTCCAGTACAAAGGAGTTTCATCCTTTTCGTCAAAGATTCTTGTGACCCTTGCAAATACAGGTTTACTATCACGAGGGACTGGCAAATCTTTTTTGACAATGCCCTTCTCTTGCGACGGCAAAGTTTTGGTTTTCACGTCATCCATAAAACAACCTTGGCCTTTACGAGCTAGATTACTTTATCTGATTAGAGAAGCTTTCCTTCCTGCATGATTAGCTGCTCGGCCTCCATCTTGTTGACCTGCTTCATCACTCCGCCGCACTCGTGCTTGAAGTTCATTTCAAGCGCCGTCTCGAACGGGAAGATCGTCTTCTCCTCGGTGTAGCACTTGTTGCAGATGAAAAAGTCGTTGCACCCCTCGGGGAGCTTGTATGAGCCCTCGCCGCTTCTTAGCACAATTTGCTCCTTTAGCTCTGTTAGCTTGTTTGCGTCGATGTACCACTTGAATGTGAGCCAGCCCTTGCTGTCCTTGTTGACGTTGTACCTTGTTACCCCGTAGGTGTTTAGGGTGTTTAGCATCCTTCGCACCTCGTTGATCTTGATCCCAAGCTTCTCAGCGACCGCATCGTCCGTCTGCGGGGTCGCAAGCAGCTGGATTATCTCCTTTGCCCTCTTGCCAACGCTCCTTGAGACGTGGTTTGTGAAGTGCTCGTTTGCAACCACTGCATTGATTAGAGACTCGTCAGCGACCGTCATCGCCCTGAAGTCCGGCGCAACTACTTTCTCCTTCTTTGTCCTTTCCTTCTTGATTGCCACCTTTGCGACTGACTTTATCTTAGAAACAGCCTTTGAACGCTTAATCATCTTCCTTGAGACCTTTGGCCTTGAAACTGCCTTCTTTGCCACCTTCTTAGGTGGGGCATGTCTGGTAACCTTCTTTGCCGTCCTCTTAACACTCATTTTTTTTGTCGCCTTTTTGTTTGATTTTGCCATGGGGAATCACAGGAAATGGTAGTTAAGTAAAATATGGCTCTTTTGGTATATAAACCTTGTTCTATTTTACAAAATATAAAGCATATTTTGTTGTTTTGCAACCTGTTTCGAAACATAAAATGGGCTCGAGGGGATTTGAACCCCTGGCTTGCTGGTTAAGAGCCAGCCACTCTGACCAAGCTGAGTTACGAACCCAAAAATAACCTAACACTCTTTCCTTACAAAATTAATAATGGTATCTGAAAGGGCGCTTCCAATCTCCGAAAGCTCATACCTAACGTTTACCACATCCCTCCGCAGGCGCAGAACTCTAGAGAGCTCAATGGGCGTCGCAGACACTATAACATCACACTTTGCATTATTTATAGTTTTATCTAAGTCTTGTATCTCCGCCCTGCTGTATCCAAGCGCCGGAAGTATCAGCTTTAGGTGCGGATACTTTTCATATGCTTTTTTTATCTCCCCAACTGCGCCGAGCCTTCCATCAACAATAGTTTTTGCATGATACTTCTTTGCTGCAACAAATGCGGCCCCAAATTTCATCCCGCCATGTGTTACCGTAGGGCCGTCCTCAATCACAAGGACCCGCTTCCCCCTTATTTTTGAGGGTGTGTCCACGCTTATTTCAGAGTTTGCCAAAATTATTTTAGCGGAAGCATTTAGTCCCTTAAGATTTTCCCTGAGCTGCGCAACTTCCCCTTTTGTCGCAGAGTTGACCTTGTTTATTACCAGCAAATTTGCCATCCTGACGACAATCTCCCCTGGGTAATATGAGAATTCGTGCCCAACTCGCAGAGGATCAGCAACAGTTATCATCAAATCGGGCTTAATGAAGGGTGCATCATTGTTCCCTCCATCCCAAATTATCACATCAGCCTCCTTTTCCGCCTGCCTTAGTATTTTTTCATAGTCCACTCCTGCATAGACAACAGTGTTGTTTCTAATGTGCGGCTCATAATCCTCCCTTTCCTCGATTGTGGCCTTGTATCTGTCAAGGTCATCTAGCGTCTCAAATCTCTGCACAATCTCTCTTTTCAGGTCACCGTAGGGCATCGGGTGCCTCAAAACTATCGGCCTCTTTCCCTGCTTTTTAATGAGGCTCGCGATATGCCTTGAGATCTGGCTCTTGCCGCTGCCTGTCCTGACCGCGCACACTGCAATCACCGGCTTGCTTGATTTTATCATCGTGTGCGAAGGCGCAACCATCCAAAAATCCGCACCGTGCGCGTTTGTGATGCTCGCCTTGTGCATCACGTCCACCTCATAGACATCGCTATAGGACATCACGCAGATCTGCGCCCCCAATTTCTCAATTAATTCTGGCAATTTCGCCTCGCTAAAAATAGGAATTCCGCTCTTGTATAATTTTCCGGAGAGCTCCCTTGGGTAGCTTCTCTTTTCAATGTACGGAATCTGCGCAGCGGTGAAAGCGACAACCTCAAACTCATTATTTTCCCTGAAAAGCATGTTGAAATTGTGGAAATCACGCCCCGCAGCACCCAAAATTATTACCTTTCTGCGCATCAAATCAATGTATAACTAAGTTGTAATAATTATTATACCAAACAGGTTTGATTTTCAACCCGTTTTTAACTCTTTTTACGACGACAAACCAGCCTCAAAAGGTTTATAAGGATTGAATCGCTTATAGTATGCGGGAGTATCGGTTTTGATTGCTATGGTAGAGACGCAGGACGAGTATAACGCATCAAAGATCGTGGTACTTGAAGGAGTCCAGGGAATTAGGAAAAGGCCTGCGATGTACATCGGCTCAACAGGCCCTGGGGGAGTCGTCCATTTGCTCTACGAAGCGCTTGACAACGCAGTGGACGAGGCGATGGCAGGGCACTGCGACACAATAAGGATCACGCTTAGCACTGATGGCACAGGAGAGATTGCAGAGCTCTCCGACAACGGAAGGGGAATTCCTATCGACATAATGCCAAAGTACAACAAGCCTGCGCTTGAGGTCATAATGACCTCGCTTCACTCGGGCGGAAAATTCAATAATGATGTTTACAAGACCGCAGGAGGGCTGCACGGAGTGGGACTCACGGTCATCAACTCGCTTTCTGAGTTCACGCAGGTGATTGTCAACAAAAACGGGAAGAAGTTCCGAATGGATTTCAGCAAAGGTTACCCGACATCAGAGCTAACCCAAGTTGGCGAGACGCAAGACAAGGGAACCACGATTAGATTCAAGCCAGATCCTGAAATCTTCAACGCTCCGCACTTCAATGTCGATGTGTTAAAGGACAGGCTCAGGTACACAACCTTCCTAAACCAGGGCCTTAGGATAATCCTGGTTGATGCAAGGACAGCCCCTGAGGAGACAACAGAGTTCTATTCGCAAAGAGGGCTTGTCGATTTTGTCGAGCACCTAAACAAGGGAATCGAGGTTATCACCGCGCCTATTCATTTCAAGAAGGAGGCAGAGGGGACAACAGTTGAGATTGCGCTTCAGTACAACAAGGAGTACGACGAGAAAATCGAGTCATTTGTCAATAACATAAGAACCTCAGAGGGAGGAACCCACGTGATCGGATTTAGGTCCGCCTTCTCAAGGGTCATTACTAATTATATCGCAAAGAACGCAAGCGCCGCAAACAAGGAAATAAAGGTTGGCGGAGACGATGTGCGAGAAGGGCTTACCGGAATCATAAACGTGCTCATGCCAAACCCCGAATTCGAGGGTCAGACAAAGGAAAAACTCGGCAACACTCAGGTCAAGAGCCTAGTGGAGAACGTTGTCTATGCGCAGATCTCAAGATATCTTGAGGAACATCCTGCAGAGGCAAGGATAATTGTAGAAAAAGTAATCAATGCGGCGATAGCCCGAGAAGCTTCAAGAAAGGCAAGAGAGATGGTTCGAAAGAGGAGCATCTTTGAGAGCTCTGTGCTTCCCGGAAAGCTTGCGGATTGCCAAGAATCGGATCCGGAAAAGGCGGAGATCTTCATAGTTGAGGGAGAGAGCGCAGGGGGCTCTAGCAAGCAGGGCCGTGATAAGAAGTTCCAGGCAATCTTGCCGCTAAAGGGAAAGATCCTCAACGTAGAGAAGGCAAGCGTTGACAAGATATTTGACAATGCGGAGATTCACGCAATGGTCGCTGCATTTGGGACAGGGATAAAGGAGACATTCAATCCAGATAAGATAAGGTACAAGAAAATAGTCCTGATGAGCGATGCGGACGTCGATGGAAGCCACATCAGGACCCTCATACTCACATTCCTCTATCGTTACCTAAAGCCGCTAATCGAGAAGGGCTATGTTTACATCGCACAGCCGCCGCTCTACAAGCTCACAAAGGGTAGAGAGTCCTCTTACTGCTACAGCGACGAGGAGCTTGAGGCAAAGATGAAGAACTATGACGGAAAGGCGGGCGTGCAAAGATACAAGGGTCTTGGAGAGATGAACCCGGAGCAGCTCTGGGAGACCACGATGAACCCAGACAACAGGGTGCTGAAGAAGATCAACATACTTGACGGAGCAAAGGCTGACGAGCTCTTCACAATACTCATGGGAGTGGACGTCGCAAGGAGAAGAAAGTTCCTTGAGGAGCACTCAGCGGAGGTAAAGTTCCTGGACGTATGAGGGAAAATCATGCAAAACATAAAGAATGTACTGCTGGAGGACGAACTCCAATCTAGCTACATTGACTACGCGATGAGCGTGATCATCGGCAGAGCAATCCCCGACGTAAGGGACGGGCTCAAGCCGGTCAACAGACGGATTCTCTACGCCATGTACAACATCAACAACGTGCACAACCAGCCCACAAAGAAGTCGGCAAGGGTTGTGGGAGACGTAATCGGTAAGTACCACCCGCACGGAGACTCTGCGGTTTACGAATCGCTCGTGCGAATGGCGCAGGACTTCTCCATGAACCACACATTTGTGGAGGGACAGGGAAACTTCGGTTCCGTTGACGGAGACCCTCCAGCCGCAATGAGGTACACTGAGGTTCGACTCACCAAGCTTGCGGAGGGAATGATTGACGACCTTGAAAGGAAGACCGTTGACATGATTCCAAATTACGATAACACTGAGCAGGAGCCAGATGTGCTCCCCGCAAAAATACCAAATCTTTTGGTGAACGGAACCTACGGAATTGCAGTTGGAGTCTCAACTAGCATGCCTCCACACAACCTTATCGAGGTGTGCGATGCAATCTCGCACGTTCTTGAAAATGAGGGCACGACGCCTACCGACATACTTAACATAATCAAAGGGCCGGACTTCCCAACCGGCGGAATCGCACTAATCTCAGAGAACACCTACAATGGGTACAAGTACGGAAGGGGGCAGGTCACAATCAAGGCAAAGGCGGAGATTGACACAAAGGAGAACCAGATAATCCTACACGAGCTTCCATACAGCGTAAACAAATCCGCTCTCATCCAAAACATCGCAGAGCTCGTCAAGGAAAAGCGAATTGTGGGCATCACAGACATTAGGGATGAGAGCGACACCGAGATCAGGGTCGTAATTGAGCTTAGGGGCGATGTACAGCCCGAGGTTATCCTCAACTCTCTATACAAGCACACGCAGCTTGAGACCACCTTCCCAATAATCAACCTTGCAATCCTTGGAAAGAAGCTAAAGAACTTCAACATCCTAGAGCTTCTCCTCGCCTTCATCAACCACAGGAGGGAGATAATCACAAGGAGGAGCACCTTTGAGCTAAATGTGGCAAAGGACCGCATCCACATCGTGGAGGGACTGCTTGTCGCAATCACAAACATCGACCAGATGGTGAAGCAGATCAAGGAGAGCAGGGAGCTCGCCTCAGCCCGCGCGCTTTTGATGAAGCACTATGAGCTCTCAGAAAAGCAGGCTAATGCGATACTTGACATGAAGCTCTCAAAGCTCACAAACCTCGAGTTCACCTCTCTCACCGATGAGAAAGCAGAGCTAGAAGGGAAGATCTCTCACTACTCAGGCATCCTTGCCGATCCAAAGAAGGTGGATGCAATAATCAAGAGTGAGACCCTCGAGGTGAAAAAGGAGTATGGCAGGCCAAGGAAGACGCAGCTTCTCCAAGACGACGGCTCCTCCGATAGGACAGAGGAGGACCTAATTGCGGACGACAGGATTACCGTGATCTTCACAAGCGTTGGCTACGTGAAGAGAATGAACCTGACCACCTACAAGGAACAGGCGCGCGGAGGAAGGGGAGTTATCGCAATCAACCTAAAGGAGGGCGACTTTGTAAAGCAGATAATCACCTGCAAGGCAAAGGACTACCTAATTTGCATCTCTGACAAGGGAAGGGCATACTGGCTCAAGGCGTACAGGGTTCCCGAGTCGAGCAGGTACGCCGAAGGAAAGGCAATTGTTAACCTGCTAAACCTCAAGGACGAGAAGATCGTTACGATAATGAGCATAAAGAACTTTGAGGAGTCGAGGATAATGTTCCTCACCACAAGGGGACTGATCAAGAAGATTTCCGCAAAGCTCTTTGCGCATCCAAGGGTCACGGGAGTTAGGGCAATAACCCTAAACCAGGGGGACACAATCGCAGATGCGCAAATCTACGCGCAGGAGAAGTACATCATGATCGCCACGAAGAAGGGAAAGTCGATAAAGTTTGACGATGCGGATGTCAGGGCTCTTGGGAGAAGCGCGATGGGCGTGCGCGGAATAAGGCTCGGCAGCGATGATGTTGCAAAGAACATCATTCCCGTGGAGGAGACGGGCTATTTGCTCACCGTAACAGAGCACGGATACGGAAAGCTCACCGAGATCAGCAAGTACCGCGACCAGAACAGGAGCGGAAGCGGGATAATCAACCTCAAGGTCTCTCCAAAGACCGGAGATGTTGCAAAATCCGTCTTTGTGCACGGCAAGTCAAAGGTCCTGATAATAAACTCAAAGGGGGTCACGATAAAATTCGAGGTCGACGAGATAAGGATAACCGGCAGGAGCGCATCAGGAGTCAGGCTCATGAAGGTCGAGTCTTCCGCAAAAGTCGTTGACGCAAGGGTGCTAGACGGCTCAGACATTGATGCCCCGTCTCCAGTCTCCGCAGCACCAGTTGATTCTTCTCCTCAAATCTAGGAAATGATATTCACAGTCGCGTTTCCTGCAATCAGCCTTGTCATATTCACCGCCGTGTAGTTTAGCTGAAGGTATAGCTGCAAGTTGAGCGGAACTCCCTTTATCACATTTCCTGCATTGTAGCAAGTTGACTTCACGCTAGTTGAGGCCTTTCCGACAAGCGTCTTGTTTAGAGCTATCTTAAGTCCGGCACCTATAGCCCTGCACGAAATCGAGTTGAGCTTTATGCTCGAGTTCAGGGTGTTTGTGAGGTTTAGCGTAAGCGTGCTGTTTAGGAAGCTCGGGTTCTTGCACGAAATGGTGCTATTGAAAGAGCAGCTATTTCCAAATCCGCTTGCAAATGTTTTTGCTGTTCCGTTTAGCCCAAGTCCCCTGATTGTTGCAATGTCGGGAGGGATTGTCTGGAAAACATTCGAGCTGTTCACCAATGAGAAGACGCTGACATTGTACTTTCCTATGTATCCCATCGTCTTTATCAGCGCAAATCCGCTTACCGTTCCTGTTGCAGGAAGCAAATAGACGCTGCAGTACGTTGTTCCATTCACCGTGCTCACGATCCCGTAGCACTTGCTTGCCTGTGTGCTGTTTACCGAGACCCTTGTAAGTGAGAACTTAGGCCCGACCAGAGAGAGCGCCGAGTAGCTGCTTACTCCCTTGCCAGAACCGCTGTAGTTTCCGATTATTGTGCTGTTTGTTGCAGACGCAAGCTTTGCATAAACTGTCGCATTTGCAGAGCTAATCGAGGCATTTAATGTCGCTATTGTCTTGTTGTAGATCCTAAGGCACGAGTTTGAGGCGTTGCGATAGACAACACTCTTTATCCATCCCTGCTCATACCAGCTGCAAAGGGTGGTCGAGTTTGAAATCTTTGCAAGCATCACGCGATTTGCGCCAATTGTATAATTAGTTATCGCGTATCCCTGCGCAGCCCCTGCGATTCCAAAGATTCCAGGAACCACATATCCCCTGATCCAAACCGAGTAAGCAAAGTCTCCATTTCCATAAGTCGCATAAGCAGTTGAGACATTTCTGATGTATGTCTGGGTTAAGTTGAGAACTGAGTAGATGAACTTGTCATATGTGCTGGTCGTCGCGAATGTCGGTATTGAATACGATGAGTAGATGAAGCTCGATGCCACAAATCCTCCCCTTGCCAAATTTAGCGTTCCGTAGTCTGTTGTGTTGCGTGCAGGCAGCAGCTTGTATGGCGCTGCAGCGCTCTGCGATGCTACTGTCACGGTCGTCTGGTTTTTGGCGCCGTTCCTGTTCGCAACGCTGTATAGTTTTGCAGGATCCGCAATCACCGTCACGTTGTACTTGCCAGAGTAGGACGGAGTGAAGTTGTAGTTTATGCTAACGCTCTTTCCCACAGGGATTGTCAGCTGGTATGCCTTAGAGTTGTTTCCGTTCGAGATTACCGAAAAGACGAGCCCTGTTATCGCGCTCTGGCCGTTGTTTGTGACTGTTATTGGCAGTGCGATGTTCTGGAATGGATAAACCACGTTTGCAGAGCTTGGGTTTGCTATGCTCACAAACATCGAGATCGTCTGCGTGCTATACAGCCTGATGTACAGCGATACTGAGACGATCACCACCACAAGTAATGCCCAAAAAATCCATTCCTTATTCATAAGATCACTGTTGCTTATTTTTTAGTTCTTTAATCGCATCCCCAATCTTTGTAGCAATCTGCCTGTGCTCCTCCTCAAAGAGCTTGGTCGCCCAGGCGCTTGCGTCAAAGCGGTCCCCAAAGCTTGGGGGCCTGAAGTAGAACTTTCCCTTGCTGTTCTCAATTAGGCCCATGTTCTTTAGCTTGAGCAGATGGTACCTTAGGGTCTTCTCATTCATGAGTTCCCAATTGTCATTAATATACTTTTCCAAATCCGCGTAGTTTGGATCAATTGACCTCACAAACTGGAAGTTTATCATCGCATCTAGCACCGCAACCGCGCTGAGCCTTGACTCCCCAGGGTTTATCACTCCAAGTGAGAGCGCGAGCCACCTTGCAATCGAGCGCCTAGTCTCGAGCACCTCCTTTGTCATCCTGAGGTTCCTGAGCATTATCTCGGATTCGATGAGCGAGGCCTCGTTTAGCTCCATGTCAACACGCTACTCTTCTAGCGTCATTAAATTATATAAATGCGACCTGCTCGCAAGATAATTAAAGGGTGGCATCCAAGTTAAATCATGCCCGAGATGGAAGCTGCGGTCTCTATTGTCCCTGAGAGGATACGGCCGTTCTCCTACACGGAGCTTGAGCTAAACCTCTCGCTTTCCACAAAGAGCGCCGAGCCTTACTGGGTTGAGGCCGTCTACGAGGTTCCGGCCCCACTATCGCTCGCACCCGACAAGAACCTCTCTACCGCAAAGGCGCTAATCGGAATACTATCTTCCGGAGAGCAACGCGAGAAGCGGGTGAAGGTCTATGCAGGCAGCGACACCTACCCTGAAATCTACAAGATCAAGGTCACGCTCTTTATCTACGACAAGGACGGGGCAATCTCGGAGAGGAAGGAGTACATAAAGGAGCTAGAGTGCGCGGAGGTCAGCGCAAAAGTGGCTCAACCAACGTAATCTCCCTCTTTTTGGCCTCAAAAGAAAGAAGTATAATACTTCAAGTGCATATATCTACGGTTTGATGAAACTCTTTACACGAAAGTCAAAAAAGGGAAATTTAGAGGGAGTTGATAAATCCCCTCTAGGTGCCCTAAATATTGTGGAGCCGCTACGCAGCGGTTTAAAAATAGAAAAAGATGGTTCTCTTTCAGGTCCAAATCTAGACGAAGTCCTAAATTCCGGTGTTGAATTTAGCTCGACGTTAATTGATTTGGCGAAGGAGAAAAGATTCCTGGAACTTGGTTATACTGGCAAATATGAAGACAGGTTTTTTGATGTTCCAAATATAAACACTGAGGTCAGACGTGTAAGTACCATAACTATTTCATACAGTAAATCTCTTGATCATGCCTTGTTAAGGCAAGCAGTATCTCAGGGACTTCTGAATACAATAAAGAAAGCATTTCCCGTAGACGAACTAGGGTCTAAAACTGAAGCGCCTTTGCGTTATGTCGCCATTTCTGATCAAAAAGAAAAGGGGAGAACTGATACTGATCACATAATATTTGGAAACTACGACAAGAATATTTTCACGGGTATTGATGTATATGTTGAAGATGGTGGCAAAGTTTACCTAAATGGAAGATACAAACTCACAATAAAATTCTCTTCCGACGCCGAAAAATATGACAAGGCCCTTGCTAATGTAATCGTAGATTTTGCAAACAAAATTACTATAACAAAAGAAGACGTACTGCAAGAAATGATTAACAACACAAAACGAGAATGATAATATGCCAGAACAAGCAAATGCAAAGCCTTCCCCACAGGAAGTTGAGAAGATGCTAAGGGACTACCAGATGATTCAGGAGCAAATCAGGGCCCTTTCTATGCAGGTGGAGCAGCTTGCGATACAAAAAAACGAGCTGCAGACCGCAAAGGAGGAGGTCGAGAAGTCGACAGGCAAGGTGTATGTGACAGTCGGCGGAGTTATAGTCGAGGCAAAGAAGGATGTCGCGCTCAAGAACATCTCCGAGAAGAGCGAGTCTGGGGAAGTTAGGATCCAGTCCGTGAACAAGCAGCTTAACGACTATAAGTCAAGGGAGAAGACACTCAGGGACAAGATAACTCAGGTTTCAAACACGATGCAACAGTGAGATTTTTGGCAACCGAAATTGGATTTAACGACCTTCTAAATTTCCTTATCCAAAACAAAGAGCAAAAATTCCTAATAACCTTCCACTCTATGGGCGACCGCGACTGCATAGGCGCGGCGCTAGGGCTTCAAAGCTATCTCTCCAACTCAGTTGTTGCAACCCCAGATTTTGTCACAAGCACCTCAAGGAGGGTTCTCGACAGCCTCTCAAATAAACCAGAGCTGCTAACCGGAAAAATGCCAAGGGATCTCTTTGGGGTGATAGTCGTGGACGCAAACAATTTCGAGGCTCTTGGCCCATTTGAGGAAAAGCTTAGCACCTTGAAAAAGCCAATTCTATTCATCGACCACCACCTTCCACACAAGGAAGAAAAGTCAAAGGCCACCCTCTTCAATGACGAGAGCTTCAACTCCACATCAAGCCTTGTCTACTCTATAATAAACAAGCTGGGGGTCAGGCCAAGCCGCGATGTTGCAGTTGCGCTGCTGAGCGGTATCATTGCTGACTCATTTGACTTCCACAACATGCATGCACTCACGT
Source organism: Microcaldota archaeon (assembly GCA_028867145.1). GTDB lineage: Archaea > Micrarchaeota > Micrarchaeia > Micrarchaeales > CABMGC01 > JAGWGI01. Next base: position 13,161 of record JAGWGX010000007.1, on the reverse strand, counting down.
TCAGACAGATTTCAGAGCTTCTTGAGAGCGGCGGAATTAGCTACTCAAGGTTCATGGAGGAGTTTGCGGACAGGGTGCCTGCGCAAAATAGATTGACCGCACTAAAGGACCTAACCTCCGCAAATGCAGAAGTGATAGGAAACTATCTTCTCATAACCGGAACCTCCTCAATACACGCAAGCATTGCAGCTGAAGAGGCGATGAAGGTGGGCGCTGACGCCTCGGTCTTTTGGCAGATCGGGGAAAAGGAGGTTTCAATCTCCGCGCGTCTAAAGCCCCCACTTGACAAAACACTCTCCGTACATCTTGGAAAGATGATGCAGGGAATTGAGGGAATAATCAATGGCCACGGCGGCGGGCACTCTGGCGCAGCAGGTGCTTATGGGCCGGGGAAGGCAAATGCGAAGAAGGCGGTCGACAAGATAATTTCGCAGCTGCGCCAAAAACTTGAGGAATGATACTTTGAAGATTGCAATTCTCTCAGATTTTCACTTAGGATATGAGAGATTCGTGGATGATGCATACATCCAGGCAGAAGAGGCGATGAAAAAAGCCGCAGAGCTTAGCGATATGATGATTATCCCTGGTGACATTTTCGACGTTCGAAATCCAAGGCTCGAGTTTCTTGCGCAGGGCGTAAATCTTTTCATGGCTGCAACAAAAAAGAAGTGGGAAGCCAAGGTCGTCGCATATCGCGGGGGCAAGAGAATTCACACAGACCTTCCGATAATTGCAATACCTGGGACTCACGAGCGAAGGGCCCAGAATGCTGGCAACTCGGTTGAACTTTTGGGGCTTGCGGGCCTGCTTGTTGACGCAAGTGATGCAACAGTGGAGATAGAGAAGGACGGAGAGAAGGTCGCAGTCTTTGCACTGGGCGGACTTGCTGAAGAGAAGGTGCGAGAGACGCTAAAGGAGCTCAATCCTACCCCTGTTGCGGGCGCATTCAACATCTTCATGTTCCATCAGTCAATCTACGAGATACTTCCGTTCAGCGCGGATTTTATAAACTACGAGGAGCTTCCAAAGGGATTCGACCTCTATGTTGACGGCCACATACACAGCAGGCTTGAGCACAAAGTTTTTGGAAGGCCTTTCTTGATCCCAGGGAGCACGGTTCTTACGCAGCTCAAGGATGGTGAGGTTGAGCAAAAAGGGTTCTTCATATTTGACACAAAGACGCTAAGGTACGAGTTCGTAAAAATCGAGTCGAGGGACTTCCATGTTGAGAAGGTGAGCGTCAAGGGACGCGAGCCCCGCGAGATCTCACAGGAAGTTTCCGAGAAGATAGAGCGGCTCATTGCAAAGTCAAAGGTAAAGCCGATAATTAGAATCGTCCTGGACGGTGAGCTAAAGTCCGGCTACAAAAACGCGGACCTTGATTTCATGGAGCTGCTAAAGCGCTATGACAAAAGCGCCGTTGTCGAGATCAGCAAGGGGAAGGTGGAGGACAGGGAGTCCGACGCGGAACTAGAATCCCTGAGGAAGGGCGCCTTCGAGAACATCTCAATTCGTGATTACGGGCTTAGCATCTTCCTTGAATGCCTAAAGAAGAGTGAGTACACCCTAAAGAAGAACCCAACGGAGCTCTTTGATATCCTAAGCTCAGGAGAGAAGAAAGAAAAGATCCTAAACGAGTTGATGGTCCAACTTTTTGAGGAGTAATTAGACTATGCCCTTTCTGTAATTCGAGTACTTGAGCAACTCTGCAAGAGAGTTTGCCGCAGCTGTAGGCGAATCATAAACCGGCAGTCCCTCATTCTCCATCAAGATCTTGCGCTCCTCGGTGTACTGCGACCCTGCGCTAATCACTATCATTGGCTTGTCCATCTTTCTTTTGTATTCAATGAGCTTCTGAGCAAGCTTTTCATCTGCCCCTGGAGTCTGAAAGAGCGCAATCACGATTATCATGTCAATGTTTGGGTCGCCTGAGATTGCCATGAGAGCATCTTCATACCTCTTTACGTCAGCATCGCCCACAACATCTAGCGGGTTTCTAACATTCACTGTCATCGGCATACTCTTCTTTAGCGACTTTGCTGTTTCCTTGCTGTACTCTGCCATTTTCAGCCCACTGTTGTAAACCGCATCGGTTGTTAGAACTCCTGTGCCTCCCCCATTTGTTATTATTGCGACACGATTCCCCTTTGGCATCGGCTCTGTTGCAAATGCCTTCCCAAAGTAAAGCAGATCATCAAGATCATGAGCTATTGAAAATCCACACTGTCTAAAGACCGCGTCGTATGCTTCATGACTCCCTGCAAGTGATGCAGTGTGCGAATGGGCTGCCGCGGCCCCCGCCTCTGTCACGCCCCCCTTAATTATCACAACTGGCTTGATCTTGCTAACCCTCTTCCCCATTTCAAGGAACTCCCTGCCCCTCTTCGCGCCTTCAAGGTAGACTATAATCACTTTTGTTTCTTCATCGTGCATGAGGTACTCCAAGATGTCGACCTCATCGACCTGCGCGGCATTTCCGTATGAAAGAAACTTTGATAACCCAAATCCCTCCTTTCCAATTAGGTCTAGTACAGTGCTTCCAACCGCCCCGCTTTGCGAAACAAAGCTCACTCCTCCAATTTTTGGCTTGCTGAGTTTATATGTTGGCAGAAACATCGTGTCACTCCTCGCCCTCGGGTCCATAACGCCAAGGCAGTTAGGCCCCATCATTGACATTTGGTACTTGTCTGCAATCTTGACTATCTGCGATTGCAGCTCCACGTTTCCTGTCTCTGCAAATCCACCGCTTACGACTACAACCGACTTAACCTTCGCCTTTCCGCATTCTTCAAGGACCATAGGGACTACTGGCGCAGGCACTGCAATCACCGCAAGATCTATCGGCTCGCGAATGTCCCTCACGCTTTTGTATGCCTTCATTCCCATTATCAAATCAGAATCTTTGTTTACAGGGTAAATCTTTCCCTGATATCCCCCTTCAACGTAGTTGTTTAGTATCACATGTCCGACTTTGTCCGGATTGTTTGAGGCCCCAATTATCGCAACGCTCTTTGGCTTTAGCATCGGACCCAGATCTATTTTTCTTTTTGCCATGCTCTTACCTCAGCACCCTGATGTCCACGACATCGTATCCATCCTCCCTAATTATAACGGGGTTTAAATCAAGCTCCTCAAGCTTGGTTGCGACAAGAAGCTTCGATGTTTTCAAGAGGAGCTCCTCAAGCTGGGCCTCCATTTTTCCATTGTAAGTTACAACTTTCTTTGATTTTAGCTGCGCTATCATCGACTTGGCATCGAACCTTGTTATTGGGCATGCGCGCAGCGCAAAGTCCCTAAATGTCTCAACGTAAATACCTCCAAGACCAAGTAGTATCATCTTTCCAAACTGCGCGTCGTTCCTGCCCCCTACTATTATCTCAACTCCGCCTGGCGCCATCTTCTGCGCGATGATCTTGTAAGGCGCAAACTTTTTCCCTTTCTTTGAAAGATCGCTGAACGCGGCCTCCATCTCTTTTTGGTTTTCAAGTCCAACCTTGACAAGGCCCATCTTGGATTTGTGCAGCGCCTTGCCTGAGAGCACCTTTAGCACAATCTTCTTGCCCTTTGAAAATAAGAGCGCCTCCTGCGCATTCTTAACGTATTTGCTCTCGATGCTATTTATTTTGTAGGAGTTGACAAGCTTTGCAGCCGCACCATACTCCATGAGCTCCATATTCATCCTCCGAGAACATACTTCTTTGCAAGGACCACGACTACAACGATTACAATTATGGCAACTATTATGAGCGGCAGCCTTCCCATTCCCTTCTTTGCATTCGGATCCTGCTGCGGCTGTGCATTGCCCTGCAGCATCTTCTCTATCGGCCCTATCCCTGCGGCCTTTGCAGCAGCCTTTTGCTGCCCGATGTTTGGCGCCATGTTTGGCTGCACCTCCCTCACCTTCAAAAATCCGCTTTCAGTTAAAAGAAGCTCAACGCCCCCGTTCTTTAGGTCGTAGATTATGTAATTTTGCTTGTAGAGTTTGTAGAGCCTAAATGCAAGGTCCCTTCCTCTAAGCGTAAGTGAATTTGCAAGCTCAAATGGGAGCCTCTTTCCTCCTGACATCTGCACAAGTATCGTTGAGTCAAGCGCGTCAAACGGCTCCGCGCTCTTCGTCTCTGCCTCAGTAATGAGCGTCTTTCCTGCAGTTGTGACCAGAATCCCGTTTGGCCCTGGATAATCATTGGTGAACTCGATTAGCCCCTTTTGCTTGAGTGTTCCAGCGATTGTTGAGGCGTCAAAGAAGCTAGTGTTTATCAGCCCGCCGAACCTTTCCATGACTGTATCCGGCCCGATTTTGAGCAGGCACGCCATGTCCAAGAAGTTTATGTCCTCTACAACCATCAAATCGCCTAAAGCAAAAGCTAAAGATACTTACAAACAAATACTTAAAAGGATTATTTTTCTGTTTAATCGGATGTGAGCTATTGGAAATACAATTTTTAGGTGGAGCAGGAGAGGTAGGAAGGTCAGCATTTCTACTAAAAGACGAGAAGAACATACTTCTTGACTACGGGGCAAAGAACGGCACCCCAAGGCTAGAGTACCCCTTAATTCCCGCAAAGGTTGATGCGGTCGTGGTGAGCCACGCGCACTTTGACCACACCGGCGCTCTTCCAATCCTCTACGACCAGGCGTTTCCTGTCGCGTTTGGAACAAAGCCGACAAAGGACTTAAGCGAGCTCCTCCTTGAGGACTCGCTTGGAATTTCCAAGAAGCAAAACATCAAGCCTATGTACTCAAAGATGCAGCTCAAGAACTACCTGAGAAAGTACCTTTCCTACAACTACGACTCCGAGATCGACTTTGCAAACTACAAGATAACCTTCAAGGATGCAGGGCACATAACGGGCAGCGCCGTTACGCTCATACAAAAGAACCACAACGACAAGAGGCTTGTCTACACGGGCGACTTCAAGTCTCAGCCGCAGATCTTGCAGCGCGGCGCGGAGATCGTGGAGAGCGACATCTTGATGATCGAGTCAACGTATGCGACAAGGAGCCATCCCGACAGGGCAAAGTTGATCAAGGATTTCGTCGCGGACGTGAAGGCAACGCTTGAGGATGGAGGAACAGCACTGGTTCCCTGCTTTGCGGTCGGAAGGGCGCAGGAGATGATTGCAATACTCTACCAGCACGGTCTCATAAACTACACCTACATGGACGGAATGGCAAAGAAGGCGACGGAGATTGTGATGAGATATCCCGAGTTCACCCCAAACAGGGAGCTGCTCCTCTCAGCAATGAAGCAGTGCAACTGGATAGGCGAGCACAAGGAGAGGGACGCCGCACTTGCACAACCATCCGTAATTGTAACAACTGCGGGGATGCTAAACGGCGGGCCAGTGCTGCACTACATAACAAAGCTAAACAAGCAGTCAAGGATTATGCTCACGGGCTACCAAGTTGAGGGCACAAACGGCAGGCTGCTTCTTGACGGCCACGAGCTTGAGATAGACGACGAGAAATACAGGATAGATAACCCCGCGACATACTACGACTTCTCCGCGCACGCAAGCAAGGAGGACATCTACGAGTACGTGAGAAAGAGCAACCCTGAGGTGGTCTACTGCATACATGGCGACAAGGCAAACACGGAATCGCTTGCTGAGGCGCTAAAGCTAGAGGGATTCGACGCGCACGCGCCAAAGTTCGGCGACAGGCTGCACGTTGATTTCTAGGTAAACAAATTGCAGGAAAGCAATAAGTATGCCCCATTGCAAGTAGAGTTGGTGTCAGATTGCCCTGCTTTGACCAAGACGCATTCAACCAGTCGGTCCTCTCAAGCAACCTTGTGGGATTCCATTCGGAGCCAAAGCTGCTCAACTCAGGCAGGATGTCAAATTTTTTCGTGCGCTGGAAGGAGATGTACAACAACCCAAGGCTTCTCAACTCAACGATAAAGTTCACCCTTGGATTCGTGAGGGACATGGGCCTAGAGCCTATGACGATTTTGGGTGTGCCCGAGGGCATGAGCCCATTTGGAGTTTCCGCGCAGCTTTCATATATCTCAGAAAAAAGTTCGCTGGAACAGGGCAAATACACTGTAGTCTCTATGAGAAAAACCCCAAAGGACCATGGCCATCCGCTTGATAGATATTTTATAGGCACCCCAAAGGAGCCGATTGTTCTAGTTGAGGACGTAACCACCACAGGCCTCTCAGTGCTGGAGAGCATGCTCTATGTTAAGCTCGCCGGATTGAAAGTGGACTATGTAATTTCCCTTACGGACAGAATGGAAAGGCCTCCTATCTTAGGGGTTGACTATTACGAAAAGGTGGCGAAGTACAGGCATACGCTAAACTCCCTAATGAATTCAAGCATCGAGAAGCTAAACCCCCCTGACGTGGCCACCGCAGTCCAGCTTGCCGGAGCGAAATACTTTTCGATGTCCGATGTTTCCCAGCTTCTTCCCTCTGCAATAAGGAGAGCCAAAATCGGCACAGAGCTAAAGAAGAAGATAATAGAGGAAAGAGAAAAATTCGGAACGGAGAGAACCCCGTTCCTCGAAATAAAAAGAGCTGAATCCAAGCAGAGAAGAAAGAGCGCTTAGCCCTTCTCGTCCCACTCGCAATCGCAACAGCCGCAGCATCCGCAACCGTAGCCCATCATGTTCCAGCCCATCTTCATCGAGCCTGCGCTTAGGAACCAGAGTCCAATGCCTAGCGTTACTAGAGGAACAATCAATGCCGCGCTCCATGTGTATGCAAGGTACACGAATATCACACCCACGACAAGGTAGACTATTCCCTTTCCCTTCATCCCATGGTGCATCATCTCATGATCATGCATCTCTTCCATCTCCTTCTTTGCACTATTTTTCTTTGTTGCCATAAAATCACTTCAATATCAAATCTGCTCCAGTGCCTCAAGCACCTTGTCCTTGTGGCCGTCTACGCGCACTGGGGAGAACACCTTTGCGATTTTTCCCTTCTTGTCTATTATGAATGTTGACCTTATTAGACCAATCGATATCACTCCGTAAAGGTTCTTCTTCCCTATCACGCCATACGCCTTGCAAACCTTCTCCTCAGTATCTGCAAGCAGCATGAAGTTCAAATTGTACTTGCTTGCAAACTTCTCGTGAGATTCTACACCGTCCCTGCTCACGCCCAAAACTTCTGTGTCGGTCTTTTTGATTTGGGAAAGCGAGTCGCGAAATGCGCAAGCCTCCTTGGTGCAGCCTGGCGTGTCATCCTTTGGGTAAAAATAAAGGACAACCTTCTTTCCCCTGTACTCCTTTAGGGAGTGGGGCCTGTTGTCCGTTCCTGCAAGTTTAAAATCCGGTGCTAATGTTCCTTCCGAAAGGACCATTACATCTCTCCTTCCTCCATGTCATCAAAGCTGGCCTCGTCCTCAGACTTCGCGGCCTTTCCTGTTCCCTTTGAGATGACCTCAATCTTCCCAAACTTTCCAGATGAGAGCTGTGGCGAACCCCTGAACTCACTGACATATCCGTTTGTGACCTTTATCACGTCTCCCTCATTGACCGCCTCGACATCATTGCCCCATAGGGACATTGCGATGCTTCCCGAATCATCCTTGAGGGTTATGTTTGCAACGTTAAGCCTCTTTCCATACTTTGTAACGACCTCTCTTGGCTCCTGCTTTGACGCAACTGTCGCTTCTATTGTGACATTTGTTGCTCCTGCTTTCAACTCGCTTATTTTCATTATTTCACCTTAGTGTTTAACAAACTGAATTTGATTGAATAATTATAAGAAGCTTTGTAATTTTCTCGATTAATCCGTCGATTATCGCCTCCCAACAAAGAAATGGAATAGGCATATAAACAGCCCCGCCATACAACTTTTGGTAAGATGCTTCAGCCAAAGTTTCGAAAGCTGCCCCACGGGCTCAGCGTTGAATTGATCAAAAAGATGGATCATGCTCAGAGAAGCGCAACGGCGATCCAGACCGCAGCCAAAATCCCGATAGATGAGTGGTTCACCAAGGTATCAATAGTCAACACCCTCTGGGAAGCTTCAGAAGACCTTTGGGAATCTCGGGAAGGCACAGACCAGATTCGACTTTTCATCACCGCATTTGAGGAGGCCTGGCAGCAGCGCCTGCCAAAGAGGGCATGAATTATATTCATTCTCCTCCCATTAGCATTGTCTATTTGTGATTGCATGGCGGAAGGAGAATTTAATCCGGAAAACGCCGACCTGAAGAAGATCGACCCATCATTTCTTGCCGTGATAAAGCAGCGCGAGGAGCTAAAGAAGAGCCTTTCGGGAATAAAGCACAAGATAGGGGTTTACAGCGCCAAGGGTGGAGTCGGAAAGACCACGACCGCTGTGAACATCGCCTACACTTTAAGTGGGATGGGGTACAAGGTTGGGCTCGTTGACGCGGACATTGACACACCAAACATAACCTACTTTGTAGGATACAAGGATGTTCCAGCGCGCGATTATCCTCTTCAGCCTGCGGAGGTCAACGGGGTAAAGATAATCTCAACCGCGATGTTCTTCACCGATACATCAAAGCCGATTATCTGGAGAGGCCCGATGCTCACAAAGATGCTCAAGGAGTTTTTTGTTGACACAAAGTGGGGAGAACTCGACTATCTGATAATTGACCTTCCTCCTGGCTCAAGCGATGCGCCGCTAACGTTAATGCAGTTAATCCCACTTGATGGATTTGTGCTTGTTACGACCCCGCAGCACATCTCTGCAATCAACACCATCAAATCCGGGGTCATGGCAAAGAAGTTCGGGCTTGCACTGCTTGGGGTGATTGAGAACATGTCAAACGGGGTTCCAAAGGGCGCAAAAGAGGTCTCAGAGGCGCTTGGATGCGAGATGCTAGGCATGGTCAACCTTGATTTGAACATCGGAGAATTAAGCGATCTTGGAAAGGTTCCTGTCCTCGAAGATGAGCGCATTAAGGGAGTATTTATAGATATTGTAAAGAAATTCATTTAGCTAATCGGGGGTTTGATGGCAGAGCCTTTTGCCGATCTCCTAAAGGAGTCGGCCGTATTTGTGAACAGAGATGCACTCTCGCCTCACTTTATGCCCGACCACCTTCTCTTTCGTGACAAGCAGATCTCACTGATTGTGAAGGCATTAACCCCATCGCTCAAGGGGGAGAGGGGGAGGAATCTTTTTGTCTATGGCAAGACCGGTACAGGAAAGACCTCCTGCGTCAAGTACGTGATTGATGAGGTTAAAAAACTCTCGACAGTCAAGGCAAAGATATCATACATCAACTGCAGGATCTACAACTCAAGGTACAGGGTGCTAAGCAAGATAATCTCCGACCACCTTCCCACATATGCAAAGAGGGGATACGGGCTAGTTGATATCTACGAGAGGCTGATGTCGTGGATAGAGGAGGACGGCAAGGTCCTGATCGTAGTGCTTGACGAGATTGACATAGTAAAGGACCTAGACGATTTGATCTACACTATGACAAGGGCAAACTCGGACATAAAGAACGGGGGAATAACAATACTTGGCGTCTCAAACAAAATATCATTCAAGGAGGACCTTGATCCAAGGAGCCTCTCAACGCTCTACGAGACAGAGCTTGTCTTTCCGCCATACAACTCAAGTGAGCTGCTCGCAATACTTCAGCAGCGATCAGCGGTTGGCCTCAAGGCAAACATGGTTGAGCCCTCCGCCCTAAATCTTGCTGCGGCAATCTCGGCAAGGGAGAGCGGTGACGCAAGATTCGCGCTAAAGATACTATCAAGGGCCGCGGAAGTTGCGGAGGAGAAGAAGCTTACAAAGATTTCAACCAAGGAGATTGAGGAGGCCTCAAAGAGCGCGGAGGAGGAGATTGCATATGAGCTTGTGAGCACGCTTCCCGAGCACCAGAAGCTTGTCATCTACGCAATTGCAATGCTCACCCTTCAAGGAAGCAGGTACAAGAAGCTAAACCAGGACAGCGAGACCTATCTTTTCAGCGGCGAGGTCTACGACAAGTACGCCTCGATATCAGGCTCGCTTTCCAAGGAGCCAAAGTCATCAAGGTGGTACAGGAAGTACATCTCAGATCTTGAGATGCAAGGGCTGATCAACACATACGAGTCGGGCAAGGGAATTAGGGGCCACACAAAATTAATCAAGCTCGCGTACTCCCCGGACAAGATAAAGATGACGGTAGAGAAGGGACTCTACAAAGAGAGCGAGGCAGAGGGAAAGGAGGAGGCAAAGGAGCAATGATTTGATGCAGTACTTTGACCTCACAAACTCCAAGATTCCAATGGACCCAAAGCTTGCAAAGAGGCTGGGCTTCAAGAGGGTGCTAAACATCGGGGAGGATGTTGAAATACTTGACAGCATAAAGCAGACAAAGAATCCATTCCTGATTTCATCAACCAATCCAAACATAATCTACAACCTAATTAAGTCTCCAAACGCAATCGGACTTCTCACAAACGGCGAGGAAATCGACCCAAAGACGATTAACAAGCTAAAGGAGAACGAGAAGCTGCTCGTTTTCAATGCTTACTATCTTGAGATCAGCCAGCGAGATCGAATCTCAAAAGTGCACAAGCTAAAGAAGAGTTTCAGGGAAGGGTATCGCGCAAAGGTGGGCATGGCGATGATCTCGCTTGCCCCAAACGAGCACTACTTCCTCTCTACAGCGCAGCTGCTTGAGATCTCAAAGATGATCTGCATAGAGGAGCACGCCGCAAAGAAGATGACAACAACACTTGGTGAACTGATAAATGATCTTGAAGCGTAAGAGCAGGTATGTGATGATCGAGGCCTCAAGGCCTCTTGACATTACTGACAAGGTTGCCTGGTCGCAGCTAAGATCTGAAATCGCAAAGTTCATCGGGGAGAAAAACTATCTTGAGGCAAACCCATTCCTTGCTGAGCAAACTGATGAGACAAAGTTCATAATTAGGGTCTCGCGCGGCTCGGAAAAGGCAATAGTGCTTGCATTCTCTTTCATCAAGCTCTTCAACAACCAGGAAATCGGATTCTACACCCTCAAAACCTCGGGCACAATCCGCGCCCTTAAATCAAAAACTATAAGAGCGAAGGTAGAGTAGTAACCATATGGCACTTGAGAAAGGGGTCCCAAAGCCAAAGCACATCAAGGTCCAGGACCCCGAGCCAACACATCCTTACGCAAAAACCGCACTCTCAAAGCTTTATGAGATTGGCCACTGGGCAACAGTGCCTGCAATTTTCGAAGGGGTCATTAGCTCAGAGGAGATAAAAAAGATGGAGGTGATTTTAGATGCAGCCTTTAGGCAAGGGTGGCTTGAAAGAATTGAGCAAAACAAGAAGAAATACTACACTCTGACCGAGATTGGATCTGCTTATGCCAAATACGCCAAGGAGAAGCTCGAGCGTCTCTCAAATCCAAGGCGTCAGGAGCCCTAAACTCCGTCTATATCCCCTGCAAAGGGGGCCAAGCAAAAGTATATAATTATAATTAACCTATATTCTACTGTATTCTTACAATTCTCTAATTGTTGGTGTAACTATGTATCCAAACGTTCAAGCCTATGACCGAGGAGTCATGTTCAACCCTGACGGAAGGCTCTTCCAGGTTGAGTACGCAAAGGAGGCAGTTAGAAAGGGCGCCACCTCAATTGGCCTCGTGATTAAAGACGGAATTCTATTCATTGCGCACAAGAACATCAGCGACCCTCTTGCAGTTCCAGAGACGATACAAAAGGTGTTTCGAATTGACTCGCATATCGGGACCACGTACAGCGGAATGGTCTCGGACGGGCTGCACCTAGTCGGCGTCGCAAGGTCGAATGCGCAAAATCACAGGATGCTCTTTTCGGAGACGAAGTCGGTGGAGGCTCTTGCAAAGGACATCTCATCTTACATGATGCAGGCAACGATGTACGGGGGCATGCGTCCATACGCGGTCTCAATGCTTCTTGGTGGAATCGACTCAAAGCCGCGACTCTTCGAGATAGAGCCTGGTGCCTCATTCCTTGGTTACAAGGCTGACGCAATAGGAGTCGGAAAGAAGATCGCAACGGACATTCTGGTCAAGGATTACAAGGATAATATGAAGCTCGAGGACGGAATCGACCTGGGCATCAAGATACTCAAAAAGGTGAACGAGGGCAAGCTCTCAACCGAGAACATCGACATAGGATACATCTATGACTCCGAGGAGTACACGATGCTCGGGCAATCTGAGATTGCGAAGTATCTTTAATTTTAGCTCTCGAGTCGCCTTACAGTGAAATTTATGTCTTCAAAGACAGTAATAGCCAAGTACTCCGTCCATGGAGAGGAGTTCGAGATCTTCATTGATTCCGAGCTAGCCTACGAATACATCACTGGGAAGAGGACAGACCCGATGTCGGTCCTGACAGTCGAAGAGATATTCAAGGACGCAAACAAGGGCGAGCGAACATCAGAGGAGAAGCTAAAGAAGGCTTTCCAGACAACCGAGATGTCAAAGGTCGTCGAGAAGATACTAAAGAACGGAAACGTTCCTATCACAACAGAGCAGCGAAACAAGCTGCTCGAGGAGAAGAGAAAGCAGATAATCCAGATAATTGCAAGGAACGCGATTGACCCAAGGACAAACGCCCCTCATCCGGCTCAGAGAATTGAGAACGCGATGGAGCAGGGAAAGGTCACAATCGACCCTTTCAAGAATGCGCAGGAGCAGATAGATCCGATACTAAAGAAGATCAACATGATCATCCCCATCAAGTTCGCGGTGGCGAAGATGGAGGTCACAATTCCAGCGGAATCTGCGAATAGGTGCTACGGGCTGCTAAAGCAGTACGGCCTCAAGAGCGAGACCTGGCTGCCAAACGGTGCCCTGTCGGCCACAATTGAGTTCCCTGCAGGATTGCAGGCAGAGTTCATGGACAAATTGAACTCTTTCACGCACGGAAGTGCAACAGCGAAGATTATAGGTGTATAAATGAGCAGAATAGTAGTTCCCGGAGAGTTGTTGGCGCAAACGCCACTCCGAATAGAGAACGCAATAATAGAAGACGAGAAAACATACTCGACAGTGTTGGGTATATACAACGAGGAGAGAAGCTCCCTGGTTGCACTAGAGGGACTTTGGTATCCGATTAGGGGAGACATTGTCATCGGAATTGTAGAGGAGGCAAGGCTGAATAGCTACTCCGTCGATTTGAACTCCCCGTACAAGGGAATCATCATCGCAAAGTTTGTTGAGACGCGCCTTGAGCGCGGCGACGTG
>JAGWGX010000006.1 GCA_028867145.1 Microcaldota archaeon | reverse complement strand
AGGCTCATTCCAGGATACGAGGGACAGCTAGAGATAGTTGCGATCGTGACCGGAGTTAGCGGATCTAGCATTGTCGGACATATGATGGACAAGGAAAAGAGCACCTCATATAGCGGCATTGAGATGATATAGAAACAGTTTAATTTTTTCTTTTATTTTTTTCTTTTACAGGCATGGGAGTGCATAGGCAAGCAGGTGGCGTCGGCCGAGAACCCGTCGTCACGGAAAAACTGCTTGCAGATGTGCTAAAAAATAGTAAAAATGGGATAAAAATGGCGACCTTTGAAAACCAGATAGATTACAACTCATTCTCACCGAGAATCGCAGTTGTCGGATTAGGAGGACAGGGATGCAACCTTGTCAACAGATTGTACAACTCTGGGATAACCAGCGCTGACACAATTGCTATTAACACTGATTCAAACCACTTGAACATTGTTCACGCTCACAAAAAGCACCTTCTAGGCAAGGCAATCACCCAGGGACTTGGGGCAGGAGGATATCCTGAGGTTGCCGCAAAGTGCGTAGAGATGGACAAGGCGGAGATCGAGAAGCTCGTTGAGGGCTACGACCTAGTCTTTGTCTGCGGAGGAATGGGAGGAGGAACAGGAACGGGTTCCGCCCCAGGAGTCGCAAGGATTGCTAAGGAGGGAGGCGCAACGGTCATCGCAACAGTCACATTCCCATTCGCACTTGAAAGGTCAAGAGCCCAGAAGGCAGTCTGGGGAATCGAGCAGCTAAACAAGCACGCAGATACCACAATCGTCATAGAAAACGACCTGCTGCTCAAGTATGCTCCAAACCTTCAGATCGAGAAGGCATTTGAGGTAGTTGATAACGTGACGCTTCACGCGGTTAAGGGAATCTCTGATGCGATAATGATTCCAAGCCTAATCAACCTAGACTTTGCGGACCTAAGGACGGTGGTCAGCAGGACAGGAACGGCGGTCATCAGCGTTGGAACAGGCTCAGGGGCCGACAGAGTGGAGAGGGCAATTAAGGACACAAGGGCACACCCATTGCTCACAGTCGACTATGAGGGCGCAAAGGGAGGATTCGTTCACGTATCAGGAGGAACAAGCCTATCGATTAGCGATGCTACAAAGATTGGAAACGGAGTCACAGAGGGACTTGCGGATGATGCGAACGTCATCTTCGGAGCGAGGCTCGCCCCAGAGATGGGTGACACCGTCAGAGTCATGTCCTGCATTACTGGCGTAAAGGCGAAGTTCTTTGAGAACAAGATAAAGCAAGGACCTTCAATGCTTCAGACAGACTCTTTGGAGAACTTCTAATTCTCCATTTCTTTTTCTTTTATTTTTCTATCCCTCCAGCTTTGCCTTTAAAAAGTTATTTAAGTCTTGGCTTCTTAATACCAACTTATGGGAAATTCCCAAATTAAGATACAGTCCGCCACGGAGTACCTTCTCACCTACGGCTGGGCATTTTTGATCATAGCAATTGCAGCGGCATCCCTCTACCTCTTTGTCTTTGCTCCATCGACCCTTACCGCTTCCACCTGCACATTCACTTCAGGGGTGTACTGCCAGGACCTGGTTCTTGGCTCCTCATCGACTCTTTCAAAGATGGCAATGCTCCTCACAAATTCAAACCCCTATCCAATACTAAATCCGAAAATGACCCTTAACCTGACTGGGGTTGCGCCAATATTGGGAACATGCATCCCAAACTTCATCCTTCCCGGAGGCGCGATAATCTGCAACGCGACAATAATACCTGCGATCTCTCAGAGCGCTCTTGCATCGGGCAGGTTCATCCTAAGTTATACACCCTGCCCTGGTGGAAATGTCATACAGTGCCAGTCAAATCCAAAGCAGAGCTACACCGGCTCGTTCAACACACATGCCTCGCCACTACTTTCCCAAACAACAATCTCAATAACTCTAACTCCCCAAAATACTTCACAAGTTGCCATTTCATCCTCGCTTGACAAACTCACCGCAAACGTGAGGCTCTTGGGCACGCCCCTTTCCGGCGCAACGGTGAACTTCACCTCAAACTCAATTAATGCCCCAATCAATCCGCTTGTCACCACCACGGACGGATTAGGGAATGCGTCCTCATACATTTCAAGCTCCGCAACTGGAAACGTCCTTATCAGTGCCTCTTTTGCAAACCAGATAGCAAATTCAATAATCAGCTTCACCGCTCCTGTGTGCTTCACAATTTCGGTTCCCGGCCTTTCGGGCGCAACCTCAAACGCGCTCACCATTGACGGCGTAGGATACTCCTCATTCCCGCAGCAACTCTGCTACGGAAAAGGAACCTCGCATTCTTACTCCTTCCAGACGACGGTTGCTGGTGGTACGGGAATACAGTACCTGTTTAACTCCGTCTCAGGCTGCGGCGCAACAACCCAGTCTGGAATCCTCTCGGGGGTTGCAAACTGCACCCTCAACGGGAACTACATAACACAATACTATCTTACAACTTCAGCCTCGCCGGGAATCGGGGGAGCGGTAACCCCGCCAAGCGGATGGTATAATTCAGGAAACAGCGCAACTCTTGGTGAGACACCAAGTGCCGGATACGCGTTCAATGGATGGACAGGGACTGGGACAGGCAGCTACAGTGGTTCTTCGGCCTCACCTGCAATTACGCTAAACAGCCCGATAACCGAGACGGGTTCATTTACCTCAACCACGACCTCTACAACCACAACCTCCTCCACCTCAACAACTTCTACCTCTTCAACTTCCACCTCAACGACCAGCACCACCTCAACCTCGACTTCAACCTCCACAACTATAGCATATGTCTACTGCGTTAGCGTCTGGAACAACAATGCCAACTCATATGCTCAAATCTCAAACTCGGGTATAGGAGGATGGAATTATTCCACCTCTACATATCCTCAGCTGCTTGAATCGCCCCCAACAATATGTGCTTCATACAATAATTACATCTACTGCGTTGGAGGATATGGTAATGCTTATGGAAATGGTAATACCGATACACCTTTTGTCTACTATGCACCACTTTCAGCCACGGGCATAGGAACTTGGACGACAACAACTCCCTATCCTACAGGCATACAAGGTAATTCTTGCGTATCATCTAATGGATATATCTACTGTATTGCTGGAAGTAATAGTGGTGCATCAGATACGACTAACGTATATTATGCTCCTGTTTCTGCTTCAGGTGTAGGTTCATGGGGAACTACAACTTCCTACCCCATACCAGCTGTGCAAATTAAATGCCTTGTCTACAATGGCTACATATACTGCGTGGGTGGCGACACCATCAGCAGACCATACACGACTCTTAACAGTTACTATGCGCCAATTTCAAGCTCTGGCATAGGTACATGGAGTTCAACAACTTCCTCACCAGTGAGCTTAAGTGGTGGTTCTTGTGCTGCATATTCGAGTTACATCTACTGCATCTCCCCAAGTGGCGGGGCTTCGCCTTCTTTGGTCTATTATGCACCCATTTCAGCTTCGGGCATAGGAACTTGGACAGCGACTACTTCTTATCCTGACAGCTATGTCTCTGGTGCAGAGTGTATTACCCACAACGGTGATATTTACTGCATCACTTCTGAGGGTTATCAGACGCGTTACGCTCAACTAAATCCTGGTGTTGGGCAATGGATTTCAACAACACAAGATATTCTAGCAACTCCAAATCCCTCCTATTGTACGACATACCCATAACTATTGGTTTTTATGACAAAACTTCAAAGCGCAATGGAATACCTGATGACCTACGGATGGGCAATCCTGATTATTGCGGTTGTGCTTGGTGCTCTCTACCAGCTTGGCGTATTCAACAGCAACCAGCTAGGCTTCTCTTCCTCCTGTCTTGCCTCCTCAGGCTTTTTGTGCCAGAATCCTATACTGAACACAACCGGGTGGCTTGCGGTAAAGTTTGGTGCTATCGGAACTAGCTCTTTGACCATAACTAACACCGCATGCACTACAAATATAACTGCGCCGACTTCAACACAGGGGGTTAATTTTAAGCTTGTCCAAGGTTCCACTGCAATCCTTGTATTCAGTTGTCCACTAAGCTCAAATGCAATTGGAACCGGATTCAAGGGATACCTCTGGCTTACGTATACCACACCGACGCAGTCCGGACTTGTAGATAGGATTGCCGTTGTCACAGGAAAGGTTTCGACAACAGGAAACGTCATCGCAGTGCTTGGAGGAGGACCAAGTACCGGAGGGCCAGCACTATTTGCTGCAACTTGTGGCGGTACGCTCACCGTTGTTGCTGGAAACGATATCTGCACTTTCACTTCAAGCGGGACCTTTAGCTCTACTGGCGGCAGCGGTAATGTTGCTGTACTCGTAGTTGGAGGAGGCGGCGGAGGCGGAGGATATGGTTATTCGGGCGGAGGAGGCGGCGGAGGCGTCCAGTATTTCGGCAACTTTGCAGTATCCCCTGGAACCTATACTGTGACGATTGGAAATGGTGGCGCGCCGGGTCCTGCATCCCCTGACTATAACGGAATATCTGGAGGCAATAGTACATTTAGCACAATAACCTCATTGGGCGGCGGAGGAGGGGGCAGCGGAGGCTACAGCGGGCCCGCTCAAAATGGGGGCTCCGGCGGCGGAGGAACTCAAGCCATTGGTCCCGGATCTGGAACTATGGGCCAGGGCAACAACGGCGGCAACGGAGCAGCGCCAGGAGGAGGGGCAGGCGGCGGTGGCGGAGGCGCGGGGTCTGTTGGAGCAAATGGAAACGGTGCGATCGATCGCGGGGGAAACGGTGGAAGTGGCCTTTCTAGCTCCATCACCGGAAGCTCATTATATTACGGCGGAGGAGGAGGCGGCTCTAGTTATTCCGGCCCTAGCGCCGGCGGCTCTGGCGGAGGGGGCGCAGGCGGTTCCGCAAGCCCGTATTCTGCTGTCGTTTCTGGAACGCCCAATACTGGCGGAGGAGGAGGCGGTGGCCCCTCAACCTCAGGTGCGGCAGGAGGCTCTGGAATTGTGATAATCTCATTCAATGCATTAGGCAACGGAACGCCTTAACTGATAATTGTTTTTTTATGATTAACTAAAATAACTGCGATAACGTTTTCCATTGAATTACGGATGTAACTAAGGTTATGCAAATAGAGCTGTGTGCCAACTAAAGGTATAAAAACTCTTTATGCACAAGTAAATATGCTTTTACTAAGGATGAGATTATGGCAGACGAAATAATGCATGTTTCAGTTGGTGACCTAAAGTCAGGGAGGTTTATACTTATTGATGGGATACCGTGCAAGGTGGTCGACATCGAGACCTCTGCCCCTGGAAAGCACGGGTCGGCAAAGGTGAGGATCACTGCAATCGGGATGTTTGACGGTTCAAAGAAGACGCTTCTAAAGCCAAGCCACTCTGACGTGGAGGCTCCGGTTATTGCAAAGACAAAGGCGCAGGTTGTCTCCGTTTCGGGAAACAACGCGCAGCTAATGGACATGGAATCATATGAGACGTACGATCTTGAGATTCCAGTCGAGCTAAGGGGCCAGGTTAAGGCAGGGGTTGAGATTGAGGTTATAGAGGCAATGAGCAAGAAGGCGATGACAAGAATCGTCGGCGGTGTTTAATATGGATTTGAAACTAGGGACAGAGAGCGAGAACAAGCTGCTTGGCAGAAAGGAGATATCATTCAAGATGTCTCACAAGGGCAAGACCCCGACAGTCGAGGAGGCAAAGGAGCAGATTTGCAAGAAGCTAAATCTGAGCCCTGACCTGACTGTGGTCGTGAACATAAACCCGATCTACGGAAGCACAGAGAGCGAGATACTAGTCCACACCTACTCGACAAAGGAGGCAATGAATGTTGAGAAGAAGCACCTTGCGGCGAGGGTAGCAAAGAAGGCGGCAAAGGGCGCGAAGGCAGCAGAGGCTGCACCAGCATAATAATTAGTGATTAAAATGGCAGACGCAAAAAAAGAAGCAGCACCAAAGGAGGCTCCAAAAAAGGCAAAGAAGGCGCCAGCGCCATACAAGCCTGGAAAGTCCTGCCCTAAGTGCGGCTCAAGGATGGGCGAGCACGCAAACAGAAACGCCTGCGGAAAGTGCGGCTACACTGAGCTAAAGAGCGCGACCCCGAAGGTTGATCACTCTGCGCACAAGAAGTAAGAAGGCATCTGGCCAGGTCGGCCACTTTTTCTACACTGCACTACTGCTAGTAGTTGCATCAATGCTGATTCTCTACGAACTCTACCAAAGTGGCAAAGTTGACATAAACACGGCAAATTTCTATCTGACCGCGGGACTATCATTTTTCTTCCCACTGGTGGGACTCTCCTACTTGTCAAACAAGGGAATGAACATCTCACAAATCCTAGATCAACTTGGTCTTAGCAGGGACAAATTATCAATTAAGTTCGTATTCCTTGGGATTCTCATCTTCTTTGCACTCTTTGTGCTTGAGCTAATGGTAAATCTTGTAAGCACAATAACAAATGTTACGATAAACACGAATGTGAATTTGCTGCTTCAGTCGGCGCCGATATGGTTCTATGTTTTCACTGCAATAATTGCACCTGTAAATGAGGAAATCTTCTTTAGGGGAGTTTTGGTGCCGCGATTTGGGATAGTGCTAAGCGCAATCTTCTTTGGATTGCTCCACTCAAGCTACGACTCCACATTTGGGATTGAAATAATCGCGGCGATAATATTTGGAATAATCGCAGGATATGTCTTCAAGAAGAGCAAGTCCCTCTATCCATCCATCATTGCGCACGTCCTGCTCAACTCGCTTGCGATCTTTGCCTTCTCGATGATATAATGATTTTGAAAGTTGTAATCGTCTCGCCTAAGTACCAAAATAACCTTGGGTACATCGCAAGGGTATCAAAGAACTTCGGTATAAGGCAACTCCACATCGTAAAGCCGCGCGCAAAATTGAACGGGAAGGACGCGATAATGTACTCAAAACACGCTCACGAGTTAATCGAGGGAGCAAAAATATATCCGGATTTTAGGAGCGCGGTTAAGGATTGTGACATAGTGGTGGGAACAACTGGCGTTATGTTAAAGGCAAAATCTGATTTCAGAAAGGTCTATCTTCCTGACCAGCTCGTATCACAACTCAAAAAAATCGCAGGGAAGAGAACAAAGGTTGCGCTTGCAATCGGAAGGGACGACACAGGTCTCTCCAAGGAGGAGATGGAGATGTGCGACTTTTTGACCTTCATCTCAACAAATCCGGAGTATCCAGTGCTAAATGTCTCTCACGCCCTTGGGATAATGCTCTACGTTTTAACTGACAAAAAGCTAAGCCAGAACTTTGCGCTAGATGACCAGAACCGCCCAAACAAGAATGAGGTCGAGGCGCTCTTCAAGGTCTTCGATAGGGTAATTGAAAAGAAAAGAATTAGAAACAGGAAAACCGTGAAGACAACTTTCAGAAGAATCATAGCGCTTGCACAGCCCACGCTTCGTGAGGTGCATGCGCTAATTACCGCCCTAAAGGAGTGATTACTCCTTTGAGGCCTTTCTTTTCTTGATTATCTTTACCTTTGTAGGCGTGAGGATTATCCTCGACTCATCGATCTGGGCAATGTCCCCATTGATCTTTGTGATGTACGCCTTAAGGTTTGTGACGATCGTGTTCCTTGTGTTTGGTCTCTTGTTGATCTCATCGATGTTTAGTAGGATGATGTTCTTCTTTGCTAGCTCGTCCTGAATTAGCTTCACGTCCGCCTCGCTTGTTATCGAAACCGGCTTTATGTACATGTCGGCTGGCTCGTTGAGTATGTCAACGTTCTCCATCTCTGCTGATCCCATGTATTCCTCTATGCTGAGCTCCTTAGAAACTCCAAATGCTTGTCCTAGTTTGTCAAAAATTCCCATTTTGTTCACGGTCGCCGCTAAAACGGTCACTACAATATGAAAAGTAAATTATTTAAAGACTTTCCCTCTGTGCCTTGACGGAAAATACCCATTTTCGGCCCAAAAACGATAGTTTTGGGCCATGCCGAAAACATTTTTGTCTCAATAAGGAAAAGGGATTTAAATCCCCTCTCCTCAATAGCAATCTGTGGGCACCTCGAAAATAAAAATCCAGTCAGCAACGGAGTACCTTCTTACCTACGGATGGGCGTTCTTGATCGCGGTAATCGTGGTTGCGTCTCTTTATCTGTTTGTCTTTGCACCATCAACGCTGAGCCCTTCAACCTGCGCCTTTACCTCAGGGGTTTTCTGCCAGGATCTGATTCTGGGTTCCTCCTCAATGCTCTCAAAAATGGCCATGCTCCTCACAAACTCAAATCCATATCCGATAATCAATCCAAGGATAACGCTTAATCTGAGTGGGATGTCCTCAATTTCAGGAACATGCATTCCAAACTTTGTCCTTCCTGGTGGCGCAATAATTTGCAATGCGACAATAACCCCTACAATCTCACAAGGTGCTCTTGCCTCCGGGAAATTCATCTTCAGCTACACCCCATGCCCTGGAGGCAGCGTCTCGCAGTGCCAGAACAATGCAAGGCAAAGCTATCTTGGCTCTTTCAACACGCATGCATCTCCGCTTCTTTCCCCAACAACAATAACCATTACCTTAACTCCCCAAAACACCTCTCAAGTCGCGCTCTCAGCCTCCCTTGACAAACTTACTGCAAACGTGAGGCTTCTTGGTACTCCACTCTCCGGAGCAACAGTAAACTTCACTTCCAACTCTGTAAATGCCCCTCTCAATCCACTCATAACAACTACAGACGGATCAGGAAATGCAGTCTCCTATATCTCAAGCTCCGTTTCTGGAAACGTGCTTGTGACAGCATCTTTTGCAAACCAAATAGCAAATGCGATAATTAGCTTCACGCCACCAGTTTGCTACACCATTTCGATTTCATCTCTTTCGGGTGCCTCGTCAAATGCGGTGACAGTCGATGGGGTCGGGTATTCATCCTTCCCGCAACAACTCTGCTATGGGCAGGGAACATCTCATTCGTACTCATTTGCAACGACTGTTGCGGGCGCCGCCGGGATACAGTACCTGTTTAACTTTGTCTCCGGATGCGGGGCAACAACACAGTCCGGAACATTATCCGGAGTCGCAAACTGCACGCTCAACGGAAACTATATAACGCAGTATTTCCTGACAACATCTGCCTCTCCTGGAATTGGAGGAAGTCTGACTCCGGTTAGCGGATGGTACAATGCTGGCAGCGGCGCAACTCTTGGTGAGACTCCAAGCGCGGGATATGCTTTCAACGGATTTACCGGGACTGGTTCTGGCAGCTACACTGGGGCATCAACCTCTCCATCGGTAACGCTAAACAACCCGATAACTGAGACGGGAGCATTTACGTCCACCTCTACCTCCACCACCTCAACAACTTCTACATCAACGACAAGCACAACCTCTACATCTTCCACTTCCTCGACCTCCACCACCACTTCCTCCACCACTACCTCTACCTCAACTACGAGTACGATAGCCCCCGTATCACTTGATTTCCATGTTGCCGGCTATTCGACATCAGGCACTGTCACCTCCCCTACGTTCACCACCTCAAATCCAAATGATATGCTCGTGGCGCTCGCTTTTTGTAATGCTGGTTGTGGCTCGGGGCCTAACAGCTTCTCAGACACGGCTGGCCTGACCTGGACTCTTGAGTACACCACTCTTCCTGGGGCATGCTCCGCAGAATGGGTCTATTACGCCCTGCCCGGGCGCGCGGTCAGCAATGACGCGGTTAGCACGACATTTGCTGGCTCAGGAGGCTACTACGATGCGCTATTTGTTCTTGGTGTAACGAACGGGAAGGTTTTTGACCCCAACGTTTCCCTGCCATCCGTGGCCACAAGATCCGATTCGGGTACACCAGATTATCCGGGATACGAAGTGCGAACAACGTACTCCACAAGCATCCCAAACGATCTACTTATTGGAATGGGCAGCACATGCCACCTAAGTTCCGCATGGCAACCAATCTGGACTGGGCTTACTGCGCTTGATAGCTATCCAACCCAGGCTCAGTATGCAGATGCATACTCCCTGGTCTACACGCACCAAAATGGCGCTAATGCGATGGTTCAATGGTCCCAAGGCGGAATGGGGATAGCGGTAATTGGGGTTGCGTCAACCACAACCACGACAAGCTCGTCAAATCCGGACTGCGGCAGCTATGTCGGAGATGTGAGCTACTCGGTCCCTGTGAAATTGACCTGCAATGTGGTCGCATCCGGGTCGATAACCATAAATTCGGGAGTAACCGTGGATGAAAACGGGCATTATATGCAGGCAAATAAAACCTTCACAAATTCGGGTGTTGTTACGGACAGCTTTTCAGGGGGAGGCGGGGGCGCAGGAAGCTCAGTTGCAGGAGTATCAGGCTCAGCAGGAGCTTCAAGAACTAGCAAGTACCTAAATGTTGCTTTATCTGGCGGCGCAGGCGGCGGGAGCGGAGGCGCTGGGGGACCCACAGCTGATCCCTACAGCAATGGCGCCGGGGGATGGGGAGGCAGCGGTGGCGCTGGAGGAGGGATAATTGAGATTTATGCCGGAAACATAATAAATTCAGGCCTGATAAATGCAAGCGGAAGCAATGGGCAAAAAGGATGGGACGCAGGGGCCAGCCACGTGATAGGCTCGTTTAACTACGCAGGTTGGGGCGGCGGAGGCGGAGGCGGCGCAGGAGGCAGCGGCGGAACAGTGCTTCTCGCATACTCGACTGCGCTAACACAGGGCAATATTGCAGTGAATGCAGGGAGCGGCGGTGCAGGAGGTTACTATGCCCCTACAACTTTCTACTGCAATAACGCAGGAGGATACGTGGGATCAGCAGCCGGCGGCGTTGGCGGCAGCAACGGAGGAGGCGGCGGTGGTGCAGGAGGAGGGGCTGATCCTAACGTTTACTATGGCTGCACTTGGAGCGGCAGTGCAGGATATTCCGGATACGCTGGCGCATGCGGCGGACACGGCTCCACCACAACTTCTCGCACTGCAGGAAATGGATGCAGTGGCGGGTCCACTTCGTCATCTGGCCAGATAGTAACAAGGACCTGGCCGTAATTTTACATATTTCAATAGTTTGATTTAATGGCAAAGCTTCAAAGTGCAATGGAGTACCTGATGACCTACGGATGGGCAATCCTTGTCATTGCGGTTGTGCTTGGAGCGCTTTATCAGCTAGGGATATTTGGCACCTCTACAAACTCTCTTGCCTCCGCTTGCCTTTCAACAACAGGCTTCCTTTGTCAAACCCCAATCCTGAACACTACCGGTTATCTGGGCGTGAAGTTTGGAGAGATAGGAATCAGCACCATTTCAATAACTGCGCTTGGCTGCAGCCCAAATGCGACAGCCCCCACAATGCAGAGCGTCAATATCCAGATGGCCTCGGGCGCCACAACTGTTTTGCAGTTTAGCTGCCCTTTAACATCTAGCAAATTCGGCACTCCCTTCAAGGGCTATCTATGGCTTACCTATTCAACTCCGACTCAATCAGGAGTACTGGATAGATTTGCGGTGGTAACCTCAAAAGTCACAACCGCAGGAAATGTGACCCTTTCCCTTGGAGGGATTGGAAGCGCATCAAGCTTCAATGCCGCAATCTCCTCTTGGAACTCAACTATCTCCTACCCCGAGGTCATTGCAGGAACCAGCTGCACCACCTCGGGAGGCTACATCTACTGCGTTGGGGGAATCGGGCCTGCAAACATAAGAGCTGATGTTTATTATGCTCCAATATCATCAAATGGAATAGGCGCCTGGACCGCAACTACCTCCTATCCATTTAATTTGGCTCTCAGCCAATGTGTCACAAGTTCTGGCTATCTTTATTGTATTGGAGGTGAGAATCTTTTTGGAACCATACTCCAGAATACTTACTATGCCACAGTCTCCTCCGCTGGTGTTGGAGCTTGGACTGCAACAACAAGCTATCCAAGCAACATAATGTATTCAAGTTGTTTTACCTCCTCAAGCTATGTGTACTGTGTTACTAACTACAACAATTTAGGCGCTGTCTATCCTGCGGCCTATTACGCGCCTATATCGGGTAGCGGAATTGGAGCCTGGACTCAAACAACATCTTATCCAATTTCTCTCGATCAACTTAGCTGTGTTGTCATAGGTTCAAATGTTGTCTGCGTGGGTGGCTATGAAGGTGGAGTTGGAATACATTCGGAAGTATATACTGCTCCAATTTCCTCTTCAGGAATAGGTTCATGGACAGCAGTATCCTCTTATCCCGCGGGTATAGACACCGAGTTATGTGTGACAATTTCAGGCTACATCTACTGCATAGCGGGCAGCAATGGAAGCAACCTTCTAAACAACATCTATTATTCACATCTCGTTTCCTCCGCACTTACTCCTTGGTCTTCAACAACCGGATATCCTTTGAACATTCAGACCTCTAGTTGTATTTCAAATGGCGGTTACATATACTGCGTTGGGGGAAACACTCCTGCTAGGGTGAGTAGCACCTATTATGCACCTGTGTGATTTTGTCCTCAATGCTCTAAAGCATTTTGTTTATGCCTTTTTCAAAATATAAAATTAAGAGGGACAATCTTTAAATCACTCAAACCTTACCTGAAGCATTATTTTTCTTGCAATCTCAGTTCCAAAGAGCCTCTCCAAAGTCTTGTCCATACCCGGTGCACGAAGATCTGCGACCCGCTTTATTCCGTTTGCGTGAAGTATTCTTGCCCTAACACGTCCGACCTGCTCTAGCTGGACAAGATCAAGCAGCTCTTTTTTAATCCCATACCTAACGCGAACCCTTAGCTCGATTAGATCAATCGCGCTTATCCTCATTATCTTTGCAATCTCAGCAGCGGAGTAGAGCATCCAGTCTGCTTTTGTCATCTTTGTGAACACCGCGCCCGGGGTCGTGCCGTATTTTTTAACAAGCTCTGGCTCGCCCTTCTCATCTATCCAGTCCTTGATCATCATCGCGGTGCTAAACGGCTTTTCAGGTGAGAAATAAAAGTCCTCAATCTCATCCCCCTCGATGTTTGAGGCAAGAAGTCCACTGTAGTAGACGAATTTTTCCTCTGCCTCCTGCGTCACCTTCATGTGCGGCTTCATCTCGATCGTGTTTGCGATCATGAAAAGGCTCCCGATCTCGTCTCGCTCCTTGAGCAGCATGTTCATTATCTTCTTGGCGGAGAGAGGGTCGATGTAGAGCTCGCTAACCCTTGCGCCAAGCCGCGTCGCCGCAAAGTTGCTACCCTTTTTCTCGATGAATCCCCATCCAGCAAGCTCGTCTAGCACCTTGCGGATGTTTCGGTTTATTAGGACCATGCTGGAGGAGTACTGGTAGCCGTAGAAGGTCTCGGAGAAGAAGTTTGCTATCGACCCCTCGCTCCTTAGGAACTCGGTTGCGATGAACGCAAGCACGTGGGTCCTAAGAACGGGCAGCATTCCAAGGCTTGAGTCAATAGGCTCTAGCTCCGCGTCAATGTATCTTTCGTAGAGGTCGCGAATCTCTCCCCTCACCCTCGCAATCAGAAGTG
This sequence comes from Microcaldota archaeon, assembly GCA_028867145.1. Taxonomy (GTDB): domain Archaea; phylum Micrarchaeota; class Micrarchaeia; order Micrarchaeales; family CABMGC01; genus JAGWGI01. The sequence goes on along the minus strand of JAGWGX010000006.1, from coordinate 24,716 downwards.
CCCTCCCTTCAGTGTCGTACTTTGGCCTCCCCGCCCTTCCAAAGAGCTGCGTCACCTCGTTTACGCTTATCTTCTCGGGCCCCGAGTCGCCGTACCTGCTTGTGTCTCGAACTAGGACCGTGTGCGCGGGTAGGTTAACACCAAGCCCCAGAGTTGTCGTCGAACAGACGACCTTTATCAGATTGTTCTTGAACGCGTTCTCGACCTCCTTTCTCTGATTATTCACAAGGCCGCTGTGATGGAACGCTGCGCCATTCTCGATTGTCCTGGATAGCTTCTCGCACTGCGCGGTTGGCTTGCTAAGAGAGTTTAGCACCTTCTTGCTCACCTCTCCGAGTCTCTCTTTTTCAATCTGTTTTAGGTGCTCCTTCACAACCCTCTGCATCTTCTCAGCGCCCGCCTCTGCGTTTCGCTTGGTGGAATAAAATATTATTATCTGCTTGCCCTTTGCAAGCGTGTCCTCTACTATTCTAATCTCGGTTAGCTTGCTGCTCCCCGCGAGGCTCTCCTCCATGTCGCGATAGTACGCCTTCTCCTCAAGTGCTATCCCCTTCTCGAGCTTGATGGGGCGGTACTCGCTCTCAACTAGGCTCGCTCCCAGCCACTTTGCGATCTCATCCGCGTTCCCAATCGTTGCGCTAAGCGCGACAAACTGCGTCTCCTTGCAAAGGCGCTTTAATTTTGTTATTAGAATCTCAAGCGTGGGTCCCCTTCCCGACTCTCCGATCATGTGTACCTCGTCAAAGACTATGCACCCCACGCCCTCCAGCCAGTTAAGCCCGTGCCTGATCAGGCTGTCTAGCTTCTCTGTTGAGGCAAAGACAATATCATACTTGGAAAGCCATGGGTCCAGCGAGTCAAGGTCACCAATTGACATTGCAATTTTAAGATAAGGATAGGCCGCCTTGAACTCCTCATACTTCTCACTGACTAGCGCCCTCATCGGCGCAACGTAGATTGCCTTCTTTCCCTTTCCGATCACAGACCGAAGAATTGCCATCTCAGCAATCAGCGTCTTTCCGCTCGCGGTTGGCGAGGCTATCACAAGATTTGCTCCCTTTGCAAGCCCACCCTCAATTGCAAGTGCTTGTGGTGGAGTTAGCTCCTTTATTCCCCTTTCCAAAACTGATTCAAGCAGCTCGTTTGGAACAAGCCCCTTTAGTTCGGAGAGCTTCATAGCGCTATTAAGCGTCCTACATATTTAGTTTTTCAGTTGGGGCTTAAGAAAAGTGATTTAAGCTTTTATGGAAAAGGTTCCTCATGGTAGGAATTAAGTTCAGGTTACAGTCTGCAACAGAGTACCTTCTAACCTACGGCTGGGCATTCTTGATTGCCGTAATTGTGGTCGCGTCCCTGTACCTCTTTATTTTTGCCCCATCGGCAATTGCCCCATCAAGCTGCACCTTCACTTCCGGAGTCTACTGCCAGGACTTAATCCTTGGCTCATCTGCGACACTTTCGAAGATGGCAATGCTTCTAACAAACTCAAATCCTTATCCCATAATCAACCCAAAGATAATTCTTAATCTAAGCGGGACTGCTCCGATCCAGGGAGCATGCGTGCCAAACTTCATACTTCCCGGAGGGGCAGTCATATGCAACACCACGATAACACCTGCGCTCTCGCAGGGCGCTCTTGCCTCGGGGCGCTTCATATTCAGCTACACGCCCTGCCCGGGCGGAAGCGTTGTGCAGTGCCAAAATAATGCAAGGCAGAGCTACCTTGGCTCTTTCAACACCCATTCCTCACCTCTTCTTTCTCCGACGACAATAACAATTACACTTACCCCTCAAAACACATCGCAGGTCGCGCTCTCATCTTCCCTTGACAAACTGACCGCAACCGTGAGGCTGCTTGGTACTCCTTTATCAGGCGCGACGGTCAACTTCACCTCAAACTCAATTAGTGCGCCAGTTGCGCCTCTTGTAATAACGACCGATGGATCTGGAAATGCGGCCTCCTACATTTCAAGCTCCATGTCCGGAAATGTGTTTGTAACCGCCTCGTTTGCAAACACAGTTGCAAATGCGATAATCGCTTTCACCCCTCCCGTGTGCTTTACAATTTCAGTTCCCGGCCTTTTCGGCTCAACCTCCAACGCACTTACAGTTGATGGGGTAGGATACTCCTCTTTCCCAAGGCAGCTCTGCTATGGTCAGGGCACTTCCCATTCTTACTCCTTCCAGACGACCATTGCAGGTGCCGCAGGAGTACAGTACCTGTTTAACTCAGTCTCTGGCTGCGGTGCAACGACCCAGTCCGGAACACTCTCCGGAGTCGCAAACTGCACGCTCAGTGGCAATTACCTAACCCAGTACTATCTTACAACCTCCGCCTCTCCAGGAATCGGAGGGAGTGTGACTCCTCCAAGCGGATGGTACAACTCAGGCAACAGTGCAACCCTTGGAGAGACGCCATCAGCAGGATACGCGTTCAACGGATGGACAGGGAGCGGGTCTGGCAGCTACACCGGATCAAACACTGCACCTTTGATCACACTAAACAATCCGATAACTGAGACTGGCTCGTTCACCTCAACTAGCTCATCAACCACAAGCACCTCCACAACTTCGACCACAACCACAGTGCTTTGTTCTGGCACTTTTGGGGGCTCTGCGACAGGCGGTACAGTTACTTATTCGAGCGGAAATGAGATACACACCTTTACTTCGAGCGGGACCTTCACCTATTCCGGCTCTAGCTGCAGCGCTTCAGTGCTCGTAGTGGGCGGAGGAGGAGGAGGCGGCGGCACATCCGCAGCCGGAGGGGGAGGTGCAGGCGGATTCGTCTATGCTGGGGCGTTCACGATAAATCCTAATACCTATTCAGTTACGGTGGGCGCAGGGGGTGCAGGAGAGCCCAACCCTTCAGCCGGCATGTCTGGATCAAGCAGCTCATTTGGTACTCTAGTTGCTCTAGGCGGAGGTGGCGGAAGCGGAGGCCCTGGAGCTGTTTGCTCGTCAGGCGGTTCGGGAGGTGGCGCTTCAAATTGGGATGGCGCATGCGCAGGAACCGCAGGGCAGGGAAATGGCGGTGGAGCAAGTGGGGATCTGAGAACTGGTGGCGGGGGCGGAGGGGCTGGAGCAGTAGGTGGCTTAGGTTACTATGGTCCTGTGCACTATGGCGGCCCTGGTGGTGCAGGCCTTCCAAGCAGTATTTCCGGAACTCTCACTTATTATGCTGGCGGCGGTGGAGGTGGTGAAAGTGGAGGCTGCGGATGTGAAGTAATCGGGCAGGGCGGGATTGGCGGTGGCGGAAACGGAGGCGGATATGGCCCTGGTTCCTCGGCGACTCCAAACACCGGAGGCGGCGGGGGCGGAGGGGCTGCAGATAATGGAGGCGGAAACGGCGGATCGGGAATTGTTATAATCAGCCTAAATGGGCTTCAGTCCACAACCACTTCCACCTCAACAACATCCACCACCTCAACTACAACCTCCACTACTTCAACTTCGACAATACCCTACTATACTTGCGCCTCTTCAGACACCCCCCCTGAAGGCAGCTCTCTGCGCTGTTCTGTTTCCTCCGGTGCAGATACAATCTGTGCAGGTAGCATGAACCAGAATGGAGGAAATGTCAATCCATGGACCAATGGAATTGCATATTCCTCTGGAGCGGTTGGATTTTCCTCAAGCAATCTGTGTTCATACGGATTCTGGGGTTCTGGCACCACCGGAGGCACTGCGGGAATAGGATTCACCCCAAGCTCTGGATTTACAAAGTTCCTTGCATCCGGTGCGGTAAGCGGTCCAATAGGAACTTGCCCAGCTTTTTCATTTAGCTATAATGTTGTTACTCCTGGCGCATTTGTCATAACTGCGATGGGGGTAGGGTACTTCTGGCTAGACAACATCTATCTTCCATCAGGGTGCTCAATTGTAACTAGCGCAGGCGACTACTCGGGTTCCTATCTTGCGGTTTGCAGCGCACAGCAGCCTGGGCACTACACAATAACTGTCAACACCTGCCACAACGGTGCGGCCCCCCAGGTTGCGGCCGCAGTTTACGTCTTCCCCTCTTAACGTAGGCTATTTTCAGCAAGGTATTTAAACCAAAAGAGCAATTCTTACTCGGTGCCAGTGATGCTCATCGGAATAAAGCGGATATATGACAAGCCCGAGGTAACGGACGGGCAGCGAATGCTGGTCGATCGGCTCTGGCCAAGGGGCGTGAAGAAGAGCACCTCGAACATCGATGTATGGCTAAAGGAGATCGCGCCAAGCGATGAGCTTAGGAAGTGGTTCTCTCACGAGCCCGAGAGGTGGGAGGAGTTCAAGGAAAGGTACAAAAAAGAGATTGTAGGCACGAAGCCCTTTTTGGAGCTGCTCAAGACCCTCAAGGAATCGGATGTCACATTTGTATTCGCAGCAAAGGATGTGGAGCACAACAACGCTGTCGCGCTTGCGGAGTTTGTGAGAACTGCTATTTCCTAATCTCTCTTTTCATGATGAATCCTGGATCATCTCTGGTGCTCCCCTTTCTCTCAATCTTGAAACCCTCAATGGTCTGAATGTCGTTCATCACGATATCCGTGAGCATCTTGATGACAGTGAATCTTTCTTCTGGAGTTAGGTATGCCTCTGCGAGATCCGAGTTTATTTTGACGGCTATGCTACTTTGTTCCTTTCCGTCTGAGGCTCCATTCAAGAAGTACCTACTATTGTAATCCTCTATTAGCTCATTTACCACTTTTACCCTGCTTTCCTCACTCTCACCCTTCACCTCCCTGTAAATACCCCTTGATATCTCTAGCATCTCAAGCATTCTTGCATTTTCAAACCTCTCGGAGGATAATGCGTATACCCAGTTCCTCTGCCTTCTGTCAAACTTGAGCTCATGCATCACCTGCTTTAGCTGGAGCTTATCGCCTTCTCTCCTGATTGCACCTAGCGCCACAATCATCCCCTTGAAAACATCTTCCTTGCCTTTTCTATCGCCACAATCGCCCTGTCTATCTCCTCCTCCTTGTTGTAGATGTAAAAGCTCATCCTGCAAAGCGCCGGCTCGCCAAGCACTCCCCGCATGAGCGGCATGGCGCAGTGATGGCCGCTCCTTATCGCTATCCCCTCGCTGTCAAACACTGCGGCCGCATCGTGCGGGTGAACTCCTTTTATTGCAAATGAGATCACGCCGAGCCTTTGGTCAATGTGCTCTATTCCCGGTCCATAAACCTTCACATACCCCATTTCGCCAACCCTCTTCAGGGCGTATTTTGTAAGCTTCTTCTCATGGCTGTGGACGCTTTCCATTCCTAGTTTTTTTAGGTACTTTACTGCCGCGCCAAACCCTATCGCACCCTCAATGTTCTGGGTTCCCGCCTCAAATTTCCAGGGCAGATCGTTCCAGGTGCTCTCCTGCAGATCCACGCTCCTTATCATGTCCCCTCCGCCAAAGAGCGGATTCATCGCCTCAAGCATCTCCTCCTTTGCATAAAGCACCCCGATTCCGGATGGCCCGAGCATCTTGTGGGAGGAGAATGCGAAGAAATCGCAGTCTATCTCCCTGAGATTTATTGGGATGTGCGGTGTTGACTGAGCCCCATCAATTAGAACCAGCGCTTCCGCCTCGTGCGCAAGTCTAGTGAGATTCTTTGCGTCGTTAATTGTGCCAAGCACGTTTGATGCATGGGTTAGCGCGACCAGCTTTGGCTTCCTCTCAAGCTTCTTTTTGTAGTCCAAAATGTCCAGCTGCATCCCTTCTGTTATCTCTATGTAGTCCAGAACCGCCTTTTTGCGCTTTGCGAGCATCTGCCATGGCACGATGTTGCTGTGGTGCTCCATTTTGCTTATCAGAATTCTATCCCCTTCTCCGATATTCGCATCGCCCCAGCTAAGCGCGACAAGGTTTATTGCCTCTGTGGTGTTCTTTACGTAAATTATCTGATTGCTCTTGCCGGCATGAATGAACTTTGCGCACACATCCTTCGACTTGATGTACTCTTCTGTCGCCTCCTCAGAAATTTTGTAAAGACCTCGGTGTATGTTCGCGTTGTAGGTTTTGTAGAATTTGCCTATCTTGGAGATTACCTGCCTTGGCTTTTGGGAGGTGGCTGCGCTGTCAAGATAGGCCAGCTCCTTTCCATTCATCTGGACCTTAAGTATCGGAAAGTCCTTCCTTATCCTTTCAACATCAATCTCCGCCATGTTCATCCTTTATTAGTGAAAGATTCGTATCCGTCCTTTTCAAGCTTTTCTATTAGCTCCGTCGATCCCTCCGCCACTATCCTACCGTTTGCCATCACGTGCACAAACTGGGGCTTCATGTATGAGAGCACCCTGCTGTAGTGGGTAATTATCAGTATCGACATCTGGTGCTTTGCCGCAATCTCGTTTATGTTCTCTGCGACCGTCTTTATCGCATCAATGTCAAGCCCCGAGTCAGGCTCGTCTAGTATCGCAAGCTTTGGCTTCATCACAGCAAGCTGGAGTATCTCCGCCTTCTTCTTCTCTCCACCCGAGAAGCCCTGGTTTAGCGACCTTCCCACGATTCCGTTTGTTATCTTGAGTTTTTCGGTGAGCTGCTTTATCTCTCCCATGAACTGGTTCACGTCCACATCCCCCTGCACCACCGATCTCTTTGCTGTGTGGAGGAAATTCACAAACCCCACTCCCTCTATCTCGATCGGGTTTTGGAACTGCAGGAAGATTCCCATCTTCGCCCTCTTGTCCGCAGACATTCCAATGACGCTCTCTCCGTCCGCAAGGATTTCCCCCTGCGTTACCTTAAGCTTTGGGTGGCCCATTATCGACTTTGCAAGCGTGCTCTTCCCCGACCCGTTTGGCCCCATTATAACATGAAATTCCCCGCTGCGGACCTTGAGATTAACCCCCTTGACTATCTCCTTCTCATCTATGCTTACATGCAACTCTTTTATTTCTAGTTCCATCCTATTCTCCTCTGTATTTGTAATGACCTTTGAATATGCTTGAGCTCTTTTGTGCCGTTCCTGCAAGCCAGAGGCTCTCCGTTGTAACTTTCGGAACTGTTCCAAATCCTTTTGTTGTTACCTTCTCGTTGATTATGCTCGCAACAATCTCCCTTACTATCACATCATCTATCTTGCCTATTATCCCCGAGATGAATCCGTTGATTACCATCTTCTTTGCCTCTATCTCGCTTGCGCCTCTTGACATAAGATAGAAAATCGATTCCTCGTCCATCGGCGCGGTTGCTGAAGAGTGGGTTGCCTTCACGTCGCTGTTCCCGATGCTCATGCTCGGTATCGAGTCAAGGTGCGCGGTTTTGTCGAGCACTATCCCCCTCTCGTTAACATAAGACCTTGATCCTGCCGCGTTTTTCATTATTGAGGCGTATCCCTTGAGGAGGCAAATCGATCTGTCCATCAGAACCGCCTTTGATTCAAGGACTGCATTCGAGTTCTTTGCTGTGTTGGTTATGTTTGTTGAGATATCCATCTTTTGATCTCCTGCGCTCAAGATTAGTTCATTGACTTCTGTATTTGCCTCAAAGCCCGCCACATCGACCTTGTTTCTAGACCTTGTAAAGGTTCCCCCATTGTAGACAAAGTTGATTTTGAGATTGCACCTCTCTTCCCCCTCTGCCTTCAACCATCCAAGTGAGAGCGTGTTCTTATCCTCGTTATGCACAACATTTATCTCTGCACTTGAATGCTTTCCCGATCTTATCTCATGCAAGGATCCAAGCAGCGACTGCTCGCTTGTGCTTGAGGTATAGTACTCAAACAAGTTGAGCGTTGCCCCCTCTTCAACACTCACAAGTATCTGCACCGGAAGCGGCGAAGTCGTATTTACTAGGAGAACATTCAGCCTTGCCGTTTCTCCTTTCGGCACATCTATCATTATTGTCCTGCTTGAATGCGCTTGCAAGAAAGCTGCAATTTTGTCTTCGGAGCTTTTTGTCATAAGTCCCTCAATCAGATTTGAACCAAGCTCCCGTGATCTAATCACCCTAATGTTCTTTGATTCAACCATCTCACCATTGCTCCAGATAATTGCCTCAAACTTTCTCTCAAGGCTTTCAATGACTTCTTTTATCTGGTTTTGGGTGCTCATCTGCGCGGGCTTTTGCTCCATTATCGCCTTCCCCATCGCCTCAAGCGGCATTGCGACAAAGTATCTCTTGTATAGCTCGTCGGTCTCCTCAGGTAATGTTTTGAACTGCTCAAGTGCCTGCGAAACAAATGCTGCGTACTCCATTTTGAAACCTCATCCGACCGAATTGGTCATGTCCAGATTTATCAGCCTCTTTAGTTCAAGGGAATACTCCAAAGGAAGCACGTCCGCAAGCGGCTTGATGAATCCCAGGACTATGGTCGCTATTGCCTCCTCTTCAGTGAGACCCCTTGACATTAAGTAGAATAGCTGCTCCTCCCCTATCTTTCCGACGCTTGCCTCGTGGCTTATGTCCGCGTCATCGGTTGAGATTTGCATATATGGGTAAGTGTTTGTCCTTGCGTGCTCGTCAAGCAGCAGCGCATCGCATCTGACCGTTGACCTTGCGCGTAGTGCATTTGCGCCAATATGTAATAAACCACGATATGATGTAATTCCATTGCCTCTTGAAACAGATTTTGAAATAATTCTAGATGTGGTATCTGGTGCCAAGTGATAAATTTTACCTCCCGAGTCCTGTACTTGGTCTTTACCTGCGACAGCAATAGAAAGTATTTCTCCCTTTGCACCCCTTTCTTTTAGAAATGCGCTCGGGTACTTCATATTAATTTTACTACCAATATTTGCATCAATCCATTCCATGTATCCGTTTTCGTAAACGAAAGCTCTCTGTGTCACTAAATTATAAACATTTTTTGACCAATTTTGTATCGTTACATATCTTACATGTGCATTTTTATGAACCACAATTTCAACTATTGCTGAATGAAGTGCAGATGCCATAAATATGGGCGCAGTGCAGCCTTCGAGATAAACCACCTCACTTCCTTCATCAGCGATAATAAGAGTTCGTTCAAATTGTCCTGCCTTATCAGAGTTTATTCTGAAATATGCTTGCAAAGGCATCTTCACTTTTACTCCCTTTGGTACATAAATAAAAGATCCCCCTGACCAAACAGCCGTATTAAGTGCCGCAAATTTGTTGTCAGATGGGGGTATCACTGTTCCAAAATATTTTTTAAAAATATCCGGGTATTTCCTAAGTGCATTGTCAGTGTCTGTGAAGATGACTCCTTGTTCCTCAAGATCCTTTCTGATGTGACTGTAAACCACTTCAGAATCGTATTGTGCTTCCGCTCCTGCAAAAAACTTCTGTTCCGCCTCGGGTATTCCTAATTTATCAAAGGTCTTTTTTATTTCATCTGGGACGTCTTCCCATTTGCTCCCCTTTTTATCGGTGGCCTTAAGGTAATAATAAATTTCATTGTAATCAATCTTGCTAAGATCTGCACCCCACGTCGGAGTTGGCTTTGAAAGGAATATTTTATACGCCTGTAATCTTTTTTCTAACATCCATTCCGGCTCATTTTTCATCGTTGAGATTTCTCTTACTATCTCCTCATCAAGCCCCTTTCTTGTCTTGAACTTGTACTCAAAATCGTCATGGAATCCATAGTTTGCCTTGTAGCTCTCATCCCTTTCAACCAGCTGCTCCTTTATTGTTTCAGACATTCTACCACAAGCTAAATCTTAACCGTCTTTGCCTTCGAAAATGCGCATTCGCACTTGCTTATTGTCCTGCAAACTGTGCAGATGCACGCGCTAACATACCTTTTGTCTCCCTGAGCGATTTTCTCAACATATTTGTCAATTAGTTTTTTATCAAGATTCTTTTCAACCGCCTTGACTTTTTCTGAGGACTTGCCGTTTACGTACTTGCTAATTGCCGCCTGCGCAACGTCAAGCAGCTCCCCGACCTTCTCCTCGCTCAGGTTGTGGGTGTTCACCAGCTCCTTCGCCATGTATGAGCGCACGGCTGGAATTGTCTCGTTCGCAGCAGTTTCGTAGACCGATGACATTACACCACTTATAACTGAGTTATACTAGGTGGTTAAAATGCTAAATACCTATCTTCCTTTTAGGGTTAGAGCTCTATCTTCTTTACTTCAAGCTTTGCAATTGGGGCGATCGAGTTTGCCTTCTTGATTGCCTCAATCTGGAATGAGCCGTCGATTACCGCCTTCACAAACTCCTCTGTGGACTTTGCGGCCATGTACTCCTTTGCGTAGTCAATTAGTATCTTCCTTATTCCTGCCTTCTTTGGCGTGTTGATCTTGTACCTGCTAATCCCGATGAGCTTTAGGACAACCGGCTTTCCGTTCTTGTCTGCCATCTTTGAGATTGTATAGACCACGCTCTGTCCCCTTCGCACCAGCGAGTGGGTGTAGCTGTAGATTAACTCTAGATTGTCAAGCTCTGTCTGGGCTGCGTCGCCGTTTGCGCCCGTCACCCTAAGGCCAATTGTCATGAACGAGTGCGCTGGGTTCTTTGTGACCCACGAAAGGCTGACCTTGATTATCCTGCCAAGCACCGCCTTCTCGTCCTGCGCCGGTATCTCGCCGATAATCGACTCTCCAAGGATCTTTGGCGTGTGGACATTGAACCACTGCTTGGTCTTCCACTTCTCTATTGACTTGGTTGTAGTTGCCATGATTATCTTCCCTTAACGAGCAGCGCTGCCTTCTCCGGCTCGTACTTCCAGTCCTGAGGGATAACTCCGGTGCTCTTGTAGTACTTTGTGAGCCTCCAGATCTTTGACTCAACCCTCTTTAGCCTGGTTGCGCCGTAAACGTCCCTGTGGTTCTTTGCAAGGTGGCTTCTCATCACCACCGCCTTCTTGATCAGGTCCAAAAAGTCCTGAGGGTATGCGTTTGCAACCTTCTTCTCCCCCAGTATCTCCCCAAGCCTCTTGCCGAAAATTTGCTTAATATATTTTATACCGTGCTTCTCCTTTAGCGCCTGCCCTATTTGCGCCTGGTGCATGTTCTGCTTTGCGTAGTCGACAATTACGTCCTCGATCTGCGCCTTTGTGATTGTGACATCCTCTGGCATCACGCCCAGCTCCACCTCAGGCTTCCTTGACTTTGCCTTTCCGTGTCCGCCGGTGTGCATTCGCGCCATGATATCACATAAGTTCGTCTAAGTCATTAAATTTCAAGATAGGACAGAAATAAATTTTACCTTAAACTCAATCCTATCTATGGATATGTATTCACCAAGAACATTTATAAGTATTTTCCTTAAAGCTCACGCCTTGATGGAAAGCCTCACGCCCTCCTCAAGCTCAAGCTCCCCCTCTCCGAACTTTACCTCCTTTATCTTCATCGCGCTCTTTAGCTCATCAACATAGCGCCCCAGCCTCTTTTCAATCTCCTTTGAAAGTACTACCTCGCCAATTTCTGAGTTAAGCGCAAGCCTGTTGTCGTGCTTCCACTTTCTCACAAATAATATTATCCTCACGAGAAGCAGCGCATCCTCGATCTCCTTCTCCTTTTTGCCATGAGACTTTGGCCAGCTCTCAAGGTGTATCGACTTTGCCTTTTCCCAGCCGAGCCTTTCAATTGTGCCGCCTGAGAGCAGAACGCTCTGGTAGATTTCCTCTGTGACAAACGGTATGAATGGCGCAAACATCTTGACAAGATCGACCAGGACTATGTTCAGCACATATGCAACCTTCTTGTCCTTCGCATACACCCTGTCCTTCACAAACTCCATGTAGTCGTTTGAGAACTCCCAGAAGAGCGCCTCTATCGTGCTTCTCGCCTTGAAATAGTCGTAGTTGTCAAACTCTTCGGTTGCCTTGGTCACCGTCTCCTCAAGCCTGTGCAGAATCCACTTATCCAGAAGGCTTGGGCTTTGGGATCTCTCAAACTCCTGCGATGTCATCTCCACAAACCTTGTCACGTTCCAGAGCTTGTTGATGAGCCTTGAGCCTGTTATCACCTCTTTTTCCTGGAAAGAGTTGTCCTCTCCCAAAACCGAAGAGCTTGCCCAGTACCTTATCGGATCCGCCCCGTACTTTGGAAGGTACTGCTCAGGGCTCACCACATTTCCGGCGCTCTTGTGCATCGGCTGCCCCTTTGAGTCAAGCCCATGTCCCGAGATTATTATCTCCCTCCACGGAATTGTCCCCATGTGGAAATACGATTTGACTATCGTGTTGAATGCCCAAAATGAGATTATGTCGTGTGCCTGTGCTCTCAGGCTCATCGGAAGTATCTTCTTGTACTTGTCATCAATTCCCCATCTTGCGTTTATCAAGGGCGTTAGAGATGAGGTTGCCCAAGTGTCCATTACGTCAGTCTCCGGTTCAAACTCCTCAGATTCGCACTTGGTGCACTTTCCCTTTGGCTTGTCGATGAATGGATTTATCGGAAGGTCTTTTTCCTCCGCGAAGTGAGGCTCATCGCACTTCTTGCAGTACCACATCGGGAAGAAGACCCCAAAGAACCTCTGCCTTGAAATGCTCCAGTCCCATGCAAGCGCATTCACCCAATTGTCGTATCTCACTTTCATGTGCGATGGATGCCACTTCACCTCTGATCCGAGTTCAAGGAACTTTGGCTTTAAGTCCAGGTACCTTATGTACCACTGCTTCTTTACTATGAACTCAATTTCCGTTCCACACCTGTCGTGGACGTTCACATTATGCTCAATCTCCTCCTCGCTCACAAGGAAGCCCTTTTCGCTTAGGTCCTTGATTATCTTCTCCCTTGCCTCTTTGATCTTTATTCCGTTATAGTAGGGATGATCCATTCGCCCCTTCTCATCAATTATCATCTTTAGCTCAAGGTTGTACTGCTTGTACCACTCAATGTCTGTCTGGTCCCCAAAGGTGCAGCACATCACCACTCCGGTTCCAAATTCAGGGTCGACCCTCCTGTCCGCAATTACCTTTACCTTGTTCCCAAAGATTGGAACTGCTATCTCTTTTCCCACAAGGTGCTTATGCTTTGGGTCGTCAAGCCCAACAAAGATTGCGACACATGCGGGAAGCAGCTCTGGTCTTGTTGTCGCAATTGTGACATCGTCCGAAAATTTCAGGTAAATTATCTTGCTTTTTAGCATCTTGTCCTTGAGCTCCATCTGCGAGACGGTGGTCCTGTCCTTTGGGCAAAAGAGCGCCGGAGCCTCCTTCCTGTACGCCCTTCCCATCTTGTTTAATTCAAGGAAGGACTTCTGAGAAATTTTCTGGACATCCGGACTTATTGTTTGATATAAAAGCGACCAATCAACCGAGACCCCCATCTTCTTCCAAAGCTCGATGTATCTCTCATTATATACCGCAATCTCCCTCCTGACAAGCTCGACAAACTTCTCCCTTCCAAGCTTCTCAGCGGTCGTGTCAAACTTCTTCTCGATTAGCATCTCGGTCGGAAGCCCGTTGTTGTCGAGCCCGAACGGGTAGAAGACGCTGTATCCCCGCATTCTCTTGTATCTTGCTATGAACTCCGCCTGTGAGTAGGAAAAGGCGTGGCCAAGGTGAAGCTCCCCAGATACCGTTGGGGGCGGAGTGTCAATAGAAAAGATCTCTTTCTTGCCCTCTATCTCAAACTTGTATATCTGGTTCTCCTCCCAGAACTTCCTTATCTTTCCCTCAACAATGTTTGGATCGTAACGGCTTTCCATCTACTTCACTAAGAAACGTATCTGCTATTTACAGTTGGTTAAATATATTATTATCCCTTTTTGACAAACGGAACAATAGGCTGGCTATAAATAGTATAAAATTCCTAATAGCTCGGATTAAAATGTTGGAAGTTAAAGAGCGCGCAAAAAATGAGTTTACGGATGCTTACGGTGCAGCTTACGATTATGTCCAGGAAAGGCGTCCTATACCAAAATGGTCGGAAAGAGAGATAATGCCAATCGAGAAGCCCAGCAAGGTATTTAGCATAAAAACTGAGAGTCAAGATAGCTCAAAAAAAGAACTTAAAATTAAGAGAAATTAGGCCTATTTTTGCGTTTTGGCGATTTTCTTACCGAAAGGTTTATATATCTAATTCTTCATTATTACATTACTCATTTTAGTAATATTTAAAAGGTTAACTCTAAGTCATCGACGAAAGAAACCTTCAAGACTCATATTCAAGTGGTTCACATGGCAACGAAAAAAGACAAACCTAAATCAAAGGCTGCTTCAAAGAAGGCACCCGCAAAGTCAAAGGCGGCGCCCATCACCAAACCGAAGGCTGCATCAGCATCCTCTATGATGGTGGAGGCGATAAAGTCACAGAACTCAAACCTTCCATTTGCGCCCCAAGACGAGCTTGACGCCTCAGTTCAGCAAGAGGTTAAGCTGGTGAGAGAGGGACACGGCTCGAAGGTCGCGGGAAAGACCTCAAGGTGCCCTAGCTGCGGAAGCTCTGATGTGATCTATGACTCCGAGAAGGGGGAGCTGGTCTGCAATTCATGCGGACTTGTGATCGAAGACAACGTAACAGACACAGGGCCGGAGTGGAGAGCATTCGACGCCGACCAGAGAAACTCGAGGGCAAGGACTGGGGCTCCGATAAAGTACATGAAGCCAAACAAGGGACTTGTCACAGAGATTGATATGTATAACAGGGACATCCGTGGAGCAAGGCTGCCGTCAAAGAGGCAGGCTCAGCTATACAGGATGCGAAAGTGGCACAAGAGGGCGAGCATCGCATCATCTAGCGAGCGAAACTACCTGATTGCGCTTCCAGAGCTCAACAGAGTTGCATCCTATCTGGGACTCCCAGACAACATAAGGGAAAGCGCGGCGCTTCTCTACAGGCAGTGCGTCAAGAACAACCTAATTAGGGGTCGTCCAATAGAGACAGTCGTCAATGCGGCGCTCTACGCGACCTGCAGGAATGCGGGAATGCCGAGAACGCTTGACGAGATTGCGCAGATTTCCGGAGTTCCAAAGAAGGAGATCGGAAGGGCATATAGGGTAGTCTCCCACGAGCTAAACCTCAAGATTCCGCTTACGGATCCATCAAGCTACGTTCCAAGGTACGTCGCTGCGCTAAAGCTTAGCGGCGAGGCCCAGGAAAAGGCTGTCGCCCTGCTCAAGCAGGCAATGAAGAAGGGACTTGTCAGCGGAAGATCCCCGACAGGAGTGTCTGCGGCTGCGGTCTACATTGCAGGCGCGCTAGTTGGCGAGAGAAGGACCCAGAAGGAGGTTGCGGATGTTGCGGGAGTGACAGAGGTCACGATTCGAAACAGGTACCGCGAACTCAAGCAGGAGCTAAACATAGATGTCAACCTCTAAGGTTGGCCTCTACTTTTTTGTTTTTGCCCCAAATTATAGGGGTGTTATCCTATTTTTGATATTGCACTAGCTTGTCTGCATTCAGAAAGTAATTTAAGCATATTATTGCAAGTAATCACGATGTGATGGCGGGCAAAAAGGTCCAATCTGCGACAGAGTACATCCTAACTTATGGATGGGCATTTCTGATTGCGGCCATTGTGACCGCTTCGCTCTACCTTTTTGTCTTTGCTCCCTCCACAATCACTCAGTCCTCATGCTCCTTTTACTCCGGTCCCTACTGCCAGGACATAGTCCTTGGCTCCTCAAACACTCTCTCCAAGATTGCGCTTCTTTTGACAAACACAAACCCGTTCCCTATACTAAATCCGCTCCTTAACGTGAACCTAACTGGATACAATCCGATAATCGCCTCATGCAGGCCGAATTTTGTCTATCCTGGCGGTGCTATAATCTGCAATGCCACTATAACTCCTGCACTTTCCCAGGGCGCGCTTGCATCAGGGAAGTTCATTTTAAGCTATACCCCCTGCCCTGGCGGCAACGTTCTATCATGTTCAAATAATCAGAGGCAGAACTTCGCTGGCACCTTCAGCACCCACTCCTCCCAGCTTCTCTCTCCAACCACGATCACTGTTTCCTTAAGTGCTCAAAACTCTTCGCAGGTTGCTTTGTCAACTTCCTTTGACAAACTTACTGCAAACGTTAGGCTTCTTGGCACCCCTGTGTCCGGTGCAACGGTCAACTTCACTTCAAACTCGATTAGTGCTCCCGTCAATCCGCTTGTCACAACAACTGATGGGAACGGGAATGCGTTCTCGTATATCTCAAGCTCCGCCACAGGGAACGTGTTTGTCACCGCCTCTTTTGCAAACATTGTTGCAAACGTGGTGGTTGCATTCACAGCTCCGGTTTGCTACACCATCTCCGCACCATCGATTTCTGGCGCGACGGGAAACATACTCCTGCTTGACGGGGTCGGATACACCGTGCTTCCACAGACGCTCTGCTACGGGCAGGGGGTCTCACACTCATATGCCTTCCAGACAACGGTCGCAGGAGCTGCTAACACTCAGTACGTTTATAGCTTTGTGACAGGCTGCGGCGCAACAACGCAGTCGGGAACACTTTCAGGGGTTGCAAACTGCACGCTCACCGGGAACTACATAACCCAGTACTACCTCACGACCTCCGCCTCCCCAGGAATCGGCGGAAGCGTGACGCCGGTTAGCGGATGGTACAACTCAGGCAGCGGCGCAACCCTTGGAGAGACCCCAAGCGCAGGATACGCGTTCAATGGATGGACGGGAACCGGTTCGGGCAGCTACACCGGAGCCTCGACTACCCCTTCGATTACGCTAAACAACCCGATAACAGAGACAGGCTCATTCACCTCAACTACAACCTCCACGACCTCTACCACATCGACCTCAACTACTTCAACCACCTCAACCTCCACAACTTCAACTTCATCTACCTCGACCACTTCAACCACCTCAACCTCCACAACTTCAACTTCATCTACCTCAACAACCTCAACTTCAACCAGCTCGACTAGCACAACAATTCCCGCAAGCCCTACGTGCGGAAGCTATGTTGGCGATGTAACCTACTCAAGCTCCGTAACCTTGACGTGCAGCGTGGCTGCCACGGGCTCGATAACGGTTAATTCCGGGGTTACAATCAATGAGAATGGCTATTATATGGAGGCTGACAACACCTTCACCAACAACGGGGTTATTACTGCACCTGCCGGTGGCGCAGCGGGCGCAGCTGGCACTTGCTGCGCTTCTGTTCCTTACGGTCAAGCCCGCAGCGGAGGAAACGGGGGAGCAGGCGGCTCTGCTACCACTAGAACAAGCCACTACCTCTCCACCACGCTAAGCACTGGCGCCGGAGGAGGAGGCGGAGGCGCGGGCGGCGACGGCAGCGGCTCACAATGCGGCGGTTATATCGGGGGCACAGGATCAAATGGCGGCGCCGGAGGCGCGGGCGGTGGAATAGTTGAGCTCTACGGCACCAACTTTATAAATTCCGGCACGCTGACCGTTTCGGGCTCTAGCGCCACGAGCGGTTTGGCGGGCGGCAATGCGGGCGCCAATTGCATCGGCGCAGGAGGCGGAGGAGGCGGAGGTGGCACGGGAGGTAGCGGAGGCACTATTTTCGTAGGCTACACTACGACCCTTACTATTGGAAGCACGAGTGTGGGTGCCGGATCTTCTGGTGGCGTTGGGGCCGGGGGCAACACCGGGGGCTATTGCTGCACAACGTTTGGATCGGCTGGTTCGGGAACTCACGGAGGCGGAGGCGGCACCGGAGCGGTGAGCAATCCGGGAACCGGAGGTTCTGGGGGCGGAGGCGGAGGTGGCGGCGGGTCTGTAATAACAAGCAACCTCTGGGTTCACCCGTAATAACAGGCAATCTTGAAACACCAATTATCTTAGCAAGACTACCTGTCCGAGGCTCACATTGTTTCTTTTCACAAATCCTGCCTTTGCCTCAATGACAAAATTTGCAAGCCTGTTGGGGTTGTAGATTGTGCACAAGTTTGGGTTGAAGCAGCTTGTCGCGTTTGCCGCAATGTAAACTATTTTTCCAGATGAGGTGCTTCCGTTTATCCAGATCATGTCCAGGTTTGAGTATGTGTCAAGCATCCAAAAGGGGTAATTCGCAGGGGTTGGGAAGACAAAGAGCATCGTTGTCGCGTTTGTTATAGTCGTATTCATCAGCCCATGCTCCCAGCTAGCCTGGTTTGTCGCAACATAAGTCAGCGTGAAGTTCTTTCCCCCGATGCCAAACTGGGAGTAGCTTGCCGTTTTTGTTTGGGTTGTTAAAGAATAGATTATCGCAATGAGCAGCACCGTGGAAATTACCCCTATTATAATGGGTGCCGAACTATTCATCTAACTCAGCTTCTATGCGGTTATATAATTATTTATACCTGTATTCATAAAGAAAATAAAGGTATCAAAATGAGGATCCTCCAGCAGCACGTCGAGTTTATCGAGTTCGAGCCGATAAAAAAGGAGATAGCGCTAGCCGAGGAGGCACAGAAGATAAAGTCCAGGTACGAAAACACGCTTGTGCTCTTCACCACCGTGGAGAAGGGCGACGATGAGCAGATTGCGATTAAGGCTATAAGCGAGGCAAAAGAGTTCTTGAGAAAGCTGGGGATAAACAAGCTCCTTCTCTACCCGTACGCCCACCTTAGCAGCAACCTCTCAAGCCCGTCCGATGCGCTAAGGCTGCTTGGAGTGATGGAAGATGAGGCGAAAAAAGAGGGCATAGAAGTTTTCAGGGCGCCGTTTGGGTGGTCAAAGCAGTACTCGCTAAAGATCAAGGGGCATCCGCTTGCGGAGCAGTCGAGGAACTACTCAAATGCGGCCAAGAATGTTGCTCAGATTATTATTGACAAGAAGGCAATCAAGGAGACAAGGAAGGCAAGCGAGGATGAGATGTTCGCGCGAATTAGGAAGAGCGACTTTGCAGGGCTTCCTGAAACAGACCATAGGATAATCGGGGAGAAACTCGACCTCTTCTCCTTCCAGGAGGTCTCGCCAGGGATGGTCTACTGGCACAACAACGGGGTCATACTTTTCAACACACTCAAAAGCTTCATCAGGGAAGAGCTTGCAAAGCAAAACTACCTTGAGGTGAGCACCCCTGCGCTTGCAAACACCGTGCTCTGGGGAGTGAGCGGGCACTCCGACCATTACATGGAGGACATGTTCCTCACAAAGCTTGGCGATGAGGAGTTTGGGCTAAAGCCGATGAACTGCCCCTCAACCTTCCTTGTCTACAGGTCAAGGAAGTGGAGCTATCGCGACCTTCCCGTGAAGATGTCCGACTTCGACCCTCTGTATCGAAATGAGCTGAGCGGGGTAGCAAGCGGGCTCTTTAGGGTAAAGATACTAACCCAAGACGACGCACATATATTCACGACACCTGAAAAGGCGGGGGAGACGATAACCGAGCTGCTCGAGCTTCTTGAGAGGATGTACAGGGTGTTTGGGCTCACCCACAAGATAAAGCTCTCCACAATGCCTGATAGCCATATGGGAAGCGAGGAGGAGTGGAAGATTGCGACAGGCATACTTGAAAATGCAATAAAGGCAAAAGGCCTCAAGTATGAGATAAAGGAGAAAGAAGGCTCGTTTTACGGACCGAAGATTGACATTGACATAAAGGACTCTATTGGGAGGGAGTGGCAGTGCGGAACGATACAGCTTGACATGCAGATGCCAAAGCGTTTCAGGCTCTCATACGTCGCGGAGGATGGAAAGGAGCACACCCCTGTGGTTATTCACAGGGCAATATACGGCTCGCTTGAGAGATTCATCGGCATACTAATCGAGCACTACCAGGGAAAGTTCCCGACATGGCTCTCGCCAGTCCAGGCAAAGGTAATCTCAATTTCGGAGGGGGCAAACGATTATGCAAGCAAGGTATACCACGAGCTCAAAGATTCTGGAATGAGGGTCGAGATAGACGTCTCGGACAAGACGCTTGAGTACAAGATAAGGGAGGCGCAGCTCATGAAGGTGCCATACATGCTAATTGTGGGCCAAAAGGAGATGGATGCACAGACGATTGCGGTGAGGACAAGGAGCGGCGGACAGAAGTTTGGGGTTAAAGTGGAGGAGTTCATAGAAAAAATAAAGGTAGAGAATGAAACAAAAGTTTCAGGAGCTAACTAAGGTTTAAATAATCTTTTAGAGAATTAGGAGTGTTTACATGGCAGGAATATCAACACCGCAGAACCAGGCAGGAGTGATGAGCATGTACGATGCACCATCAAAAGGGCCGCTCATGAACGCAAAGCTGGTACTTATTGTGATTGCGCTCTTTGCGGTTGTGATCCTTCTGCTTGACCACTTTGCCACAATATAAAATCAGGCAATCGTGAAGACATCCTTTTTCTTCTCGCTCACATCCCCGCTCTCAGCAAGCAAATAAAGGATCGCCCTTGCCCCATCCTCGTCTATCTCGACCTCCCTTGCTATCTGCGTGACCTTCATCTCCCCGTCCTTTAGCGCCTTTAGTATCTTTGCGCCGTGCCTGTCAAAATAGGACCTGAGTATTATGTAGAATTTCTTGTTAAACGACCTTGTCCCAAGGACCATTCCCCTCCTGATGCTCTGCTCAAGTGCAAGCGAGAGCGCGGAGGCCTCCGCCTCGTAGGGAAGCACAATGAATCCGTTCTTCTCAAGTATCTTGACATTCTCATTTTCAATTCCCATTGAGTTATCCTGCCTTTGATAACCTGTTCTACTCTCAGGGGCCCTTGCCACTTGCTGCATGTTTTTTACGGGCTGCAAAGCCTCCCCTGCCTTCTTTCTCATCAGGTACTTATCGTAAATTCCTTTCGAGATGCTAAAGAGCGGCTCCTTGCTCTTGTCCTTTGCAAAAAGCGATACCGCCTTCTTTTTCATAAGCCCCTTTAGTGTGATCCTCTCCTCCTTTGTGAGCATTTTCACGACGTTTTCCTTTGTCCTCATGCCGTACTTCAGCGTGTCGAGCTTCTTTAGCACGCTCACATCCTCAGCCGAAATCTCTCCTGCGGAGTCAGCCTGCTCTGATGTCTGCGGCTCTGCTCCCTGCGACCTTTTCCCTACTATCATCTCGGTGATGTCGGATTTCTTTGCGAAGATGAACGCATTCTGGTTGTATTTGAAGAAATCGACCTCGTCCCCCTCCTTTAGGCTAAGCCCCGTGCTTACCTCAAATGGGACGTATATCACCAGCTTCTCCTTGCTCTTGTAGACCTTGACCATTTGAACACTTTAAGGGAGAAATGCCCCGTTTTTAGATGGGCATGGAAAATCTAAAAGGCTTAAGCTAAAAAAAGCAAAAGTTGGATGCTCCCACCGCCACAAGCCACCAAAGGCTATAAAAGAATTTGACTCGAAGGGTAAGTGATAAAATGCACTCAAATCCTGCCGCGCAGGTAAGGGCGGAGTTCATAGGGCTAGTCAAGGCGTCCATAAAGGGCTCCTTTGGGATAGATCTCAGGGAGGAGGAGCTAAGCCCGACACTTAGCACCCCAAAAAACGAGATTGCGGACCTTAGCACCTCGATTTGCTTTAGGCTCGCAAAGGAGTTCAAGAAAAGCCCAAGGGAGATAGCGCAAAGAGTCGCATCCGAAGCAAGGCCCACAAAACTTATACTCACGATTTCGGAGCTAAACGGGTACGTGAATGCAACATTTGACCGAGTTGCGTACTCGAGGCTCGTGATGGATGCTGTTAATAGTGAAAAGGAAAGGTACGGTGCATCGGAGATTGGAAAACAAGAGAAGGTGATAGTGGAGTTCCCAAGTGTTAACCCAAACAAGCCATGGCATGTTGGTCATGTGAGGAATGCGGTGCTTGGAAATGCGATCTCAAACATACTTTCATTTAATTCCTACCTCGTGGAGCGAGAGGACTACATTGATGACCTTGGGCTGCAGATGGCCGAGAGCCTCTGGGGCCTAAAGAACCTAGATGCAAAACCCGACAAAAAATACGACCAGTGGCTTGGCGAGCAGTACGTTGAGGTGAACAAGAGGCTTGCAGCGCAGCCAGACCTAAAGCATGAGATGGATTTGATGCTAAAAAGCCTTGAGGACCTAAACTCGGAGGAGTCAAGGATGGTGCGCGAGATGGCACAAAGGTGCATGCTCGCCCAGCGCGAGACTGCATCCGCTTACCAGATCTACCATGACGTCATGATCTGGGAGAGCGACATACTGCGCGCAAAGCTGCTTGAGAAGGCGCTTGAGCTTGCTACAAGGAAGGGAGTGATGGAAAAGGCGAGCGATGAGACAAAGTACAAGGGATCCCTCATTGTCAAGATGGGCAGGCTCGCAAGATACGACAAGGAGTTTGCAGGAAACGAGGAAGAGGCAAAGATAATCGTCAGGAGCAACGGCGCCGCAACATACATCGCAAAGGACTTTGCTTTCCACCTCTGGAAATTCGGGATAATCGAAGCGGGCTTTAGGTACCAAAAATTCATAGAGAAGCAACAGAACTCAAAAAGCCTCTATACCACCTCAAGCTCTGGGGAGGAGCGCAACTTTGGAAACGTCAAGAAGGCAGTCAACATAATAGATGCCTCGCAAAAGTACGAGCAGCAGGTGATGCGTGCGATGTTTGCGCTTGTGGGCCATGAGGAGGCCGCAAAGAACCTGATACACCTTGCATACGGAAGAGTTACTGTTGCAGGGACTGGGCTTAGCACGAGAAAGGGCACATGGATGGGGGACGGCAAGAACTACACTGGCGATGACCTGCTAAGGGAGGTTAAAGATGCGGCATACAAAATAGTCTCGCAGAGCGAGAAAATAACCGACAAAAGCTCCTTTGAGATGATTGCAAATGCTGTTGCGCTCTCAGCAATAAAGTTCGAGTTCCTAAAGTTTGCCCCCGAAACTGAGATAACCTTCTCATGGGAGAAAGCGCTCAACTTTGAAGGAGACTCGGGGCCATCATGCCTCTACACATACGCAAGGGCAACAAGGGTTCTGGAAAAGGGCGAATACAAAAACAGGTCTCCAGATCCGAAGGCGATAAGCCGCGGAGAGGACTTTGAAATAATAAAGCATATCGGGGAGTTCCCATCACTTGTTGAGAAGGTGGGAGAGGAGTACAGGCCAAACCTAATCACCGATTATGTGATCATGCTCTCATCGCTATTTGGAAAGTTCTACGAAAAAATGCCAATCATAAATGGCGGAGATGCGAAGGAGACGCGCTTGCAGATAACAAGCTGCGTTAGGCAGACGATGGGAAATGCGCTAAGGCTGCTTGGAATAGAGCCAATAGAGAGGATGTGAAATTTAGCCTCTTGCAAGCACTTTGATATTGGCACCTAGCTTTTGCATCTCCTTTACAAATCCGGGAAATGAGACGTTAACGGATTCCATTCCGTTCACCTGGGTGTTTCCTGCGTACATCCCAACCACTGTCATGCCCATGAACATCCTGTGGTCGTCATATGACTCCAGCACGGCGCCATGGATACCGTTGTAGCGCTCTATTGTGAGTCCGTCATAGAACTGATCTGTCCTCATCCCGACCTTTCTTAGCTCAAGTGCAAGAGCCTTTATTCTGTCAGTCTCCTTTCTCCTCGCATGCGCGACATTGCTTATTGTAAGCGGCTTTTTGGAGATTACTCCAAGTATCCCGACAGGTATCACGAGGTCCGGCGTGCTCGAAAGGTCAAACTCCCCGCCCTCAAGCATTTTTGAGTGATGGACCTCAATCTTTCCCTCTCCTGTCTTTATCTTTGCTCCAAGCCTCTCAAGGATTCCTATTATCTCCTTGTCACCTTGCGGAAGATCGTCCTCAAGCGCGTTTATTGTGACACCTCTGCCGCTCAGTATTCCTGCAGCCATCGGGAATGCCATACCCGAGTAGTCGGTAGGCACCGTTACCGTCGCAGGCTTGTAGTCCTGCTTTTGTATCGCGTATCTTTTGTGCGGGATTTCAATGTCAAACCTTATTCCAAACTTCTTCATGGTGGTGACGGTTATGTCCATGTAAGGCTTTGAGACTGCGCCTCCCTCTATCTCAATGTCCATTCCGCTTTTTGCAAGCGGGGCTGCAACAAGGAGTGCGGAAACATACTGGCTTGATTGGGATCCGTTTATCACTATCTCCCTCCCTTTCACCGGCCCCTCCACGAAAACGGGCGCTGTGCTCTCCGTCACATACTTCTTTCCTGTCCATCTGCGCGTTTTTGTAAGCTTCGTGTGGGCCCCAACTGCATCAAGAGCGGAGGTCAGGTGATCCATTGGCCTCTTGTTAAGGCTCTTGTCCCCGTAAAGCTCTATTCTCCTGCTATCAAGCGCCGCAAGCGCGGTCATTATCCTAAGCGTTGTTCCGGAATTTCCAGCGCAGAAGAGGCTGTCAAGGAATTCCACCTTTCCTGTGCCTGTAACCTCTACTGAGTTTACCCCATTCTCGACCATCGCGCCAAGGCACTGCGCAGCAAGCCTTGAGGCCTCGGTGTCCCTTGACACAAGAGGGTTTATTATCGTGCTCCTTCCTTTTGCCAGAGCCGCAATTATTATGTCCCTGTGAGTGTAGCTCTTGCTGGGGTGGCTGCTCGTCTCCCCTGAGAGAGTAGACTTGGCTACGAGTACGGATGTCATAAAGCCTATTTTGTGCCGATAGGGTTATAAATAATCTATAGCAAAAGTAAGTTTGGGCTCGTAGCTCAGCTTGGATAGAGCGATGCCGTCCTAAGGCAAAGGTCACGGGTTCAAAACAATTGTGAAAATCCCGTCGAGCCCGTAGTGTTTCATATGCAAGCAAAGCAAAAGAAAGCAGCAAAGGAAGCAGGAATAGTGGTCAGGCCGCTGGGCAAAATGGGCGGGCTTGACAACATACACGTGGCCCTGATCGGGCTTGTCGTGCTTTTGGTTGCGCTTTTGCTCGTTGTCTCCTCCACTTCCGGGGGCGCAGGCCCTGTGAATTCAACTCAGAGCTGCGCATACGGCTCGCTCAACGGAAGCTGCGTGGTTCCCCTTCACAACGCAAGCGAGGTAAAG
>JAGWGX010000005.1 GCA_028867145.1 Microcaldota archaeon | reverse complement strand
CATCATCTTTTCTATGTCGTTGAGTTCTGCCATTAAATTCACTTTATTGTTTTAAGATTACTTCTTGACACGCAGCTCTCTGCTCTTTGGCCTAAGGTAGATTGAGCCGCACTTCCTGCATGCCTTTATGCCCGCCTTGTTCCTAGTCTTGCACTTCCTGCAGACCACCATCCTTGCCAACTGCTCGTCAGCTATTGGAAATTTGCCCATATAAAACACTAATTACTGATAATAAGAACAATATTTATTGTATCAGAACATATTTAAACCATTTTGAGTTCGCCACGAAGCGATGTTGTACTCCTCGCTCAAATAGCTATTCATCTGGTAAGCAATTAGCGCAGCGGGTGCTGCGCAGGGGGAGTTTGTGTGGAGATTGGGCTGCACTCGGTTGGTGGTTCTACTTTAGTCGACAAGCACGAGGCCTCGGTGGTCGAGCACCTTCTTATGTCCGGCGAAAAGGTGCTCATGACCATAAAGCAGAGGAAATTCGGCCCCGGCGGGGATTTCATAACCCCGACGACTCTTGCCGCCACGGAGAGGCGCTTGATCGTGGTCTATCGCACCTCATTTGGGATAAGAAAGTACTACGAGGCGATACCGTACCGCAGGATAACAAGCGTTAGGATAGAGCACGGGATCTTCTCCTCCTCGCTTCATCTTCATGTGCTTGGGGTGGAGAGCGATAAGCTGATGAGCACCGGGAAGTTCGAGGGGGTGATCGATGGGCTAAGGCCCGAGGAGGCAAGCGCCTTTGGCAACTTCATAAACAAGAAGATTTCTGACGCTTCTCCTGAGATGCAGCGTGATCTCGACATTGAGCCTGCTGCCACGGACATCTTTTGCAGTTCCTGCGGGATGAAGGAGCTCTCCTCCTCCAAGTTCTGCAGGAACTGCGGGGCGCCCCTTATTACAAAGTGAGAAACTTGCAATGCATACCTATTAAAAACTTCAACTTCAAAATAAAAATGGTGGGTTTGATGGGAAACTTCTCTAATCTCATGGTCGTATTCTTGATGCTGCTCTCAATGCCTCTTGCATTTGCTCAGTATGGCGGTGGTGGAGGAACGACCTACCCCAACTGCGCAACATGCCCTTCGGGAACTTTTGTTTCAAATAACGCCCCTACCTACTGGAACTGTTACGGCTCTGGTTCGCTTTGCACCTACACCGGAGTGTCCACGACATCCACGGCCCCTACAACTTCAACTAGCGTAGTCTCAACTGCTCCAACCACATCTGTGAACAACACGAGTGGAGGTGCCAAGCCTTCAAACACTCCCGCGACCACAACTGTCGCAACAACGGTTGCAACCACAGTCCCATCGGTCACGCCTACTTATCCAAACTGCAACACCTGCCCATCAGGTACATACATCTCAAACAATGCGCCGACATATTGGAACTGCTACGGCAGCGGATCCCTTTGCACCTACACTGGCTCCTCGGGCTCATACTCAAGTGCAATGGCAGGGCTTAGCTCATACGCATACGGCGCAATAGGACTCATCGCGGTAATTGCAATAATACTGCTTGCAATGATGAAGGCTCCGCTCACAAGGCTCACGATAATCGGGGTTGCGCTCATACTAATTGGCACGGTCGCATGGCTATACGGCGATTATGGCGCGGGCTCTGGCTACATCCTCTACGGTGCTATTGGAGTGATTGTGGGATGGATTATCTGGCTGTACGCAGACAAGGAGCTGCTTGGAAACAAGATGGTCGGCCTTTGGATAAAACTCGGCGCATTCCTAACGCTTGTCGGAACTGCAATCTGGCTCTATGGAGATTACTATCGCGGAGTGAACCCTACCTACATCTGGGCAGGAGTTGCACTGATACTAATCGGGACAATAATCTGGCTCTTTGGAGACAATAAGATTGGAGCATTTGAGACGCCAAAGACAAAGTAAGTGAGAGCTTGCCAATGCATCTAAAATCTAAGTTCTACGAAGCATTTCAGGGAGGGGACGTAAGGGAAGACAACGCACGAATAATTTGCGTTAAGCTACAAAAAGTTCTCCACAGCCAGGACAGAGATTTTAGCACTTCTGAAAAAGAGGAGATTGCAATAAGGTCCGCAAAATCAATAGTTAAATCTTATTTTGACGAGGGCAAGCCAAAGCAGGCAAATGCGGTTATTGATCATCTCAAGTGGGATTTCCCCAAAATTAAATGGGACTTTGACTTCAAGGGAAAGGATTCAGGTGTTTCCAAAAATCCTCTCGCACAAATGACTAGAACGTAATTTCTATGCTTGGCTTGAGCGGCATTGACCTCTCCGCCCTTGCAGACTTCGACTCCTTCTCAAGTGCAATCTCCACTTGCGAACCAAGAATTCTTGAAAGATAATCCTTTGCGTCGTTTAGCATCGCAAACTCCGACTCCTCGTTTACCTCAATTGGCCTTAGCCTGTTCATCTCCTTTGCCATTTTGCCTAGGTACTTTGCTGCAATTTCAGGGTCTACTCCGTTTGCCTTTAATGTTTCAATCGCCTTGCCGATGTTCTTTGACTTTGCAAGCTCGTTCGTGCCGTCCCTCTTCCACTGCGATGCGACTATTAAGTGAATTCTGCTGGGGCTCTTCCCCTCATTCTTCTTTTTCATCAGCTCCGATGCGCTCTTTGCGTCCTCGACCAAAAGCGAGAGCGCCTCCTCCTCAGCATCAATTTTCTCATTAATCATCTCCTTGTCAATGCCAGGCCACTTCTCAAGCGAGACAAATGTGTTGTTGCCAAGCTGGTGCCAGAGCTCCTCTGCGATGTGCGGCGCAACCGGCTGGAGCATGAGTATCACTCCCTGCATGTAGTCCCTTAGGACCATTCCGTTGTTCCCTCCCCTCTCAAAGTACTTCCTTAGCTCTATTATAGAGCCGTAGAGTATCTCGGTTGAGTAGTCGCGCAGCTCAAGGGAGTCGAGGGCGATCCCGATCCTCTCGATCTTCTTGTTCAGCCTAGAGTAGAGCCAGTAGTCGATGTGGCGAAGCTCGCCTGACTCGTACGAATCAATGTTGTCTACTATGTTTGCAAGGTACTCAAGCCTCTCTTGGATTCCATTTATCGCGCTCTCGCTGTACTCGGTGTCGCTAAAGAGGTCGGCGCTTGTGATCACCGAGATCCTAAGCGGGTCTGCCCCAACCTTTTTTAGCGCATCTGAGAGGGGAATTATGTTCCCAAGGCTCTTGCTCATCTTCTCCCCCTCGCACATGACCATACCGTTCGCGACAACCTGCTTTGGCCAGTAAGCCTTGTCAAAGATCGCAACGTGGTTGTATATCTGCATTGTGAAGTGGTTTGGAATAAGGTCAGCGGCGGAGTGCCTTGAGGTGAAATCATACCAGTAAGTGAAGCTCTCCCTGGATTTCTTCACAATCTCAAAATCTATTCCGCTGCCTGCCGCAACCTTGTCCGCATCACCCTTTCCTAGGTAGACGTAATCGAAAAACTCGGGCCTAAGCTTCTCCACATCAACAGATCTTATGAAGTTGAGTATTGTGTAAAACGACATGTAGATCGTCGAGTCCGAAAGGGACTCGATAATGAAGTTTTTGTCAAGCGGGAATTTTGTCCCAAGGCCCTGCGCCCTCACCACTGCCCTTAGGTCAATCCAGTCTATTGCTGCATTGAACGCATTTGTGACCTTTTCTGGAAGCACATTCATTGACCTAAAGTGCTCCTTCACAAGCTCCTTCCACACCTTGTCGCCGTAATTTATGAACCACTGGTTGTCCACGATCTTGACCACTACATCAAAGCCGCACCTGCACTTTACTGGCGCATTTTGTATTATGTGGATCATTATTGCCTTCTTCTCATCAAGCAGCTTCCTCTTGATTTTATCCCTTGCATCAGGCTCGCTCATCCCCTCATATCCCTTCACGAGCATCTTGCCCCAGTGCGACTCCTCCTTGTACTGCATTTTTGTCGCAAACTCAAGCATGTCGTTTACCGCATTCACATCAGTCTTTAGCAGCTCAAGGTAGGCAAGCGCCGGAAGGTCAAGGTGGATCGGCTTCCCTCCCTCCTTCGACTCTGCCTGCGACTTTCCGATTTGGACATCAATTATCTTCTTGTACTTAATCCCTCCGGTGTTATATCCGCTCGCCTTTAGCTTTTCAACTGCTGCATAGTCAAACGGCGCGTGGGCGGGAACCGACATCACAACCCCGGTTCCAAGCGACTCCTTCACAAAATCTCCTGGGAAAATTGGAAGCACCTCCCCGTTGAATGGGTTTATGCACCTCTTTGCAAGAAGCTCAGAGCCCATAAG
The DNA here is from genome assembly GCA_028867145.1 of Microcaldota archaeon. GTDB lineage: Archaea > Micrarchaeota > Micrarchaeia > Micrarchaeales > CABMGC01 > JAGWGI01. Next base: position 46,310 of record JAGWGX010000005.1, on the reverse strand, counting down.
CTCTGCAGTTGCCTCAACTGGCATTTGGTAGGATAAAATCTTTGCCGCCGCCTTTGAGATGTAGTATTTTTCTGTGTCAATTATGCAAAGCACATAAGAGACATCCTTGTTCACAAAAACATTCGTCGCGCCGTCAACTGTCTCTGGCCTATATGTGCTGCAAAGCAGGCTTGCCTCCTCCCCCTCGACCTTGAATTTTATTGCGGTCTCCTGCTCGATCTCCGGCTCAACGTCGTGCTTGGTGTCGTGCATTCCCACCGCATTGTTCTCGTTTGGGCACCATCCCACCGGATGCTTTCCCTTCACGAGGTATCCCTTTGAGTTTAGGATCCCAAACTGCCACTCTATGAACTTGCTAAATATTGGCTCGATAGAGATGAACTTCCTTCTCCAGTCAATGCTCAGCCCAGACCCGTGCATTCCCGTCTCAATCTCCTGGGATATATACTGAACAATGAACTCTGGGTCCTGCATCCTTTTGATGTCCTCATCGCTGATGTGAAAAGTCTTCAGCTCCTGAAACAGTTCCTTGTCGTTGTTTTTTATCCTCTTTGCGATTGCAAGAATCGGCGTTCCGGTTCCATGGAATCCCATCGGAAAGAGGACATTGAATCCCCTCATTCTTTTGTATCTTGCAAGAACGTCTGCTGTTCCGTAGGTTCTCATGTGGCCGATATGCTGGGGAGTGTTTACATAAGGAAACGCCGCAGTGACAAGGTAGGCCTTCCTGTTGTCCGGGTCCGACTCGAATATTTTGGCCTTGGCCCACTCCTCCTGCCACTTTTTATCAATGCTCGCGTAGTCTTTCACAAATGCACCAAGGAACCAAATCAGTGATTACTCTTGATTGCTATGATGCTTAAATCATTATAAAGATTGTGTGCGGGAGCAAAACTTCCCAATGATAGTTTTTTATTAGTGAAGTAGGCATTCTAAACCATGGTAGTCTTCCAGTATCACACTTATCTGACCGTAATAGTCCCTGCAGTCATCGCATTCATCGTCACTTTCTACTCAACAAAATTCCTGATGTCTTACTTCTATAGCGCAGGAGTTATTGGCGAGGACCACAACAAGGCAAAGGCGATAAAGCTTCCAAGCTCAGGCGGCGTCGCGGTCGCGTTCGGGCTGATAATTGGAATGATGGCCTACACATTTGGCGGCACGTTTGTCTTCTCTCCTCTAATTAACATTCAGCAGCTAATCGCCGTCGCGCTTTCAATAATGCTCATAACCTTCGTCGGATTTTTGGATGACATAAACGTTAGCGCAAGAAGGGTGATGACAACGGACCTAAAGGATATAAAGAAGGGGCTAAAGCAGTGGCAAAAGCCTCTGCTCACAGTTGTGGGCGCAATTCCACTCATGGCGATAAACGCAGGAGTTAGCACGGTAGCGATCCCATTTTTCGGGACAGTTAACCTTGGGCTTTTGTACCCGATCTTCATCCTACCGCTTGCAGTAATCTTTATCTCAAACGCATTCAATCTTCTCGGTGGATTTGACGGGCTTCAGCCTGGCATGGCGATAATCGCAAGCTTTGGCCTTTTGCTGTACACAACCTTCTTTGGCTCATACATAGGCGCGCTGCTATCCGCGCTTTTGTTCATGGTGCTGCTTGCGTTTTGGCCTTTCAACAAATTCTTTGCAAAGATAATCCCTGGAGATAGCTTCACGTACTGCATCGGCGGCGCGCTAGTTGCTATAATGGCAGTTGGTCACGCGCAGGCATTTGGTCTCATAATTTTCCTGCCTTGGATAATCGAGTTCTTCTTGCACTTAAGGAAAGGCTTCAAGGTGACCGACCTTGGAATTAGGCAAAAGGACGGAACCTTCAAGGCACCCTATGGAAAGAAGATCTACAGCCTAACGCACTTTGTTATGAACATAAGGCCGATGAAGGAGTACGAGGTCTCAAACTGGCTTATCGGTCTTGAGGCGGCATTTGTGCTGCTTGCATTCATGATGAGCTTTGCTGGCTGGCTGTGAAAAACAAAAAACAGAATTAGACAAGGCCGTGCCTTGTTAGCATTATGTCCGACTTCTTAATCAGCTTGTGCCTGCCCGCGTGCTTTGCGTACTTAAGCGTCCTTTGCGCAAGCGTCTCCGTGAGGCGCTCTAGCTCCTTTTCAAGCTCTAGGACCGCATCCTCAGTCACCTGTTCTGCTCCCGCCTCACGCATGAACTGCTCCATGTCGTATAGGCTGAACCCCCGTTTAGCCATCATTTCACCCCCAACTGAATTGGTGAACTAGATACCAATGCAAGCCTTAAAAAAGGGATGGCATGCAAAGGAGTAGTGGTAGTATCACTTTACAGAGAGAGCAAAAAACTCACTAGAGTAGGACTATTTTTGCGCAGAAAAATAAGCTCACTTCGCATCGGGCTTAAGCTTTTAATCTGAATCTGTTTACTAATAATCGTGGCAGCATGCAAAAGCCCTACATCATAATAGTTAGCTCCCCAAAGGGCGGGGTGGGCAAGAGCGTAGTCTCCATAAACCTCGCTGTCGCGCTAAAGCAGATGCGCTACAATGTCCTGATTGTCGACACGGACATAATCAACCCATGCGTCGGGCTTTACATGGGGCTAAACGACACCTCAAATGGGGTGCTTGACGTGATCTCAAACAAGATTGACATAAAGCGCGCAATAGTTCCGCATCCCTCAAGCGGGGTCCGCATTCTTCCTGGAAATCTTTCAAGGACGATCACAACTACAAAAGACGTCAAGATCACAACGCCCCAAATTGACGCGTTCATGAAAAAGCTAGCTGGCCTCGACTACGATTTTGTGATTATCGACACGCAGCCCGGGATAGAGTTCCCAAGCGCGCTCACGGTGCTTGATGAGGCAATACTTGTCGCGCAGCCAAACAAGGCAAGCTGCATCAGCGCGATAAAGATGCTTGGCAGGTACGGCAAGGCAAAGCTCAAATGCAACTTGATAATAAACAGGGTGCGAAACAGGAAGTTCGAGCTTGACATGCGAGAGATAGAGGAAATGGCTGAGACAAAGGTGAGCGAGATGTTCCCGGAGGATGAAAAGGTGCAGGTCGGGGTCGCTGAGGGCGTTCCGACCTTCTCGCTTGATGGCAAGGCGCCATTTTCAAGAACAATAAAGGACCTCGCGCAGATGTACGCATCGCGAATTGGAACGGCGCAAGGTGAGGAGGCTGATGATCGTCATCCGCTGGTGAAGATATTCCACGGACTTATCGGCAAAAAGCGCAAGTAATCTTAGGCGTCCTCCTTGACCGTTATGATTATCGGCTCAATTCCCTTTTCCAAAATCAGATTATCAAAAACCCGCCCTATCTTTATTGCGGTTTTCTTGGTGACGCTATAACTCTTCGTGTTTTTACGCATCTCATCTAGCCTTATGAAAAACCATCCGACATTACTCATCCTCCATGCCATGAACATTGGCAGCTTCGAGTTCTCCTCCCACTTCTTGAGTGCATCCCACTTATCCCACTCTATACTTATCGAGTCCTTGTCCCAAGCTTTGCACTCAAAGGCAAATCCCCTGCCCCCCTTCATCACGAAAATGTCTGGGCTAATCGAGTTGACCCCCGAGCCCGCGCTGCGTATGACCGAGTACCCCAGATCAAAGAACCTGTTCAAGAGCTCCCTCTCCCCTCTTGCACCTTTTTGGTACCTGAGCATCCCAATCGCCGTACCTGATAGGATGTGTATATTAATATTGCTATTCCCAACCTAAGTATAGGATAAGGCATGGAATCGACAGCGATTGTCAGGCAAGCACAAGGTGCAATTATGCAAATTTATACTAAATCATCTCTCTGTTTTGAAAGAACAGATAAGCAAGTTAGTGTCTACGGCGCATAATCTGACTAATCCTTCAAGGTTCCGTGAATAGTCCTCAAAAAATAGATGATTTCATGGCAAAGACGTACCTAGACATAGTAAAATACATGATTGCAGCTGACTTTTCAATCGACGGACTTGTTGACAAGCCAGACATAATCGGCGCAGTATTCGGTCAAACAGAAGGTTTGCTTGGAGACGAGCTTGATTTGAGGGAACTGCAAAAGAACGGGAAGATCGGAAGAATAGAAATCGACATGAATCAGCAGGGCGGCAAGACGTTTGGAAAGCTGCACCTGCCTGCATCCCTAGATCGAATCGAGACCTGCATCCTTGCGGCTGCGGTAGAGTCGGTAGACAGGGTGGGTCCATATGACGCTAAATTCAGGGTTGAGAAGGTCGAGGACACAAGAACCGACAAGAGGAGAAAGCTGCTCGCAAGGGCAAAGGAGCTTGTCAAGATGCTCCTCACCACCGAGATGCCAGACAGCAAGGAGCTCTCAGAGCTCGTTCAGGCGGACGTGAAGACAAGCGAGATCGTCGAGTACGGACCAGAGAAGCTCCCTGCAGGCCCTGACATTGACAAGAACCGCGAGATAATCCTCGTGGAGGGAAGGGCAGACGTCTTGAATTTGCTTAGAAACGACATCACGAACGTTGTCGCAATCGGCGGGGCAACCCAGATTGCACGCACGCTAATCAGGCTGTGCGGCGAAAAGGAGGTTACAGTCTTCCTTGACGGAGACAAGGGAGGAGACATGATTCTAAGGACGCTGCTTAGCGTCGCAAACGTCGACTTTGTCGCAAAGGCGCCAGAAGGAAAAGAGGTTGAGGAGCTTCAGAGAAAGGAGGTTATCAAGGCGATTAGGACAAAGATACCTATCGACCAGTACCTTAGCATGAACAAGACCGCAAGGCCTCAGAACATGCAGCACTCAAGGGTTCCACCAACGCAGCAAATGCCGTCGCATGTGCAGCAGCCGGCGCCTTCACTTTCGCAAAGACCGCCTCAGACGATTCAGAGAAGCGAACCTAGAATGGAGCAACCAAGGATGGACTCAAGGAGCTCTTCCAATTTTAGGTCGGGACCTGACCTTTCCGACATAGATGATGACTCCTCATCATCCTCATCGCTTCCAAAGATTGAGAGCCAGCCTATTGCAAGAAGCTCGACAAAGACTATGTTCAACACTCAGCTGGAGATGAGGCCTCCGCTTGCAAAGCCGGCTCTTGAGAGCCAGGTTCTCGCGCAGCTTGGAACCGGACTTGAGGAATTAAACGGAACGCTTAGAAGCAGGATCTACGGCCCCGACGGGAACGTAGCAAAGGAGCTTCCGATCAGGGAGCTGATCGCTTATTTGCAGGACTCTAACGAGCCGAACATGTACGGGGTCGTCCTTGACGGCGTAATAACCCAGAGGCTGGTCGAGCTTGCGCTACTAAAGAACGTGCGCGCGATCTACGGGCTCAAGGCAAACCCTATGCCAAAGAAGCACCCTGAGCTCATAATCTACACAAAGGAGCAGGGAAAGCTTGAGTGAGCAATTATAAAATAGTTGCTTACCCAACAAAATAGGTATGCGAATGCGCCTGGGGCTACTGACGTTATTTATTTTACTCTTTTTGCCCAATTTATTTTTTGCAAATTCCCAAACCGCAAACATCGTGGCGAGCATAACAGTTACGCCCGCCTGCACCTTTGCGGTCTCCTACATTCCCTCCTCGGTCTACAGCAGGGTCGGCACAATAAGCACCCCATACACGCTAAACACGCTTAGCGCATGCTCGATTGGCTCGATGAACGGGAACTTCGTGCTCACGCAAATTAACACGAACACGGTCGTCTTCTCAAACAACCTGGTTGCAAACGGCATCGGCTTTGCGCAGCAGACGTTCAATGCGATTGTGGACTCGCAGATACTAACAAACACCGCCTATTCGGGCACGATAACATTCGCCTACAACAGCTTCATCGCCTCCTCCACAAACACCTTCTCGCTGCTAAACCCCCAGAATCTCTCCCTTTCATCGCTCTCGGTGCCTTCAAGCCTGGTGCAGAGCAGCTCAATTACAATCAGCCTTAATTCGCAGAACATTGGGCAGTTTAGCTCTGGTGCCGCAACACTTTATGTAAACATCATTGGCCCGACCACGCTTAAGCTCCAGTACCCTGAGTCATCCCTCTCCCCTGGGCAGAGCGCAACATATTCAATCTCGCTAAACAATGCGACCGCGACCTCGGGATCTTACGCAATCACCGCCTATGAGACCTACACAGTCAACACGCTTGTCACCACGAACATCCTGACCGCGCGCTATACTGTCTCATCATCAGGCACCACTGTTGGGGGCGCCGGAGGCGGAGGTTCGGCAACCGCTGCCACTACACCGATAACTCCGATTCCCGCCCTCTCGTTTGTCTCAACTCCCATATACAGCTCTATACAGCTTGGCTCGCAGGGGCTCTCAACATTCACGCTACATAATGCGGGCAACCAGCCTGAGTCAATCCAGTTCACATTTCCAAAATCCTTCCAAAACTTCGTGAAACTCTCGACTTCCTCGCTTTACCTCCTGCCGAATCAGCAGGTGAGCATACAGCTTTTCGTGGCCCCAAATGCGACCATGCCCTCTGGCACATACATCCTACCGCTTAGCGTTAACCTAAATGCGGGAGGCACGAGCGTCAACCAGACCGAGTACTTCACGCTCAACATCTACTCGCCCCTAAACAACAGCATAAAGGTCGTCAACCAGGTGGTGCTGCTAAACGGGAGCAACGCCGCAAGGGGAGTGATCCAGGTGAGCAACCCCACCACAAAATCGCTAAACAATGTCACACTGCAGACCCTAATCCCGCTTGCGCTTGCGCAAAACCTCTCTGACATAACAACGACCGGCCTTCAGGCAAATGTCACCGATCCTCCGGGATTTTACACAATAACCTGGCAGATTCCGCAGATCAGCCCATCCACATCAGTCTTTGGGTACTACACAATCAACAGGCCGCAGAGCATGAGGCTGCTTGACGTAATACAGAACATGCTTGCGCAGCCATCGCCTCCTGCGCCCTCTAGCATACTAAAGGTGGTGAACATCGCCTTCCCCACATTCTACACAAACGCAACAAACAGGATCAGCATATTTGCGCTCTATACTGGCGATGACCCAAACCAAATAACATTCACCCTTACTGCGCCCACGGGCATTAGCATCGCAAATGCGAGCCAGACCATAACCGCAAATCCTAACCAGCTGATAAATCCAAGGTTCGACGTCTCGACGGGCACAGCGCAGGGCACATACCTTCTCAATCTATACATAAATACCGCGGACGGCTTCAACTACACCTACTCCCTTCCGCTCATCGCGCTAAACAATCAGCAGTCGCCGAACGGGAGTGCAACAAAGCCGCCAAGCACGCCCTACCAAATCGGCAGCATAATTTCCGCGCTTCCCTTCAAGGGAATCGGGGTGATTGCAATAATTGCTGCAGCCATTATTTTGCTGCTCATTAGGCGCTACCTCTCAAAGCCAAGGTACCGTAAGGAGACCTCAGAGCAACTGGTGCGGCTTCGCGAGCAAATAAAGAGGAGTGAGAATGAGTAGCAGGCCCTTTACGATTAGGATCTCATCCCAAAAAGGGGGAGTGGGGAAGACAACGGTCTCCGTGAATCTGGCCGCGGCCCTTAGCGCAATTGGGATGAGGGTCTTGCTGATTGATTTTGACTTCATAAACCCAAGCCTCGGCTTTCACCTAGGACTTCAAAACAGCAACAGCGGAGTGAGGTCCGTCTTGATGGGGAAATCCGCGCTAAAAAGCAATGCTGTAGTTATCCACGCTGCAACAGGGATGCACGTCCTGCCAGGCGAGATGCATGCGCAAACGCACACTCCGACAAAGGAGCAGCTTGCTACCCTTTTTGGGCAGATCGAAAAGAGCGGATATGACATCGTGATAGTTGACACCCCCCCGGGATTTTTGCCAGAGGAGAACCTGAAGGCATTTGGCGAGGCGCTAATCATCACCACCCCTGAGACCTCCGCAACAATTAGCGCGGCAAGGCTTGCAAACCACTACGACAAGATTGGACTTGAGCACATCCTTGTGGTGAACAAGTTCAAGAACAAGAGGTACGAGCTGCATGCAAGGGAGATGGAGGAGGTCTACCGCGGAAAGATCAGCGCTACGCTTCCGGATGACGAGACGATCCCGATTAGCGTTGCAGAGCATGTTCCTGCGTACACCACAAATCCGCACGCCCCCTTCAGCAGGGCTATAAAAAGCCTTGCTGATAGGTATGCAGTGAAGCTTGGCTTTGCGGGCAAAAATTCGCCAAAACAGGAAGGCGTGCTCTCAAAAATAATCTTCGCAATACGCAAGATTTTGCAGGGAAGGTAGGCGCATGGCAAATCCGTACACTATTAGAATCTCATCGCAAAAGGGAGGGGTTGGAAAGACGACCATCTCCGTAAATCTTGCAGTCGCTTTGAGGAACATGGGCCACAAGGTGCTCATAGTGGATGCTGACTATGTGAATCCGGTGGTCGGATTCCATCTGGGGCTTGAGAACATAAACAAGGGGTTCAAGTCCGTTATGCTTGGAAAAGCAAATCTCGCAAATTCGATATCTATTCATTCGCCCACAGGCATCCACGTGCTTGGAGGGGAGCAGAGTTCTGGCATGTATGAGCCCAACCAGGCCCAGATAAAAAGATTTGACAGGCTGATAAAAAGCACCTCCTACGATTTTGTGATAATCGACACGCCCCCGGGCTTTTCCCAAAACAATTTTTTCGGAAACTCTGACGAAGCCGCAATAGTTATAACGCCTGACATCCAGGCCACAGCAAGCGCAATGCGCCTCTCCCAAATATTTGGCAAGCTTCACCTAAAGCACAGCATAGTGATCAACAGGGTGAGAAACAGGAGGTGGGAGCTGAACGTGGAGCAGATAGAGGACACCTATGGGAACAAGGTTTCCGCGCTCTTTCCGGAGGATGACAGCGTGCCAATGAGCATTGCCTCCAAGATCCCTGTGTTCATGTACAGCACCGCCCCTTTTACAAAGGTGATGGAAAAGTTTTCAAGGGGCTACTCCCTGCAAATAAGCGTCCCGCCCGCGGCTCCAAGCGGCGGGGGAATAATCGGGTGGCTAAGGCGAGTGATCGGCTTCTAATCAAATATTTAACCTTTATTGGTATTATATATAAGACACTGAACTGGTTTCATGGATTCCGAAACACGCTTTTACAGTTTTTCAGTAGCGTTCATGATTCTTTTCTCGCTCATTTTGCAGTATCCCCCTATCCAAACCTTTGCACCAAGCAACTCAACCTCCGCAAATTCAATTTCCAATTCTATTGTCTTTCAGAACACCGCCTTTATCCAAAATGGCCTGCCCCAAAACACCCTCTGGAGTGTAAGCTACAATTCCAACTCCCTCTCAGCCCTCTCACAAAATCAGATCTATTTCAACACAACAAGTGGAATGTACTACTTTAGCATTCAGCCCGTCCCGTATAACAATGTTACTTTGACTCCCTCACCATTGTCCGGCAATTTGAACTCGGGCTCCATGGAGCATATTGATTTCACGCTTCCCACGAACTTTAAGGAATCTGGACTTCCCGCAGGGGTGAATTGGGGAGTGCTTTACTACAATGTGCAAAACACCTCAAGCTCCAACTCGACCAAAATTTTCCTTCACTACGGACTGTACAGCTATCTTTATTCCAACGTGGTCATAAATGGGATAAAGTACGTGCCACTGCCCTCTAGCGGATTTTTGCAGACGGGCAGCAGCACAAATGCGGTTTATCTTGCCTTAAATTCAACTCCTGTAACTACCACGATTAGCACCTCCTCGACCTCCTCAACCACCTCTTCAACTTCAACCTCCTCTCTTTCAACAACCTCCTCTACCTCCACTCTTTCCACCTCTACCTCCACCATTTTGCCCTCCAACTCAACACTCAATTCCACAACCACCTCCTCCACAACCTCTTCAACCACTTCCACAACTTCCTCCTCAAGTACGACCACCGCGCCCAAACTTGCGGGAGCAAAGATAAACGGCACAGTTGAGGGATCGCTTGCCGCAAGGACAAAGACGCTAGTGACCGTTGCCAACTTCTCCGACACGCACCTGAGCGTGAAAGGTTCAACGTTTAGCGATGTGAGGATCGGATTCTCAAAGGCGGTGTCAAGGTTCAATATCTCGGTCGTGGACCAGCCTGCTCCAATTACGGGGATAGCAGCAAGGCCCAAGAACAACGTCTTCCAGTACATCCAGATAAACGAGAGCAACTCAAACAACACTGGCTCAATAGACCCCTCGGTTGCCAATGTGACCTACAACTTCACCGTCCCGATAACCTGGATGGCCTCGCAGGGAATCTCGAATGGGAATGTCAGGCTCATGAAGTTTGTTCCCTCTCAAAACAGTTGGGATGCACTCCCCACGACCTACACCGGCTCAAATATCACAAACTACTTCTTTAGCGCCGCCTCAAACTCCCTCTCCGCATATGCGGTCTCCTACGCAACAGGGAATGCGGTGGGCGCGTCCGTTACCTCCCTCACCTTGGACATAATCGGCAGCAGCTACACAACATACTTCTACAGCTCCGCAAGTGGCCTCGGAGGAAAAAGTGCGGTGGTTCCAATATCAAGCGCCGGTTACACCAACACCGTCAATGCAATAAACTCGGTGCTCCTTGCAACCGCAGGATACTCCACCTCAAATAGCGTTACCACCACCACTACCGCAACCTCAAACATTGTGATAGCAGGGATTGGCGCAAATGTCCTGATTCCAACAGGTTCAAATACCCCAAACGGCGGAACAGTCACCTTCTCGACCAATGTTGCGAAGTCCAACACGCTTGCGCTTAGCTTCACTGTTGCACAGGCAAACAGCTTCGTCGTCCTTCTCTCCGCCTCCTCTAACATACTGCTTAACACCATCACAAAGCCCACGGGATGCACCACAGCATTCACCCAAAACGTCGCATACAACACCGGGGCCTCTGCGGTTGCTATCGCATGCAACTCAGTTGCCGCAGGAACCATAACCTTCACGGTACAAAACACTCTGGCGTCTCGTCCAAACACGGGGATCCTTGCAACAGCGTACGTCTTCCCTCCATATGCGCTCACGCTCAACGACCTGCCGACCACGGGCAACATATTAACGATACCGACCGGGGGAGCCGCGGGCGTGACGTTTGCGCACAACAGCGTGCTGAACATGATCGGCGATGGGACGATAAACGCGATTGCGCCCCAAAGCGGCGGAACGTCCTGGACGTTCAACGGCTGGACTGTGAGCAACTCCGTAAATGGCATAATTGCCAGCCCTCTCTCAAAAAACACCTTCTTCACTCTGCTTGGAAATACGATAGTCCAGGCAGGATGGTTCGAGCCCCTGCTCCTTGCAAATGGAGGCTCCCCTGGCGCCACATCAGTTTCCAACAGCGTGATTGACGTTGGTCAGTATTCAACCCTGAACACCATAATTGGCAACGGGATTGCGCCCTATGTCGGTAACTGGGTCTGGACAGTTCCCGGAACAAATGTGCTCACTGCAAATTCCAGGACCAACACCCTAACTGCCAACATACTGCTCGGGGGCATCGTTAACTCCGCGCTTACGGTGAATGCATACCAGGCGACAAACGTACTCTTCACATACAATTCAGTGGGCTACAACGCGAACATCCTGGGAGTTAACACAGTGTATGGGAGCTGGAGCTTCAATGAAAATTACTTTGACCATGCGGCAAACCAGGTAACTCCGGCATCCCTCAGCCTTACCATCAATTCGGCGCTGATTGTGGGATACTCAGCGGTAAATGTGCTGGGTCAGGGCAGCTTTACAACAAACGCGGTGGTTGCATCCACGACGCAAAACAGCCTCTTCCTGCCAAGGCGCCCAGACTTTGACATCAGCGGCAACATCTTCGTCCCAGACAGCGGCAACAACAGGATTCTTGAGTTCAACTCTCCCTTCACAAACAATGAAGGGGCCGGGATAGTAATCGGCCAATCCGGTTTTACTGCGAACACGGGCGCAGACACCGCTGCAGGGCTGATAAATCCTTATACTGTGAGAATAGATTCCAACGGGAATTTATGGGTGGCTGACTTTGGGAACAATCGTGTCCTAAAATATCCGACCCCCCTTTCCACGGGCGAGTCTGCGACGGTTGCAATAGGCCAGTCAGGGCTCACCTCAAATACCGGCCTTCTAACCCAGAACGGGCTGATCTCCCCTATTGCGATGGAGTTTGATCCCAGCGGCAACCTTTGGGTAACGGATGCTGCAAACAACAGGGTCCTAAAATACCCAACCCCTTTTGTGAGCAACGAGGGCGCAACGGTCTCTATCGGCCAGGGCAGCTTTACGACCAACGCCGGCCTTCTAACCCAGAACGGGCTGATCTTTCCAAAGGGGGTGAATTTTGACCCCAGCGGAAACCTCTGGGTCACGGACTTTGGGAACAACAGAGTCCTCGAGTACGACACGCCCTTCACAAGCAACGAGGGCGCAAACATAATAATCGGCCAGACCAGCTACACTGTGAACACGGCGCTTGCAACAAACAACGGGCTAAGCGGGCCAAGCTCGATCTCGTTTGACAATGCAAACAACCTCTGGGTGGTGGATAGCAACAACAACCGCGTTCTTGAGTTTTTGTCCCCCTTCTCGACCGGAGAGGTTGCCTCGCTTGTGCTGGGCCAAAACAGCCTTAGCCCTTCAGGAGGGCCGACTTCCGTGGGCGCAACCACGCAGCAGAACTTTGTGGGCCCCAAGGGGATGGCGTTCAACTCAAACGGCAACTTCCTAGTCGTCGGTGACGAGCAAAACAACAGGCTGCTCACCTTCTCAAGCTCCGGCAACTCCATTATCTCTTCAAACTGGTTTGCCGCCCAGGGCCAGGCAGAGCTGCTCACTGCCTCGTTTGCTGGAGGAAGCTCATCATACACCTACAACTACTATTTGACCAACAGCATAAACGGAAATGTGATCGCCAACATGCTCGTTTCAAACACCGTAAGCTCAAACACCTTCTCATTCTCCCTGCCAACCGGCACGAACAATGCGCTCGGGCCGCTTGACCTTGCACTCACAATAACGGACAGCGCAACAACCCCCTTTAAAATCTCGACGACAAACACCATAACCGTAACCTCCATAAAGTATAACTCCTATTTTGCCGCAATCGGTCTGCCCATAGGCGCATCTTGGAACGTGGTCTATGACGGAATACTCACCGCCCAGACAATCGCCAACTCAATCGCTGGCGCCTGGACCAATCTGGGCAGCAGCCCGTCCGTGGGCAATGCGTATCCTGAAAATGTGGAGAACGAGGGGTGCGCGCAGTATAATGGCAATATCTACTGCATCGGGGGGGCAAACCCCACCCTTGGCAACAACAACGACGTGGAGCAGACGCAGATACTTGGCAGCAACATAATCAAGAGCTGGACGCAGCAGCAGCTTTATCCTGAGAACATAATCAATCCCGTATGCATTCCAAGCAACATCGGCAACATCTACTGCATTGGGGGGGAGAGCACGGGAAGCCTTTACGTCTCCGATGTCTACTGGGCCCCGATTAGCAGCGCCACCAACGCGCTTGGAAGCTGGACCTCGACCACCGCATACCCTGTGAACATACTAACGCAGGATTGCAGATTTTACAACGGGAACATCTACTGCGTAGGCGGACAGGCAAATACCTTTGTGGATCAGGCGCTTGTTTACTATGCGCCCATAGTCACGACCACCAACGCGCTTGGCGCCTGGATCAACACAAACTCATATCCCCAGACAATTGAGGGGTTGCAGTGTCCGGTATACAACGGCTACATCTACTGCGTTGATGGCTACAACGGAGTGGGTTACGACAAGCAGGCATATTATGCGCCGATCTTCTCCACAAACATCGTGGGAGCATGGGTGAACACCAACTCGATCCCCTACAATGGGGAGTATGGGCAGTGCACTATTGATTCGGGAAATATCTTCTGCAAGAGCGGCTATCAGGGATCGAGGCCGCAGAACTCGCTTTATTTTGCCCCCATCCTAAATCCCGGAATAGGGGCCTGGTCCTCAAACGGGGTGGGCAATATCTTCACCAACGACACCTCAATGAGCTGCCCAGATCCGTGGAGGGACAACTGGTACTGCATCGGCGGAAGCACACTTTTTGCCTCCACCAACACGATCTACTATGCGCCCCTAATACTAAACAACAGGATAACCTTCAATGTGCCTGCCGGAAGCTACTCCTTCATCGCAAACGCGGTCACCTTCCTTGGCAACCTGTTCAATCCAACTCCCTCCTCAGGCACATTGGTCGCAGGAGATCCCAAGAGCAACGCCCTCTCCGGCACCGGCAACACCGCCACCATAGGCTATACAATTTCCTCAACCTGCACCCTCTCGCTTAGCAACACCGTGGTCCTCTTTAGCGGCTCGGCCAATGACGTGATTCCGGGATCTTCCGGCTCACCAACAAATGCGGTGACCGACACCAATGCGGGAACGCAGTCCTCGTACCTCTGGGTTTACGGGAGCAACTGGTTTGCGAGCCCCGCGACGACCAACTTCTTCGTCTCAAACACGCTCTTCTCAAACTCGTTTGGCAACACGGGCGCCGGATATCTTGCCAACTCCCTCGGCCTCTCTACATCAAACAGCGGAATGCTTGTGACCACAACGACTCCAAACACCCTTTTCCTCGGGGTTAACATCCCTACGGCCGAGACCTCCGCCTACTTTAGCCAAAACGTGGTCTTCCTCAATGTGTGCTGAACCCCACCGCACTTAGCAAAAGCTTTTTAAATAGAAGTTTAATAATATACTTGGCGAACTTTATGAACAATAGGGCTGTTATTGTAAATTTGGGCATCATCGCGCTTATGGCTGCGATGGTCTTGAGCGTTGTGTCTTTCACATTCAGTGGAATCTCACTTTCTGCTAACTCCGGGTCAACAAACGTGGTTGCGACGGTCAACGTGCAGTCCACGTGCGTTCTTGCAGTCTCAAACAGCGCAATTAACTTCTTCACCGTAAATCCTGGCACAAGCACCGGGGTCGGGGCAAGCGGCAACGTCGTCTCGGACACGAACAACGGCAACGTGGGTTCGTACATCTGGATCTCCGGAAGCAACTGGATAGGCGTGAACATCGCCGTCAACTTCTTCGTTGCAAACACTATCTACTCTAACTCCTTCAACAATGAGGGAGCGGGTTACCTTTTCAACTCGGTCGGGCTGGCAACTGGAAACACCGGAGAGCTTGTGTCCACAGGTGCCACGAACACTTTGTACTTTGGGGTTAACATACCAAATGGGCAGACAGCAAATTCATACACACAGAACGTTGTGATAAATAACGTTTGCTAAAGTGTTTGGATGGCGATTAGGGTTCCTCTTTTCTTTTTCCTACTATCCCTTATTTTGACCGCCAACGTCTACCATGCCCAGCTCGGGCAGGCGGCTGGTGCGTTTGTGATAAACATGAGCATCGGCAGCACCGCCACAAGGAACTGGTCGCTTGTGAATACCGGCGACATCCCCCTTGCCTACAGGGTCATTTTGCCCACATTCACCCCTATTCCAAATGCAACCGCCCCTACCGTTGTCGCGGTGCCGATGAATGGCACGATAGCCCCGCACACGACAGTGGCCGTTAAGGTGGTGATAACACTGCCCTACCTAAACAACAAGGCTGGGATCAGGTGGGACAGCGTCATAGGATCTGTTGCGCAGCCCCTCAACTTTACGCAGGGAACCGGCGGCGCCCAGATACAGGGCGGAGTCGGCAAGGAGATTGTGATAAAGTCGCAGCCCGCGACAATTGACCCGCTCGCCCTTGCAGCGATAATCGCGGGCATCGTCATTGCAATAGCGCTTGGAATTTACTACTACAAATACAAGTTCCTCCCTAAGTACAACAGCAAGGAGGAGCGGGCGAAGAGGGCGAAGAGGCAAAAGGAGATCGCAAAGGAGAAGCTAAGGAGGATGGAGGAGAAGCTAAGGTCTGAGCGCGCAAAGCTGCTAGCAGAGGCGCGAATGATAGGCAAGCAGGCGAGCATGGCGGAGAAGGCAGCAAAGTCCACAGCCTCAAAGAAATCCGCAAAGCGCTCCCCAAGGAAGCAGAAGAAAGGCGCCAAAAAGAAGTGATGCTACGACAGGCGTTGGCACCATCTCTATCAATCTGCTCCTGCTTATTGGGATTTTCTCTCTTGTTTTTCTCTCAGTTGGGGGACTGGGTCCATCACTCTTTGCGAATTCAGCCACGAACGTGATTGCCACAGTGAACGTTCCAACCACCTGCACGCTTGTGCTCTCAAACAGCGCCGTGAGCCTCCCTGCCACAAACCCAGGGGGCAACTCCCCGCTTGCAAATGCAATCTCCTCAACAAACAACGGCAACATTCAGGGATATCTTTGGATATCCGGTAGCAACTGGATTGGGGACAATTCAGCGATAAACTTCTTCGTGAGCAATACGATATACTCAAATTCCGCAAACAATAATGGGGCGGGATACCTCTCAAATTCCGTCAGCCTCGCATTTGGAAACACCGCGATGCTGCTGCCCTCTCTTTCGACCAACACCATTTACCTGGGCGTCAACATACCCGTTGCACAAACCCCAAACTCCTACACGCAAAATATTTTCTTCCAGACCGTATGCTAAGGCGCATCGACAGATGACTATATAAAATAAAAATAGAAAGTACAAGTTGAGTAAATGAAGGGCCCTTATGTATCGGTTGTTATCCCCACTTGGAATGAGGAGGGTAACATAGGCAGGGTGCTTCCCGCAATAGACCGCGTCCTCAAGGGATATTCCTACGAGGTTATTGTGGTGGACAGGCACTCAAAAGATCGGACCGTCTCAATAGCAAAGAAAATGGGGGCAAGGGTTCTCTACGACGATATCGGAAAGGGCTCTGCACTAATGAGGGGGCTGATGGCCGCAAGGGGAGAGCTGCTCATCTCTATGGATGCGGACCTATCAAACGAGCCAAGGGAGCTCAAGCTGCTCATCGCCGGGATTGAGACCGGATATGACATCTGCATGGGATCCCGCTTCATAATAGGCGGCGGATCCGATGACATGCCGGAAATCAGGAGATTCGGAAACAAGGTCTTCATCCTGCTTGTAAATCTGATTTTTGGCTCAAACTACACCGACCTTTGCTATGGATACCGCAGCTTCAAGCGCGGCGCGCTCCAGAGGCTGGGCCTTAGGGAAAAGGGCTTCGGGATCGAGACCGAGATAAACATAAAGGCGATAAAGAGGGGCCTTAGGGTGCTAGAGGTTCCAAGCATGGAGAAGAAGAGGGGGTATGGAATCGGCAAGCTCAACACATTCAGGGACGGGTACGTTATCCTAAGGACAATATTTCGAAACATAGCCTGAAGTGAAAACTTTATTAACTCATTTATTCTATTGTAATTCTAAAAGTTGTGAGCATGTCTGAAGAAGATGACCTAGGAAATGCGCTAAAGCTCTCCTCAAAGAAGAGAAGGGCGCCCAGCATTGCCGTTCCAATGACAATCTGGATAATACTGCTTCTGATCGCTCTTTTGTTAAACGCATTTGCCGTATGGAACGCATCAGCGCCTGGGCAGGCCGGAATAAACTCTGTCCTTCTTGCAATCTCAAATTTCATACTTAACCTTCCGGGAATTGTGATAATGCCGATAGTATTCGGGGCCGCAATAGGCGCGATAGCTGGGCTTAAGGGAAGGACGATGCAAGACGGCGCGCAGCTTGGCGCAATCGACGGAGTCTATGCAAGCGTGATATATGTTGTCGCGATAGTCGTCATCTACCTGATAATGGTCTACACGCTTCCCGCATCCGCCCCGACGATCTACAATCTGGGCGCCTACTGGCTTGCGCTCCCCGTTTTCCTGGCAATACTGCTTGCAGTGATATTCGGCGCACTCACTTCTCTGCGCAAGTAGGAAAGGGACTATTTAGCGGCGCTGGCTATCTTTATCACGTCCCCGTCATTTAGCTGGTGCTCCTTTCCTATCCTCATCTTTTTCTTTGCATCAATCGCGTAAAGGAAATTCTTTTCAAGGTCAGTGTGAATCATCCGCGCAAGATCAACTGCTGTCCCACCTCTTCTCATCAGCCTTGCGTCAGGAAGCACGTTTCCAAAATGGTCCGTGCACTTGTTTTCGTCCTCCACAGGATAGACGACTATCAGATTAAGTGTTTTGAAAATTGCACTGTGAAGGAGCTCCTGAATCCCTGTCCCGCTCTTTTGCACAAAGGATTTCATAAATTCCAGCCCCTTATTTTGCTCGTCAGTTGCATTTCCCGTTATGTTGAATCCTCTCGCTCCCGATGCGTAGTCTATTATTCCCGCCTTTGCCGCTTTCTTGAGCGAAAGCTCCACAGCCGCAGAGCAGGCAACGACCTCCATTTCTTTTAACGACTCATTTATCTTCTCTATTTGCTGCGGCGATGCGCTATCCGACTTGTTTATCGCAACCACAATCGGCTTGCCCGCCCTGACCAGAGCTTGCGAAAATGAGAGTATTTCCTCGTCCTTCCAGTTGATGCCTGATGAAGCAAGGCCGAGTTTGTTTACTGTATCCTCAATTATTTTCTCGCTTATCCTAAGCCCCGCAAGGACCTCATGAAGCGCCTTTGTCCCATCTTTTCTTTTTATCATTGCAGGCATGTGCTTTTTGACTATCCCCGCAACCCAGTGCGAGAGCTCGTCGAAAATCATCCTGACCTCTTCAGCGGGATTCGACGTCTGGGTGTGATTTCCATTTAGGTCTGTCTTTCCTGTCCCGTCAATCACCTGAATTAGCACATCAGCCGCAATTGCATCGGTCAGGAACTGGTTTCCCATCCCCTTCCCAAGGTGCGCGCCAGGCACAAGCCCTGCAACATCCACAATTTCAATTGGTATGTACCTGATCCCATTTGTGCATGTTGAGTTCCTTGGGTTGCATTTTAAGCCTAGCTGTTTTTCGGGGCACTCCCTTGCGACATAAGCAACTCCGCGGTTTGGCTTTATTGTGGTGAAGGGGTAATCCCCTATTTCCGCGTTTGCCATGGTGAGCGCGGAGAAGAGCGTGCTTTTGCCCTTGTTAGGGGCACCAATTATTCCAATGAGCATTAAGATCACTAATCAAAGAAGCGCACTTTTATGACCTGCTTGTTTTTAATCTCGCGCATTACGTAGTAGATCAGCATTGTTGCGAGCATCACTATTATTCCCGTGCTAATTACGCCGTTGGGGAAGGCGTAGAAGAAGATGAGTATTGCAACTATCGAGAGGATTGGAAGGTGCGGATAGAGCGGCATCTGAAATACGTCTTTGAAGTTCACCATGCTCTTCTCTCCAAGTATGTCCTTCTTCTCCTTGTAATGGTTTCGAATCCTCCTTATCTTTATGAGCGCAAGTCCCGTCAGGAGATAGCTGAAGAGAATCCCGAAGTTGCTTATCGCTGCGATTATGTAAATGTTTCCCGAGAAGAGGAAGAGTATCCCAAGCACCGCTGTGAGAAGTATTGAGTTAACCGGAGCCTCCCTGCCATTCTTTTTTAGGAACCTCTTTGGAAGGAGCCCGTCTACCGACATCTGGAAGAGGGTCCTTGAGCCCCCGACCAGCATGGAAAGGGTTGCAGAGGTTGTTGCGACAAGTGCACCTATGCTAATTAGTATGAAGAGCCACTCCGGAGCTGATGCGGCGTTCAGAGCGTAGCTGAGCGGATTTGCGACCAGACCAAACTCGTTTCCTGGCACAAGTGCAAGCAGTGAAAGGGTGACCCCGATGTAGAGTATCATGCTTATTATCACTGAAAGAATTATCGCCTTTGCAGCAGTCCTCCCGCCTCCAATAAGGTCTGGAGTTAGCGATGCAATTGCCTGGAAACCCGCGTACGCAAAGAGCGCAATCACGCTTGCGGAGAAGATTCCGCCTATTCCGTTTGTCATGAATCCTGTTATCTGGTGAACCGTCCAGGTTCCATAGAGTGCCGCAAATGCGATGAAGAGCGCAAGGACCGCAACCTTAAACACCACAAGCACCAGGTCAGTCTTTGCGGTGTTCTTTATGCCCCTGTAATTTATGAAAGTGAGGATAAGTATGAGCAGTATCGAAAATGCGTACGTGTAGAGCTGATTTGAATTTCCAATAGCGGATGAGAGGTATGATCCGAATCCAAGCGCAATTGTCGCGACTGCTGCCGTGTATCCAAGGTAGAGGAGTATTCCCCCAATGAAGCCCAGCTCGCTTCCAAACGCATTGTAGGTGAAAGAGTATGTTGCGCCCCTCTCCTTTGGCATCTCGCTTGAGAGCTCTCCCATCTCAAGTGCAAGTATTATTGCCACGATCCCCGTTATGATGAAAGCAATAAGCGCCCCTGATCCCGCAAGGTTTATGGTAGTCCCGCTGAGCACGAATATTCCGGCTCCGATTATTGCGCCAAGCCCAATTGCTGTAGCTCCCGCAAGTCCAATTTTCGCCATGCGGATAGCTTGGACTCAAAATCCTATAAATCTTCGTTTTTGGAATTATACAAAACAACGCAAACTCTTTAAAAACTAAAACGAAACATCCTGTGGATACAATGCTTGACAAGTTCAAGAGGCCAAGTGAGGCAAAGCAACAGCCCACCAATGATGAAAAGGCGGTCCATGTAGACTTCATGATTGGCCCAGAGGAGAAGCAGAGAATAATTGCGGCCCTAAGGGACACAAAAAATGCGCTGATAGATGAAACACAGTTCAACTCCCCGCAAATAGCGTACCCTCTCCACCGGATACTTCAGATATTTGACTTTTCTATAGATGTTGTCTCATCTGCCAAAAGGGAGCTGGATAGCAAGTCCATGAGCATGTTCTTTAGGGTGCTCGAGTTCACGGAGGCCCGCCTTATCCAGAAGGCAAACTCTGCAACTTCAAACTCCGAGGATAAGGTTGCCGGAGTAACAGCGCTGGGCATTGCAAGGATGAGGGCAATCCTTCTTGGCAAGGTCACGCTTCCAAGCACAGGCAAGGAGAGAAAGGAGCTTTTTCTGCCAGTCCTCAAGGCTGTTAGGGATTTTATAAAGCAGGATGCGAAGGAGAAGATCAAATCTGGAGGCTCCAAAAAGGTGATAAAAGAGCGGGAGGCGGTCTCGATTTCGGCGCTCAACAAGATGATCTCAAAGCTCGAGAGGAAAAAGTGGAAGCCGCTTACTCAGCCGGAGGAGTTCTCCCTGCTATACAACCTTTTTAACGTAAAGCGCGAGCTTTATGATCCCGCCAATGATGGGACATGGATGGGGCTCGATAGGCAGAAAGTTGAAGATCTGATGACGCTCATC
Source organism: Microcaldota archaeon (assembly GCA_028867145.1). Taxonomy (GTDB): domain Archaea; phylum Micrarchaeota; class Micrarchaeia; order Micrarchaeales; family CABMGC01; genus JAGWGI01. The sequence goes on along the minus strand of JAGWGX010000005.1, from coordinate 25,112 downwards.
TACGAGTAAGCTAAATAACCCTTTTCCTTCAATTATACTCTGCGCAGGGGTGGCAGAGTCTGGTCAAATGCGACGGGTTCAGGGCCCGCTTCCTTTAGTGGATGCTAGGGTTCAAATCCCTACCCCTGCATGCTAATTGTAGACACCCAAGGCATAAATATTTAAATATGTGGTCACCTAATCAATTGTGTACATTGAAACGAGAATAGTCGGTAACAAGAAAAAATATTATCTTACTCATACTTACAGGCTTCTCGACCAAGTGAAGAAGGCCAGAGTGTATCTTGGCACAAACCTCCCAAAAGAGGTTTTATCCCAGAAAATAAAGGATGCTGAGGCGGTTCTCGAAGCAAAGCTAACGCAGGCAAAAACCCTAAAGGACCCATATAAAACCACTCTTTCCGCCCTTGAGCTGGAGGAACTAAAAACTCTTCAAACTAGGGGAAAAATTGAGCTAGTTCATTTAAGTGAAAAGGACTGGGAAAAATTTGTTGAGGTCTTTACCTACAATACAAATGCTATCGAAGGTTCCAGTGTTACTCAAAGGGAAGTGGCGAATATACTTCAGAACGATAAATGGCCCAACAAGTCAAAGGAAGAGATATCTGAGACTAGAGGCGTTGCAGATGCTGTTTCATACATTCGAAAAACCCGAGAACACTTCTCCTTGGAACTGTTGAAAAAGATGCATTGGCTCATATTCAAAAATTCAAAGGACTTTGCAGGTAAATTTAGATCAAAAGGGGTTGAAGTTGCGGTGTTTAGCGCCACGGGCCTAAAAATTCACCAGGGCGCGAAGTCAAGTGAGGTAGTTTCTCTTTTGAACAAGTTGGTTAAATGGTACGATAAAAACAAATCAGAATATCCTCCCGTGGTTCTTGCTGCCATATTACACAACCAATTTGAAATGATACATCCCTTTGAGGATGGAAATGGAAGAATAGGCAGGCTAATTCTAAACAACATACTGCTCAAGCACAAGCTGCCCCCGGTTAACATAGAGCTTAAAAATCGCATTCCCTACTACGACTCTTTAAAAATCTACGAGGCTACTGGTGACATAAGGCCGATGATTGAACTCATAATGAAGGAATACAAGAACTTGAAACAGATGCTGAAATAGAAGGTGACCACAATTTACAATTATGTGGTCACCCAACGTTTATCTCCCCTTTAAATACTTTTTTGAGCCATGTTAGTCTACTATTTACTCACAGCTGATGCCAGTGCTTACGATACCAAACATCTTCCTACGCAAGAACCTGAGGTACTACATAGCGCTGCCTTTGGCGCTGATGGTGATAGGCCTCATCTTGTCCACCCATCTCACGCTTGACACCTCCCTTAGCGGGGGAATTAGCGTCATCATGCAGACAAGCTCGCAGGTAAATACGGCGACCCTTGCTTCGCAAATATCAAGCGCACTCAAAGTCACCTCACCAGCGGTCTTTCAAAGCCCTGGAACAGTCCAAGTGACAATCTCTAACAACCAGAGCATCGTTAATGCCCAGTCCTATCTGCTCAACTTCTATGCCTTCAGGTCAAACTACACCTCCTCAAACTTCAATGCGACAACGCTTCAAAATTCATACACTCAAAATCCCTCAAACGCCTCGCTTCAAGCCTCGCTTTCAGCGGCAAACAGGAGGGTAAATGCCTCCCTTGTTGGAATGAATAATCAGCTAAAGCTTGAGCTTGCCTCACTTTCTCCGTTTATCGGCACGATGAGCTACAATCCAGCGGACCAAAACAACATGTCCGTGGTTGCGCAAAATGCCTACACAAACTCTACATTTGTCTACAAGCAAAAGGTGATCTCAACCCTTCACTCTCTAGTTCCATTCTCAAGCTTCACCTATCAGGAAATAACCCCGACGCTCAGCAGGTTCTTCTTGAGCCAAGTGCAGGGAATACTAATCGCAGCATTCGTCTTGATCTCGATTGCAGTCCTTGTGATCTTTAGGTCATGGGTTCCATCGCTTGCGATAATCTTTGGGGCTGGAAACGACATAATAATCGCGCTTGGCGCAATGGTTCTGCTCAATATTCCTCTCGGGCTTGCAAGCCTTGGAGGGCTTTTGATGCTTATTGGATATGCAATTGACACCGAGATGATAACAGCGGTGCGAATACTAAAGAGAAGGGAGGGAACGCCTGAGGAGAGGGCCTATAGTGCGATGAAGACGGGGCTTACAATGACAGTTGCGGCGATTGCATCGTTCGCGGTTCTCTTTGTTGTTTCGCTTGTCGCATACGTTCCGACATACTACCAGATCTCCGGAGTGGTCCTCTTTGGGCTAATCGGTGACATAATAACAACCTGGTTTGGAAACGCTCCCCTAATCTTGTGGTACAAGAAAAAGCACGATCGTGGATGAAAATGGGAATTTTTGATTATGTATCGGACAGGAGAATCCTCTTTTTGCTACTAATAGTGCTGGCGCTTGGCGCGCTTGACGTCACATACGGTGGTCCGCATTTCCTCCACTTCGGAATCGAGTTCATCGGGGGCACGCAGATACCCATAACGCTTGAGCAAAGCGTTACTCCCGATCAAATGAGCAACCTAATTGGCATCATGCAGCAGCGAGTCTCCACATTCGGGCTAAAGCAGGTTTCGGTTGAGGGGATAGGAAGCTCGGCGCTTTACGTTACGATCCCAAGCGTCTCGCCAACTGAGATCAACTCAACCATAAACATAATCCAGAGCCAGGGAGTCTTCCAGGGGCTCGTCAATTACAAGGAGGCGCTAAACGGGACCTCGATACTTAGCGGGAGCATCGGCACCGTCCCTCCCTCAATCTCCGGAAGCAACGTCTCATGGTCGGTCACATTTTACCTCACGCCAAAGGGCACAAGCAGGTTCTCGAAGGTGGTCTTCGGGCAGGGCTACCAGCCGCTATACCTCTTCCTTGACAGGCCGCTTAGGACAATAGTTTTGCTGAACTCCTCCCTTTACCAGTCAAGCGCCACTTCTAGCGGGATCACCTCATCTCAGGCGATAACCACTATGCAAAGCGCGGTCACATACGGCAACACAACAATTCCGCTCCAACTCCTAAGCGCCGACTCTAGCAACTGGAACCTTCTGTATCCTTACTTTGCAAGCCACAACAAGACCTATAGCAAGGTGGTGCTCGCAAAGAACACTCCGGCAAACATCATCTCGGCGCTCCAGCAGCTAAACTACTCGCTCTCATTTAAGACCCCCCAGAACATGACGCCTCAGTTTGAGCAGATCTCCACGGGGACAACTGCAACAATCTCAGCTGTTCAGACATGGCCCGCAATCGGGCTCCTCTCCGCCCCAAGGCTCGACCCTAGCGTGACAAACGGGACCTCCGGTTCCTCATATGTGATTTCGGGCGCCTCGCCCTCAAATCTCTCGCTTACAAACAAGATCAACTTTGCGACCCAGGAGTCGAAGACAATAGCAAGCATCCTCTCTGGCGGTGCGCTTCCGGTCAAGGTGATAGTGGGTGCGCCTACAACGATACCTGCAACGCTTGGTACAAAGTTCCTGCTAATTAGCGGCGTTGCTGCGCTCCTTGCGATAGTTGCGGTGGTTTCGGTCATCGCGATAAGGTACAGAAAGCCTTTCCTCGTGATTCCGATAATCCTCACCGTTCTCGCAGAGCTTTTCATAATCGTATCAGTGATCGGGCTTCTTGGGACAATCGACCTTGCGGCGGTGGCGGGAATGATCGCGGTGGTGGGAACTGGAGTCGATGCCCAGATAATCATAACCGATGAGGTCCTAACACAGGGCCACGAGTCCGGAGTGAAGTCAAGGCTAAAGAATGCGTTTTACATAGTCTGGGTGGATGCGGCGCTCATCATAATTGCGATGCTTCCGCTGCTCTTCTCCACTTCGCTGGTTTCCGTAATCGGATTCTCGGAGTCGACAATCATGGGGGCAATACTTGGAATACTTATAACAAGGCCTGCATACGGCGCAATAGTTAGCAGGCACTACGAAAAGGGTGAACAAGGTGGCAAGACACTGTCCAACGTGCAATAGGTCAAGCGACGACATCAGATTCTTCGGCGAGTTCTGCGAGATCTGCACTATTGAAAAGCTCGGCAGAAAGATCCCAACCGAGCTCAAGATCACGATTTGCAAAAGGTGCGACAGGCTTAGATTTGGAAACGAGTTCATAGAAAGGGACGACGCGCTGCTTGGCGACCTCTTGCAAAAGGGGTTCAAGGAGTGGGACGTCAAGCTAATTAGCAGCACGGGAGACGCCGCGATTGTCGAGCTTTCAAAGCCCGAGCAGCACATCGACGGAATAAGGCAGGAGATAAAGCTTATCTACCAAAAGCAACTCTGCCCGAAGTGCAACAGGAGGGCGGCTAGCTACTATGAGGGAATAATACAGCTGCGCGGCAGCCCAGAGAGGGTGCAAAAAATGCTAATGAAACTTGAGAAGGTCTTCGAGGCAAACGACGAGTTCTTCAGCCGCGTGGACCCGGTTAATAACGGGATAAACGTCTTCATCTCCTCAAAGAAGCTCGCTGCGGCTTTCATGTCCGAGCGCGGCCTAAAGCCTACGATGTCCTACGAGCTCTACGGGCTAAAGAACGGGAAGAAGCTCTACCGAAACACCTACGCGCTTCATTTGGACTGAGCAAATGCGAAAAGAACCCTCCTACAAAAAGGCGATACTTATCCACTTCGGCGAGCTCTGGCTCAGGGGTGACAACCGAAGGTCGTACATCGACCTAATCAAGCGAAACATAGCCATGCAGCTAGGCCTAAAGAAGGGAGAGATGGTGGAGGAGTACGACAAGCTGCTAATCCCGATAAAAAGCGAGGCGAGGGCAAAGAAGATGATGGAGCAGCTTGCTCATGTGATAGGGATTAGCAACTACTCAATCTCCTACTCTACCTATGCGACGCTTCCCGCAATAATAAAGCTCGCTGAGTCTATACTCAAGGAGATGAAAAAAGAAGGGACCCTAAACATCAGGATTGATTCAAGCCGGGCCTATAAGGGCCACAAGTTCACCTCAAAGCAAATAATCGAGAAAATTGTAAAGGCAGCCGCAAAGCTGAAGCTTGAGCCTGACATCAACGAGAAAAACAACAAGATCTTTGTGAAGGTCTACAAGGAGAAGGCATTTTTGTCATTTGGAAAGTCGGAGGCAATCCACGGCCTTCCTGTGGGAAGCTCCGGAAAGGCGGTCGTTATGCTCTCCGGGGGCATTGACTCCCCAGTTGCGGCGTGGTATGCGATGAGGCGGGGTGCAACTCCGATCTACCTTCACCTTCACGGCTATCCAAAGAACGAGATGGCCGAGAAATCAAAGATCCCAAAGATACTCGATCAGCTTTCAAGGTACTATCCAAGATACAAGGTGTACTACATGCCAGCACACATCTTCCAGCTTGCGCTCTCAAAGATCGACAACAAGTTCGAGCCGGTTCTGCTAAAGGCGCTGCTGTTTCGCGCATCAGAGGTAATCGCAAAGAAGGAGGGAGCAGGAGCAATAGTGACGGGCGAGAGCCTGGGGCAGGTCGCCTCGCAGACCATGGCGAACCTTGCCGCATCGCAGCAAGGAGTCGAGCTTCCAATACTTAGGCCGCTAATAGGCCTTGACAAGCTTGAAATAATAAAGGTTGCAAGGGAGATCGGCACTTACGATCTCTCTGTTGAGCCCTACAAGGATGTCTGCTCGATTAGCACAACAAACACCGTGATAAATGCGAGCCGCGAAAAGGTGGAGAGGCTGCTTAAGGAGATGAAAATAGACAAGGTGCTAGAGCGCTCTTTGAAGGCCTCCAAAGTTGTAGAAAGCCCAAAGACTAATAGAAATGATAGATAAAAAATGTGAAAGATTTCGCAGGGTTTTTATAATCGAAAATTGTTATCATTTCTGTGTCTGCCAGTACTATTGATATTGAAAAAGGAGATAAACTATTCGGTGAGATTAAAAAATTGCTTGCGCAGGAACTAGGAGGCAACAAATACGCTTTAATCTTGGCGTACGAAACCGGAAAAGGGATAGACGAAAAAACAGGTCGTCTAAACGAGCATGTTTTGGCGCATACCATAACCAACCTTGAAATGTACTCTCCGCTTATTTCTTGGAAAGGTATTTTAAGCCTGCTGACAAATAGATTGAGTGTACTCAGGCAGGCATATCAGAGCGAATCTTGAGAACCAAGGTGTTAGGAAATGCCAAAATTTAAAATAAATTCGGATCTAAGGGATTATAATAAAGGCCCGAAAGTGACCTTCTTGAAGTATCCCGGGAATCAAAGGATGAAGATAACCAATTTAAAGACTTTAAGGACAGGCGACATGACCATATTCACAGCAAAACTTGTACTTTCATTTCCATCCGTGTTCTCTGGCTGAGGCACTATTTCTTTAGTCCTCCTGTGGGCTATCAATCTTTTAAATGTTTATATCGTAAACTGGTAATTGTATGAATCTACTTTCAAGGGTAATAGTTGCCGCGATAATCGTTATCGCGCTAATTGCGGTCGGGTATTTTGCAATTCAGAACGTAAAGTTCGGGCCTCAGGTTAGCCAGCCCCAGGCTGTCACCCTTGTTGTGAATTACCTAAAGAACACAAATCCAAACACTCTTGTCAATGTGACAAATGTCACTCCCTCAGTTTATCCGGGAAGCTGGCACATTCTCACCGCGGTCGCATTCAACGCTACAAGCCCGTGCCCATCATATGTCGCATACTCATTTGACTACCCTCAGTACGGCTTTGTGTACAGGGTGCAAAACAACTACACGAGCAACTGCATAATCTACGGATTGCAGCAAAACAAGAGCTACATACTAGCAGCCGCCCCACTCGCAATTGCAAGGTCCTACAACCTCTCTATCCCAATTATTCAAAAGTTCGTAAGCAAATACGGCTACAAGAACGTGAGTGTGCACGCAAACTACTTTAACTCGATACTGATTTCATCCAGCACCTACAATGGAGTCTGGATAGTCAACTACACCGCAAGCAAGGCAAACTACTCAATATTCGCTGCAATAACGCAAGTTGGCGGCAAATTGGTCGCAAACTACACCCTTCCGCACTAGAGCTCCTTTTCAAGGTAGAGTATCCTGTGGCTCTCTCCGTCCTTTGTGAACTCCCTGTCCGCAACCCCGCTCTGGACAAACCCGTTTTTCAAGAAAAAGTTCTTTGCGGGCAAATTTTCCTCAACAACCTCCGCGCACACATTTGGAAAGCCAGCCTTCCTTGCGCTCTCGATTCCCTTTAGGAGAAGCCCCTTCCCTATCCCTTTTCTCCTCTTGTTCTTTGAGACAATTATCCCCACAAGGTAGGCCCTTCCGGTTGCAACTATCTCGCACTCCCCGATAATCCTGTTTTTTTCAACTGCAATTATGTCGACAGCGCTCCCGCCGCTGATCGCAATCATCTTGAGCCTAAATATCTCGTTCAAATCCTCCGTTGTGGGCGCCCTGTCAAACCACATCGCAAGCTCCGAGTCCGAGTAGACCTCCTTCACAAGCGCCCTAAGCTCTTCCAGGTCATCGGGGCGCAGAGCTCGCAATTCCATGTGATGACATTTAAATCTTTGTTTATTAATAGCTATTGTCGTTTCATGAGAATAACGAAGATGACAATCAAGAAGATCCTAAAGGAGGTCGGAGCGGAGCGAGTCTCGGAGCCTGCCGCAAACGAACTTGCGCGAATTCTAAACAAGCACGCCTACACAATAGCAAAGAAAGCTGTGAAGCTTGCGGCGCATGCAAAAAGAAAGACTGTGGAAAGGGCTGACATAGAACTTGCAAAGTAGCAAGACCTCATTATTCCTAGAAATTTATTCCAATTAGCCTAAGCAGCACCATGATTACCACCGCAGGAAGTCCAAAGATTGCGGTTGCAACTATTGTGAGAAGATTCACCGGGATTCCCAGGCTAAAAATAGAGTTCAGCGCAAAAATAGAAATAAGTCCCAGAATGCTGTTTGTTAGGGCGCCCAGGACAAACTTTCCTGTCTTAAAAATAATGATTAGCACCAGTGCGATTCCAATTATCAGCACAACCTCGGAGGAGATTGAGCTGGCGAAGTTCCCCACATTAGTAGCCTGAAAAAGGGCAAAAACCATCGAATCAACAAGTAATATAAAACTCCACATTCTAATAAGCTATCAGTGGTGTGCGGGTGGCTTACCGTCAATATGATGGAGGAAGCTCTTCCCATGCAGAGCGCATATGGCCTAGGGCCTTGCCACGGAGCAGAAACGAGACTGCTATGCCCTACAAGCGATGAGAATACGAGCTGGGCAGTGCAGGTGAAACGGCCGTGGAGATGCGCAGTGAGCATGCAAGGCAAAACGCCGCTTAGTCAAATGTCACCTAAAACAGAAGGAGGGCTACGGCACACCACTATTACTATTCCCTAAAGGTCGAGTCGAGGCACGCAATGTAGAAGTTCATTCTCGATAAATCTGATTCAATATCCTGCATCTTTGCGCTCACATTTTCATGGGGCCTGAGGAGGCCTAGCCTCTCATCGTAGCTATGCGCCAGAAGCCTTTCAACTATCCCAACCGCCTTTTTGTATGCAGTTTCGGTTGAATCTGCACCAAGCACAGAGGCGCAGTCAGTTGTGCTAATGTAGAGATTCAGGTTGTTCATTGTGGACTTTATCCCGCTTATTTTCACGGTGAGGTCGCTAAAGAAGGTGATGCTCAGAAGCTTTCCCGAATTGTAGTTATAGTCATCTATGTGAAACTGCAATGAGTCCGCCTTTCTTTCCACTATGACATCAACATCCTTCTTGAGTATCGTGTTCTTGAGGTCCTGGTTTATCTGGATTAGCTGCCTTCGCATAATCTGTTAGCGGTTTGGAGATTTATATATCTTGTCTGCAGATTATCCCTATTAGCTGCTAATTACTGATTTAATGGAAGGGATGGCAAGGCAAAAAATTCCTGGCGGGAAGCTGCTTACTGTAAAGATCACCTACTCCTCAAAGATCGACTCAATCCAGCTTCTGGGCGATTTTTTCCTCTACCCCGAGAGCTCACTTCAATTAATTGAGAGCGCACTTGTCGGAATGGAGAGCAGCTCCACAATGGAGGAGCTTTCTTCCAAGGTTGCCCAGGTTGTAGCTAAAAACGAGATTGAGATGATAGGGATAACCCCCGATTCAATAGCCCAGACAATCTTGATGGCGGTGAAGAGATGAAGTGGAGAGTTTTGCCCCTTGCAACGCACGATGCCTTCTACAACATGGCTACCGACGAGGCGATAAGCGATGCGATTGCGCAAGGAAAGGCGCCTCCGACAATCCGCTTCTACCAATGGAAGCCTGGAGCTGTCTCGATAGGGCATTTCCAGTCAATGAATGATGAGGTGAATGTGGGTAGATGCAAATCTTTTGGTATAGACTACGTTCGAAGAAAGACCGGAGGGGGTGCGGTTTATCATGCGGAGAATGGCGAGATAACCTACAGTGTTATTGCTCCCGAGTCACTTTTTCCAAAAGGGATTATAGAGAGCTACAAGGTGATTTGCGGCTGGGTTGTGGACGGTCTCTCTGAAGTTGGAATAAGCTCGCAGTTCGCTCCAATAAATGACATACTGGTCTCGGGAAAAAAGATCTCCGGAAACGCGCAGACAAGAAGAAGAGGAACCCTGCTTCAGCATGGAACAATTCTATACGACCTAAATGTGGAGAAGATGTTCTCAATTCTTAAGATCTCAAACGAGAAGATCTCTGACAAGATGATAAAGAGCGTTGAAGAGAGGGTGACATGCGTGCTTAGGCACAAAAAAGTTTCTGAGGAGGCGCTCTACAAGGCGCTTTTGAAGGGATTCACAAAGGGCAAAGAGTATGAATTTGGCAAACTCTCAGCAAACGAAATAGAAAAAACTAGCCAACTTGTCAAAACAGTTTACAAGACTCAGGAATGGAACTTCATGCGCTGATCAGCTCTTGCTCTTCACAATTGCCTCTATGAAGTGCTCCCCCGCCTTGTACGAGCTTCTAACAAATGGGCCAGACGCAACATACAAGAAGCCTGCTTCAAGCGCCTTTTGCTTTAGAGACCCAAACTTTTCTGGAGTCACATACTCTTTTACCTCAAGGTGGTATCCCTTCGGCTTTAGGTACTGCCCTATCGCAAGGAAATCAACGTTTGCGGCCCTAAGATCTGCAAACGCCTGGTAAACTTCCTCGTCAGTTTCTCCAATCCCTAGCATCATTGCGGACTTCGTGTATCTTGTCTTGTCAATTTGCTTGACATTTTTAAGCACCTGAAGTGATTGTCTGTACATCGCCCTCCTGTCCCTCACTTGGGGTGTTAGCCTCTCAACGGTCTCAATGTTATGGCCAACAACATCGGGCTTTGCCTCTACCACTTTTTTTAGGAACTCTGAGTTCTCCTGGAAGTCAGGAATTAGGACCTCGACCATCGTCTGTGGATTCATCTTCTTTATCTCCTCAATGCACTTTGCAAAGTGACCAGCTCCCTGATCAGGAAGATCGTCCCTGCACACCGAGGTTATCACAATGTAAGGAAGGCCCCATTTCTTCACCACCTGCGCAAGCTTGTAAGGTTCTAGGGGGTCAACATTTGCCCCCTTTGCACTCTTTAGCACGCTGCAAAACTTGCACCCCCTAGTGCAAAGCTCTCCTAGCACCATGAATGTGGCGGTGCCGCCGCTCCAGCACTCTGTTATGTTCGGGCAGTTTGCCTCAGTGCACACTGTGTGCAGCCCAAGAGCAGAAATCGTCTCCTTTATCTCCCTATACTTCTCTGTCGAGGCGGGTTTTATAGTAAGCCACTCAGGTTTCATCTGGTCACACATTTTTGTTGCTGCCTAATTCTTTAACTCTTTTGATTAGACCTTTCAATTAATGAAAGCAGTTCCTCCAATATTATTGGGTATTTTGCCGAGTTGAAGTGCCACTTGTTGTGCGCAAGAACAAATTTGGCCCCAAGTTTTTGCTTTAGCTCTCTTCCAGCACTCATAGGAACGTAAGGATCGTTATCAGAGTATATTGCGGTGAAACTACGCGCATGCGAGCGGATTTTATTCCAGGCAAAGGGGGTTCTAAGCCAAGGTGCGATAAGTTTTTTGTTTGCCTTGCTTGCAAACCTCTTTTTTCTTCTGTTAATCCAGCTTGCGACGATAAGCGCCCCTCCAAGCTTTGCTTTGCCCTTTTGATTTGCCAAGTAGCGCAAAATCGCCTGTCCGCCAAGGCTATGCCCTACCAAAAATGTATTTTTATCTGATTTCCCGATCTGCTTTGATAAATGCTCATTCCATCTTTCCATGTTTGGATATCGTGTATCTGGCATATCCAGCACATCTGCATTAATTCCCTTTTTTCTTAGTTCCTTTCCCAGCCAAGGCATCCAATCATTTTGCGATGTTCCCATCCAGCCATGGACTATAACTACCCTAATGCGTCTTTGCATATTGTGATTTGCTGATGCTATGCTATTAAATGTTATAGTTCTCCTAACTCCTGAACTGAGAATAAGGCTTGGCGGCGGGGGGATTCGAACCCTCGACCTCTAAATTTCTTAGCAGTCATAGCATACAATGCTCATCACTCATCGTGTTTTACATATGAGTCTAGCGCTCTAACCAGGCTGAGCTACGCCGCCAGCGATAGTATATTCACACTCAAGGATTATATATCTTTTACGCTGTATTTACTCTTGTAATTTTATGGCAAGGCTAGACCCTGAGGGCATGGTTCGCAGGCTCTTCAAGCTGCTCCCCAAGTTCTCGACTGGTGAGATAAACTACGCCAGCTCAAGGGTCGCGGTCGTGGTCACCGTCTTTGTGAAGCACAAAGAGAAGATACTGCTTGTAAAGAGAAGCAACAAGGTGAGCGGGTACAGGGGAAAGTGGAACGCGGTATCTGGATACGTGGACCAGATTCGCCCCATAGGGGAGATTGCCCTGAAGGAGATACAGGAGGAGGTGGGGATAAAGGGCGCAAATGTGCTCAGGATTAGTGCAGGAAAGGTGTACAGCTTCAGCGACAAGAACGAGGGCAAGAGGTGGATTGTCTGCCCCTATATTGTCGAGACAAAGCGCCAGCCAAAGATCAAGCTTGATTGGGAGAACACCAGCTACAAATGGATAATTCCTGAGGAGATAGCAAAGTTTGAGATTGTCCCAAACCTAGACAAGAGCCTTGCATCCTCCCTCAAAACGCTCAGGCCCGAATAAGCGGCAGGTCCGGATGCGTGGTGTACTTCCTGATTGGCTTTCTTAGGCTGGTGACCCAGTCCATCATTCTCTGGTCCTCCTCGTCGATCTGGGCGTTTTCATTATAGCTTTTGTTTGTTGCGTAGAGCACCCTGCTTATCTCCTCATCATCGCCCATCTTGATGCTGTTGCCGTATTTTCTCCAGAAGTGGAACATCCCCACCGCGGAGGCAAACTCGGCTTTTTGCATGAGCCTTAGCTCCTCGCCCCTGTAGTCGTCAGGCGAGGTGACCGGGACAATCTTGTATCCCTCTCCCATTACCCATCTATAGATAAGCGCAAGCCTCCAGATGTGGTGGTCTGGCCCAACGACAAATATCCTCTCTGCCCCAAGCTCCCTTACTATCTCCTTGCTAAAGCACGCATTGCCTACGGTCTCAAGGGCGCGAAGCTCCATGTAGATGTCCTCGTCCTTTACTCCCCTTCTAACTGCCTGGTCGCGCATTGCGGAGGCCTCGGTGTAGGTGGGTATGTTGCCAAGCTCCTTTTGGGAGAGCCCGTTTATCCTAAAAGACCTTTTTCCGGTGAATATCGCCTTCTGCGCCCCCTGCTCTATCATTATCTCGCTTACCGTGTTTGCGACCCCTATAGTGCCCTGAGATGGACCATCAACTCCCAGCGACTGCCCGTTTCCAATCACAATGCTTTTAACTCCCCTCATTTCAGCACATCTGAATCAATTTCCGCATTTAAATGCGTTCGTCCACAAACGTTTGTAAAAGCAGGAAGTGCGAGCACGGGGATTTGAACCCCGGCTATTGGGTTGGAAACCCAAAGTCCTACCAGGCTAGACTATACTCGCACAAAATAAGTATTGCCGGGAATAATATTTAAACCAAACTATTTGCTGATACTTCTCAACCAAAAGATAAAATCAGACATGCGTCTCTATGATTATTGGCCCATGCTTTATCCTGTTGCCATTGTAGGCGTACTCCCCTTCCCTTCTTGAATTGTAGCAGATCAACTTGAATCCCGCATCGGATGCCTTGTCCCTTAGGAGCTCCCTGTCCTTTAGCATAAGGTTATTCCCGCCCTCGCAGTACTCCCCCTTCTCGATTTTTGCGTCATGTATCGTCCTGTACTCGATTAGTCCCAGCCCTCTTCCCATCCTAAGCGACGCTATCTCAATTAGCTTAAGCTGCTCTTTTCTATCAAGAGAGCTCACGTACTCCCCCTCAAAGACGGTTGCCCCAGAGCCGCTTCCATAGGAGCCAAAGAGTATCGGCTTTGGCTCAATCACGCCCCTTATTATGTATCTCATCAGGCTGCCGGTCGCAAACCACATCGAGTTGTTGTAAGAATTTCCAACGCTTGAGGGTATCCTAAGCGAGTGGTCAAGTCCGATGCTCGTCTTGAATCTTGCAAACTCGGCTGTTCCCCTCATCGCCTTGTGAAACTCCCAGAATTTTTTCACTCCCTCGTGCTGGTTTAGGTACTCCATGAGCGGCATGTTGCTCTGCTTGCTTGCCGCATGGTGGCCCTTTACAACCGCCCTTAGGAAATCAAGGCTCCCGGTATGCCCCTCAATCGGCTCCTTTCCGATTCTCTCCTCAATTCTCCTAAGTTTTTCTGGGTTGTGCTTCCTTAATTGGTGGACGTAAATTAGCGAGCCGTTGTACTCCGCCTCTTTTGGGAAGGGGACGTGGCTAATTAGGTAAGAGTTGTTGCTAATCCCATGCTTTTTTGCGTACAGCTCAAATGCTGTCCCGAGGGTCACCACGTAATTCACCTTCGAGCCAAAGCCGCTGCTGACTATTGGAGTGTGCTCATCGGGCTTGTAAAAATCGTATGTTGGAAGATTGTAATGAGCAGACTTGTTATTGAGGGAGATTAGAAGCGGATCCTTTGTCATATAGACAAGCGCAGAGCCTGCGCCCTGCGTAGCCTCCGCATTTGGGGCTTTCTTGTGATCATATATCGCAATGTCTGAGCCGATCACAATCGCGCTGTCTATCCCCCCGTTCATTATGAAGTTGTTTGCAAGGTTGACCGACTTTGCAAGCGCGGTGCACGCAAACTTCATCTCCATCGTGTCCGAGCTCCTGACCGCCTTTATGAACTCCTTTATTATCAGGCTGTTTTCCGGCGACATGCTCTTTGCCTTGTTGATTAGAACCGGCTCCACGAGCTCTAGCATCGCTTGCGATGCGCTCCTGCTCTGCTCGCTGCTGCTCTCGGTCGCGACATAAACCGCCCCGACCCCATGGTCTATGAAATGTTTTTTTAGCGGCTCAAGCCTTATGATATTCTCCGCAAACCTAAGGATGTTGTTTGCACCAATAGTGATATGGGTGTCTGAGAATCCCGGGAACCTGAACCTATCCACTCCGAGCCCCTCCTTTATCCTTCCGACCGGCATCTTGAGGTGCTCGGCCATCGTTTCTGCGGTGACAAGATACGGAGTGGACTCAAGCCCGATATAGCTAATTCCGGTCTTCTCCTTATTCTTAAGTGCCGTTTGCATCGCCATGCGAACTACTTAGGGCGTAACCCTTTTAAATGACGTAGTATACTACGTCAATGTCCTTACTCTGCCTTCAAAAGCTCATTTTACTCGGTAGATTTAACTACTTTGGGCGGCAAAAGCAGTCAATGGAAGTCGAGTGCACCAAGTGCAAGGGAACAGGAAAGGCAAAGTGCCAAAGGTGCACCGATGGCTACAACTACTCGGTGGATTCTGAGTGCCTCTTTTGCGATGAGGGCGAGATTAAGTGCCCCATGTGCAATGGCAAAGGAAAAATAGAAAGTTAGCCGACCCCTATTTCGGATTTCATCTTTCTTCAGCCTCAAGCTTTCTTTTTTCCGTCAGCTCCAAAAACTTTTTCCCGTTCCTCGGGCGCGTGACGCGCTTCTCTATTATATTTGCGGCAGCGTCAGGGGGTATGTCAAGTGCCCTTGAGATATCCCCTGGCGAATAGTCATATCTTAGGTGCAAGATAATGGCCCTCCTTGCAACCTCCTCCTTATCCTGCCCGGTCATGCCATTCATGAATGTTGCTTCAATATGGAGTCTGTTGTCCTTTAGCACCCTCGCAATCCGTATTATCTCCTCCCTTTCGCACTCCAGGGTCTGCATCCCCCTTGCCTCCTTTCTCCTTTTCCAGGTGTCGTAGACATTTCTTACGGTGGGCTTTGAGTACTTTAGCGCCTCATCTAGCATCCTGTAGAGCCCTAGGATCGTTCTTTGATCAAGCGAGACAAGATTTTTTGTGGTAACTGCCATATTTTCGCCCTTCATCTACCCTTCCCATTTTTCATCCTTTCCTGCTCTGCCCCTATTTCACTCTCCACTATCAGGGGCAGGTCGATTGCAAATTTTAGTGCATCAACGGATCCGTCTTTGTTTAGATACTGCGCAGCAAGCGCCTCTGACTCCTCCTTGCGAACAATACCCAAAACCTCGCTAAGTGCCTTCACTACCTTAATCTCCCTTTTTATGATCTGCCTTGCGGTTTCCTCGCTCACTGTTATGTACTGCGATATCTGCGCGGCGCTCAACCTGTGGTTTAAATGCAAATCAACTATGAGTTTTTGGTCCATCTCGTTTGGCGGTACCGGAGATTTTAGGGCGACTCTTATTTCACCTGCTACCCCTGCCAAGATGATGCTCTTTCTAGACATGTACTCATATTCGTAGGCGTCCTTTGGGCTCATCCGGCTTACGCCCTTTTTTTCCGCAATCCAGGCATAAACATTGCCTACCGTGGAGTGCTCCACCTTTTCAACCGCGGTCTTTATCTCGTTTAGGGTTACGCGGCCCACAACATATTTCTCAGCCTGCATAATATCACTCTATTCTGGCCATTTAAATACTTGATTTTGGGTTTTGTTTGGATGGGAAAAAGGAGTGCGAGCGCCGGGATTTGAACCCGGGTTGCTGCCTTGGCAAGGCAACGTCCTACCAGGCTAGACTACGCTCGCATAGAACGAAAATATTATGGGAACAATAAGAATTTAAGTCGCACTATTCGGCCAGAATCTTTGCAAGCCCAGACAAGTTTGCAATGGCGTAGTCTGGCATTGCCTCCATAAGTTCTTTTTGGTCTGCGATTCCCATCTTAACCCCTGTCATCACCGCAACCGAGCTGACCTTTGCGTTTCTTGCGGAGTTCATGTCAATCGAAGTGTCTCCGACATAAGCCGTCCTACTCGCAGTTGCCTTTGCCATCTTTATTGCGCTAAGTATCATGTCAGGATAGGGCTTTGGGCGAAGCTGCGCGTTTGGGGAAATAACAAATTCAAAATTATCATATAATCCGATCTTTTTCAAAAGCTGCGCAGCACCTTCCATCTTGTTTGTAACAATCCCCTGTGTTATTCCCCTTTTCTTTAGGGAAGACAGTGCCTCGTGCGCCCCTTCAAGCACCACAAGCCCTTGATCGCTTGTGGTCATGTACCTTTCGCGATATGCGCTGCTTAGCTCATCCGCTAGATCCTTTTTATTTTCCGGAATGAAAGCCTTGAAAATATCCGGAAGGTGCTTTCCAATCTGCGCATCTATCTTTGCATCTGAGACTGACTCAAAGCCAAACTCGTTTAGCGCAAAGTTCACACTGTCGCGAATCGAGACTCTGTTGTCAATTAGTGTGCCATCAAGGTCGAAGAGCACCAGGTCAAAACGCCTCTCCATCTTAAGCAGAAAATATGCCGCAAGCAGGATTTGAACATGCGACCTTCCCGTCTTCAGCGGGACGCTCTCCCGGGCTGAGCTATTGCGGCACAAATAATATCCGGTAATCAAATCATTGGAATGAACTAATTTATTAATATGCCTTTCACTCGAAATGCTATTCATGCAAGAGAGCATGGACACCAGGTGGTACTCGCTTGGCGAGGTCGCAAACCTTGTGAAGCTAGACAACGTTAGCTTCAGGGAGTACCAGCACAGCATAGTCCAAAAGATAATGCAGGGCAAGAATACGCTCGTTGTCCTCCCTACAGGGCTTGGAAAGACGCTGATTGGAACCCTCGTTCTTGCAAGCGCGCTTGCAAAGGGGAAAAAGGCGATGTTCCTCTCACCAACAAAGCCGCTCACAGAGCAACATTACTCCACTCTTGTTGAATCCTTGAACGTTGAAAAAGACCAGATCCTTTTGCTCACAGGCTCGCTTGCGAAAAACAGGAGAAAAGAGATGGAGGAGCATGCAAGAATAATAATAGCCACTCCGCAGACGGTTGCAAACGAGCTGAAGAATGCGAACTTTGACATGTCGCAGTTCGGGGTTGTGGTTTTTGACGAGTGCCACAAGGCGGTAGGGAAGTACGCCTACACCTACATTGCAGAGGAGGCTGACCTCAAGGGAGTGCAGATGGTCGGGCTCACTGCCTCCCCAGGGAGCGCAAGGGAGAAGATCAAGTCACTGCTCAATGAACTCAAGATACAGGACATCGAGATTCGAATCAGCACCGACCCTGATGTTGCCACTTACGTGATGCCAAAGTATATGCACGTACTCGAGGTTGATAGATCGGAGAGGATCAATCGGATCGCGCTTCAGCTGCGCCCGCTTGCTGAGGACGCGCTAAAGAAGCTAAACACAATGGGTCTCACCCCGTTTAGGATGTTTGAGACTATGCCAAAGGGGCGCCTCATAGAGCTTGGCAACATGATAAACAAGATCGAGGCGCGAAACTTCAAGTTCGGGGCTCTCTACCAGTACTCAAAGCTACTCAACCTCATCCATGCATACGACCTCCTTGAGACGCAGGGGCTCTACTCCTTCTCACAGTACCTCAGGTCGCTAAGGGAGAGGGAGACAAAGAGCAAGGCTGTGCAGGCGATAATTGACCACAAGAATGTAATACTCGCAGACCAGCTCGCGCAGGAGGGGATGCAAAGGGGCGAGGAGCACCCCAAGGCGTTTGCGCTAGTCGACCTTCTCAAGATGAACCACGCAAAGAAGGCGATTGTCTTTGTGCAGTACCGCTCTACAATCAAGATGCTCACAGATCTGCTGAACAAAAACAACCTCTCTGCCCGCGCATTTGTAGGAAAGAAGGATGGGGTCACGCAGGCGCAGCAGCAACTTACAATCAAGGAGTTTCGGGAGGGGAAGTTCAACGTTCTTGTCTCAAGCTCAATCGGGGAGGAGGGGCTAGACATCCCAAGTGTTGACATTGTGGTCTTCTACGAGCCTATTGCAAGCGAGATTCGAAACATACAGCGAAGGGGCAGGACAGGCAGGCTCTATAGCGGCGACGTCTACGTTCTGATGACCAGAGACACAAAGGACCAGGTATATTTGATGGTCTCAAAGCAGAAGGAAAAGAAGATGCTTGAGACTGTAACCAAAATAAAACAGGAGCTTGCCCTAAAGCACGGGCCAGACAGGCGCCAGTCAAGGCTTGGATCATGATTCCTATGCGAAAATAGGGCCCATTCCATCCAAATTCTTTGATATTCTTGGAAGCCTTGAAAGCTTTATATATCAGAAAAAAGAAATTGAGATACAAGGGGAACAGTTAAGTTTACGGTGGGGGTAAATGGGGAGAATTCAAATATGGAAGAGCGCAAGCTCTGAATGGGGAATCGAGGCAATGCTCGCAGGGGGCGGCCTCGAGAAGTCTATTGGCGGGGAGGAGCTCGCGGCGGCGATCTGCAACAACAAGTCGGTTGCCCTCGTCTCGCAGCTGGGCGAGTACGCAAAGCAGTTCCCGGAGAGCAGGCAGATGATAGTCGAGGCTCTAGAGATGGCGTCTGGGTGCGAGTGCGCAAAGGTGATAAGGATGGCAAGGAGGAGCGTCTCGGAGATACTCGCGCTCTCGATGGTCGAGGCTTTTGCGCCTCAATAAGGTTAATAAACTTTAGAGTTGCGATAAATTGGTGCATATATGCCAACCGGCCTAACTCCTCATCCAAGCACGCTTGAGCCCAGCGCGAACTCAATCTTCATCGGGCTCTCGGCGACTGTTGAGATGGTGAGCAGGATAACAACCGCGCTGCTGCTCAGCGAGCTGAAAAGGTCGCTTGGGGATGAGAACATAAAGGCGCACATACATGACGGGATTTCGTCGTACCTTTATGTCGCAGGTTTCCTCAGCCTGACGGGCAGGGAGATCAGCCGCGAGAACATGATAAACTGCCTGCAGCTCCTAAAGATCAAGCCAAAGGACGAGCTGCTGGACGCGATCTTCAAGGCGAACATAAAATCGCACCTGGTCTATGTCTATGCTTACTACTTCCTGCTCTCGGTCGGAAGGGAGATAACCGTCGAGGACCTTGTGCAGGTGCTCAAGACAATCGGGGTTCCGGAGGACAAGGTAAGCGCCGCTGAGGCGATTGCCTTCCTAAACGAGCAGCTTGGAATCGCGCAGCAGAAGTAATTTAGAGCTGTTTTTGCATCTCTTATTCGTTACAATGCGAAGTTTGCCAATTTATCTCCTGATTCTTTTTTCCCTTTTGCTTTCCATTACGGTGCAGGCTCAGTACAACTACTGCGGCAGCTTTGCGACCAACTGCCAGGTCGCAAGCATCGCCTCCTGCCCGCAGTACTGCACGCCGCAGCAGGACCTCTCAAAGTGCCCCACAAACTACGTGGTCTGCGTCCAGACCTCAAATCCCAACCTTACCCCCTCGCTTTCAGAGCAGCTTTGCAAGATTTACTCTCTCATCCGCGAAGTACTCTACGCGCTAAGCCTGCTTCTCTTTGTCTTGGGGGGAGTGATTTACGCGATTGCGCACGCAATTCCACCTCCGCAAAAGGGCTCATATCAGGGCTATGGGATCGGGCTTGTACTTGGCGCAATTACTGTCGCGCTGCTTGCAGTGCTCGCTCCGATAATAATAAACCTCATATTGGGCAACTCTATGGGGACAGCAATTCCGACCTGCTAAAAAATACGTCTATTTGCAATGTTGCAGAGCAGCTATATATACAAAGTCCGGCAATTTTCCCTTTTGATGGAAGTGTTTGAAAAAAACCGAAAAGACAAATCAGATCGCGAGGCTGCAAGCGAGCCTGCGATCTTTTCAAGGGAATTTAGGCTGAGCTCTAATAGCTTTGACGATGCGACTTTGCGCTTTGGAAAGCTGGGGGTGCTCTTCAAGGGCAACTACCTCGGAACGCACTTCAAGATGGAGGCGAACATAAACGGCACGATCAAATTTGAGCTGGGCCGTGACTCAAGCTACCCTGCGATTTTCGTTGAGAAGGAGGCTATGGGAAAAGTACTTTACGGAACGGAGCTGCAGGCCTCCCAAATTAGGCAGGTTGCAATCGATTTGTGGAGAAGCTACAACGACGGAGTTCACGATCGGATGCTAAATCGGGTTGCAGAGCCCTACAGGAACTGGGGGCACATCCAAAACTTCCTCGACCGAACAGCGGACTTCGAGCGGGGCCTCGAGTTTGCAAGGATAGAGGCGATGGAGCCCAAGAAGAGCGCAAGGGAGAGGATACTTGGCGCCCTGAAAAGGTACGGGGATTCCTTTCCGGCGCCTCCCGACTAAAAACTTCCGAAAAGAGAAGGGAATAAACGAATCAATCAAAAGTATATTTAAATCTTGAGCCAAGATTCATACTTGGTATCATGGGGGGCTTGAAAATAGTTGCGGAATCCGCTTTGCAGACAAAGCAGGACAATGTGGTTGACAGGATCGGCGACATAGTAGCCAGGCACGGCTTCTCATTTGTCACCCCTCACAAAATCTTAGACCAGTCAAGCAAGAAGGAAAGAGTGATGCTTGTAACCCAGACTTTTGTCAAGGATGGAGTCGAGAACACCTTTGCCGTGGCGAAAATCCCAATCGGGCACCTTGTGGAAAACAAGGACAGGATTCTAAAGTACTGGAAAGTGACAATTTATGATCAGGATCTTTTTCACAAGTCTGACGACCTGCACAACCTGACTAAGGATCTTGGGAAGATCTTCGGCACAACCGTGAGGTATGATTTCACAAGACACGGCCCGGTCAAACTTGAGGCGCTGAGCGGAATCAAACGCGACCAGTAATTATTTGGGACTGAGTTCAATGGCGCAAGTTTCACTTCAGACAATAAGTCGCGATGAGCTTAGGTCAAAGATGGAGAGAAATCCCAGCATCTCCTTTGAGCATCTTGAGGGCAGCCCGATAATCCGCAAATCATTCAGCTCGCTTCTTCGGTTTGACGAGAGCTCCGCGATAAAGGCTTACGTTGAGCATTGGAGCAAGATATACAAGTACGCTCCGGGACATGTCGTCCCTCCCATTTACCTGGTTTCAGATTTCGATGGAAGGAAAGAGAGGGTAATTGGGGTTGTAACCGAAAGTAGCGGCGAAAAATCGCTTTCTCAGTACGTAGCAGCGCGCGAGCCAATAGCGCAGAGGGGGAAATCGGAATCGCACTATTCAATAAGCTACTCTCTAGATCACCTTCGCAGCTCAATTGAGAGGCTACACAACAAGTTCAATTTGTACCACGGCAACATCGGCCCAGACGAGCTCTGGGTTTCCTTTGAGTCAGGGTCGATTGCGCTCAAGCTTGGCAAGCCGATATTTGCGATGGCGGAGGCGGAGCAAAAGGAGTTCGCGGACCAGGACTACGCAAGGATCGCGTCAATCTCCTTGATGCTTAGGATCGAGGACCTTGAGAAGAGGGGACAGTTCCTCTCTGATAAGTTCCCAACTTTCTGAATACAAAGAATGAATTATCCTTAAATAGCCCGCAAGAAGATGCCTTGATATGGCGATTGGTCACAGGGAAAAAAGGGCAGGCCTCCTGATCGGCAGGTTCCAGCCCTTTCACAACGGGCACCTTGAGATGGTGAACCAGTCAACGCAAAACGTTGATGTGCTATACATCGTGGTCGGCAGCATCAATAAAAAGGATGAGAAAAACCCGTTCTCTGCGCTCGAGAGAAAGATGATGATCCTAAACTCCGTTTCCAATGAGGTCGCAAGCAAGCTGAAGATACTTTTTGTCCCAGATTTCAACAACGACCCGAAATGGATGGAGTGCATTGACTATCTAGTCCCAAAGTACGATGTTATCTATTCAAGCGATGATGAGATGAGCCTGCTTTTGAGGCGCATGGGAAAGAAGGTCGAGGAGATAAAGCAGATTGATCGCAAGATTTTGTCAGGGACCAAGATGCGCCAGATGCTCTTTGAAGGCAAGGATATCTCTAAGCATCTACCAAGCGGCACAAGGGGAGTGATAGCAATGAGCTCCGACTCGGCGCTAATGGCGCTGCTTCAAAAAAGAGGTTAGGGAATGGAGCTTGGCTACAATAGCAAGGTCTTGTCCGCGGTAGAGGTTCGCGCAATAAATGTGGAGATAACAAAGTTCCTAAGCGAGAAGAGTGTGCCGCCAGGAGTCCTTCGTGACGAGAGGCTCATGTTTGAGGCGCTCTTTGACAAGGTAGCCTCAGAGGGCCAGAAGGGAAATGCGCAGACCCTCCTAAAGCATCGCCCCGAGCTCAAGCATTTGATCCCAAAGAAATTCAAGGAGCACGTCAGCTCGGGAAATTTAATAAACGTCCAAAATTACCAACTCTGTTTTGAGGAGTTAAGGGCATACGACAAGGAGCTAATCAACATCGCCCATGCGATGCTGAGGTCAAATCCGCAAAGCAGCGAGCGTCAAAGGTTGCTAGAGCTGCTAAAGGGGCATGAACTCAGGAGAGTTTAGGCTCATTTTGAAAACGTAGAATGAAAAAGCATTATAAAGCGGAGAGACATAGTAGAGGTGTGGTAGTATGGAAGGGGCAGCAACTAAATCTAAAGCTTCCAAAAGCGCGTCGCTTGGCGAGAGCTTAGGCCCAACAAAGGCGGACTGTGCCGCAGTGCGGATACTAAAGGTTGTTTGCGAGCAGTCGCTAAGGGTTCCGTTCGGGGCCGCTGCGATAGCAGTCAAATCCGAGTGGCCAAGCACGAGGGCGACATACTACGACCTTTGGATACACGACGGGGTCACCAGGCCGGTTGCAGGAATCAACGAGATAATTTCCGACGCGCAGATAATCGCATATGTCGACTCAATGAATGCCAATGCCTCAATTATAAAAGAGGCAGGCAGCCTGAAGGTCGCGCGTTTCCTAAAGGAGCAGGGATTTGAAAAGTCGAGAATATCCGTCGTCCACGACGAGCTTCTTGATATGACCTGGGTGGGCTCCCCTGGCGTCAGGGTTCGGGACGCAAGGCATTTTCTCAAGACGCTAAGGTACGATTAGCAAAAATTCTATTTTTTTTCGGAGGGTTTAAGAATAGAAAACACAAAATACGCTTTAATGAGTTTATGTATAGTTCTTCTAATATTTATAAAAAGGAAACATTTAAATATTTAAATCATCTAAATTCATCTGAGGATATGTCCAAGACAATTACCGTGAATGTGGAGGAGCAAATAGAGAGCGAATTCAGGAAACAGGCCAGTCGCAAGTACGGAAAGAAAAAGGGATATCTGGGAAAGGCATTTGCGGAGGCGATGAAGGAATGGTCTGGAAAGAAAAAAGAAGGTCTCGAAAATCAGTTCCTTAAACTTTTAGAAACTGGTATCAAGATGAAGAAATGGAAATTCGATAGGGATGAACTCCATGAA
Organism: Microcaldota archaeon; assembly: GCA_028867145.1. Taxonomy (GTDB): domain Archaea; phylum Micrarchaeota; class Micrarchaeia; order Micrarchaeales; family CABMGC01; genus JAGWGI01. The sequence goes on along the minus strand of JAGWGX010000005.1, from coordinate 1,370 downwards.
AGATAGATTATTTTTTGATGCAAACTTGATATGCTACGCATTTGATGCGAACGAGCCTGCCAAGAGAGCGATCTGTCAAGATCTGATAAAACAGGTTTTAAATAACGAGATAATTGGTGTTGTCTCCAATCAGGTACTTGGTGAGATCTTTAACGCAGCAACCAAGAAACTGAAAGTAACCCCTCATAACGCAAAAATCATAGTCCAGGCAATAATTGAATCCGATAAATGGCAGAAGATAAATTATACGCATGATACAATTAGTCGCGCCACAGAGCGATTTGAGCAATCAAACGTTCCTTTTTGGGATTTGGTTATTATTGAGACCTTAAAGGAGAACAATGTAACAAAGATAATTACAGAGAACGAGAGGGATTTCAGGGGGATTCAAGGCATTAAAGTAATTAATCCTTTTAAGTGATAGGATGGGTCTGTTTGACTATGTACTGCTCTCTTTTAAGTGCCCAAACTGCGGTGAGATAGAGAAGCACCATGAGTGGCAAACCAAGGCATTTGACAGAGTGCTGTCCACTTACAAGCCTGGCCAAGTGGCTGAAACAGATGACGCCTTAATCAAGGATGGAAAAGTCTGGATTCATACAGTATGCAAAAATTGTAATAAGCCGATACAGGCGCGAGTTGTGATTAAAAATTATAAGTTGACTTCTAAAATTGATTATGCATCGCATATCAAAAAGAGAAGAAAACTAAGCCTAAAGTTAGCCAAAACCAACTAGTTTTTCTAAAAATTTCTTAGTCTGGAAAGTAATAATAATCTTGACTGCCAACACTCAACCATGCTTGGCATAAAAAAGAAAGAACATGTGCTTGTAGAGCTTGCCGGAAAAAACTCGGAGTTAGTCCCTCTGGCATCCCAGATCCCGCAGCTCAAGGCCGAGTACCTAAGGCTCAAAAAAGAGGTCCTCAAGATAAAGGGCGTCGAGTCCCTTTCCTATGGCGGCTTCTACTCCTTTCCTATGACCGTTCTTGCAAACTGGCCCAAAAATGAGATAGTCTCAAGTATGAGAGAGCTAAAGGCAATAAAGGGAATCGCGGATGCAAAATTCAAGATACTGATTCCAATCAAGCCCCGAGGCTAAAGCCTCTTTGAACCAAATGCTTCAAGTTTTTCTAGGAAATAGTTGGTATTTCTAATCTTTCCCCTCGGAAACGATTAATGAGCAAGGCGTATAAATAAAGAAAAGAACTTAACCCTATGGAATTCAAAAGTGTTGAGATTAAGAATGCGTTTTACGAGCTGAAGCGTGGATTCGGTGCCAACATGGCATTTGGTGCGATTACCGCAACGGCTTCTGTTTTCTTTGGTGTAGATCAGCTTAGTTCAATTGTGAGAGACCCTAACTTGATCC
>JAGWGX010000004.1 GCA_028867145.1 Microcaldota archaeon | reverse complement strand
AGAGTGCGGGAATAGATGTCGCAAATGACAGGCAGGCGCTCCAGAGAATCAGGGAAGCGGGAGAGAAGGCAAAAATTGAGCTTTCAACAACACTAACAAGCGACATTAACCTTCCGTTCCTTGGAATGGGCCCTGGAAATGCGCCAGTGCACTTCACATACCAGCTAACAAGGGCAAAGCTTGAGGAGATTATTGTCCCAATTGTGGAGAGAACAACAAAGCCGGTTATCAACGCGCTAAAGGACGCAAAGCTAGAGCCAGTCAACATTGACAAGGTGATTCTTGTGGGAGGGCCTACAAGGATGCCGATTGTTCAAAGATATGTTGAGCAACTTCTTGGAAAGAAGATCGAGAGGGGAGTTGACCCAATGGAAGCCGTCGCATTTGGAGCAGCAATCCAGGCAGGAGTCCTAACTGGAGAGGTGAAGGACATTGTGCTGCTGGACGTTACACCGCTCTCACTCGGGCTTGAGACGTATGGAGGAGTCATGACAAAGCTCATTGAGAAGAACACCACAATCCCAATCAAGAAGACGCAGGTTTTCTCAACGGCAGATGACTCGCAGACAAGCGTTGACATCCACATACTGCAGGGAGAGAGGGCGATGTCAAAGGACAACATCGAGCTTGGAAGATTCATGCTTACTGGGATCCCACCGGCGCCAAGGGGAATGCCGCAGATCGAGGTCACATTCGACATTGACGCAAACGGAATCCTCCATGTCTCCGCAAAGGACAAGGCGACAAACAAGGAGCAGAGCATGCAGGTCGTGGCCCCGCACAAGATGAGCAAGGACGAGATTGATAAGAGGATGAAGGAGGCTGAGCAGTACTCCGAGGAGGACAAGAAGATAAGGGAGTACATCGAGACAAAGAACAACGCGGAGGGAATGATATACACAGGCGAGAAGCTCCTCAAGGAAAATGCTGCAAAGATCTCCGCGGAAAACAAGGAGAAGGTCGAGAAGGCGATCGCAGAGACCAAGGAGGCGATACAAAAGGAGGACGCGCAGCTAATCTCCCAAAAGTATGAGATCCTGAAGGAAGTTATGCAGAAGATGGGAAGCGACATGTATGCGCAGGGCTCAGCAGAAGGAGAAGCCAAAGAAGGCCCAGAGGATGCAAAAGGCGGCGCCGATGAAAATCCGGAAAACAAGGGAGGCCCGGAGAATCCTGATTCAAAGGTAGAGAAATAATGGCAAAGGATTACTACGAAATTCTCGGAGTGCCAAAAAACGCTAGCGAAGAGCAGATCAAGAAGGCGTACAGGGAGCTTGCGCTCAAGTACCACCCTGACAGGAACAAGGAGAAGGGCGCTGAGGAGAAATTCAAGGGGATAAACGAGGCGTACTCTGTGCTTGGGGAGCCGGAGAAGAGAAGGCAGTACGACTCCTACGGCTCGGCGGACTTTGGCCAGGGCGGTTTCTCTGGGCAAGAGGGAGCGGGCTTCACGCAGGATGAGATGTTTAGGAGCATCTTCAACAACTTCGGCTCGTTTGAGGAGATGTTTTCCCAGGGGGAGCCGCAGAGCGTCAATCTCACCCTCTCATTTGAGGAGATCGAAGGCGGAATGGACAAGGAGTTCACGGTTCAGCACAATAAGAGATGCGAGCACTGCAAGGGAAGCGGGGGCGAACCCGGATCAAAGCAGGTGAAGTGCTCAACTTGCGATGGAACGGGAAGGAGGATGGTGCAGCAAAACACCATTCTTGGAAGGATCCAGATGGCAGTTATGTGCAACAGGTGCGGGGGGAGGGGAAAGACGTTCGAGCAGCTCTGCAAAATCTGCAGGGGTGCAGGCAAGAACCTTGTCACTGAAAAGTTCAGGGTAAAGGTTGAGAACCTAAAGAGGGAGAGTCCAGACTCGAAGAAAAGGAAGTTCGGGATGTTCTAGGGTCATTCATCTCCGATCAGGCGCCTTATTCCCTCGTCAAGCGTTATGTTCGCATGGAATTTGAGAAGGCGCTCGCATTTGCTCGTGTCCGCAAGCGTTTCCATCACATAGCCCTTGAACGGGATTGGAACGTACTTTGGCTTGATATTTGTCTTCAGCGCCGCATTTAGCTTTTCAATTAGCTCGTTGATCGTGTAGTTTTTCTGGGTCCCCACGTTTATTATCTCAAATGAGTCAAGTCCCGTGGATCTTATCAGTGCCTCAACAAGGTCGTCAACGCTCGTGAAGTCGCGCCTTTGCGTCCCGTCACCATACACAACAGGCTGCTCGCCATTTTTCATCGCCCACAAAAACTGAGTCACCAAATTCGCATAAGTTTTCTTGAACTCTTCATGCCTTCCGTACACAGCAAAGAACCTAAGCGCAACGGAGTTGACGCTGTAGAACTTTGAGTAAAGCTCGGCAAGGCGCTCGCAGGCTATTCTTGCCTCTGTGTAGTAATCGGTGACAAGCGGGATCGCATCCTCTCGATGGGGGGGCTTTATCCCGTTGTAGATGGAGGAAGAGGAACTCCAGACAAGCTTTGAGGAATTTTTCTTAGCGTACTCAAGAACGCTTATCATTCCTGCGACGACTTCGTCAACCAGATGGGGATTTTCCCTATACATCGGAGTTGAGGAAGGAAAACCAAGATGAAATACGATGTCTGCCTTGAGATTGTGATCCCCAATACTTTTGGCGTTGTCCTCAATCACGGTCACGTTCCCGCTCTCTATGGCCTTTGCAAGGTTAACTGCAGAGCCTGTATGGAGATTGTCGATGACCACTACCTTATTTGCCTTGGCGAGTCTTTCAACTAAGTTGCTTCCTATGAACCCTGCCCCGCCCGTCACAATTATCTGCTTGCCCTCTATTTCAACCATGCATCCACCTTTTTGATCAGATTTTGTAGGTTTATGGACTCTGCGGGAATCGCACCCGCGACCTTTCCGTTGCGAACGGAACGCTCTACTACTGAGCCAAGAGCCCCTACGCTAAAGTCGGATGATCCTATTGGTACATTCCGCTATATAAAATTATGGAATTGGGCAAGAAGGATTGAGGGATAGGGTATTATATTTTACCCGCTCAAATGATTTGGTTTTTATGATTATAAAAAAGCCTTACGTCATATCGGAGATCATAAAGGAGACCCCTGAGGTGAACATCTTCAAGTTCAAGGCGCAGGACGGATCAAGGCTGAGCTTTGATGCGGGAATGTTCATCATGCTTGCGTACAAGAACCCCCAGACCGGGGAGGAGATAGCAAGGGCGTTCTCGCTTGCCTCAAAGCCCGATGATGAGACGCTCGACTTTGCGATCAGCATGATACACGGAAGGTTCACCTCAAAGCTCGACACCGCGCAGGTGGGCGACGTTTACTATGTTTCTGGCCCGCACGGGCAGTTCAAGTACGACCCAAACCAGAACAAGAAGGTCCTGTTTGTGGCCGGGGGCACGGGTCTTGCGCCATTCCTCTCAATGCTCAGGCTAATTGAGGAGAAGAAGCTTGACACGGACATAAAGCTGATCTACAGCATGCGATTTTCGGCAGAGACGATATGCAAGGACGAGCTTGAGGGCTACAAGAAGAGCCTCAAGTTTGAGATGACAAGGAGCGTAACAAGGGAGCAAAACGTTCCTGGATGGGACGGTGAGTACGGCCACATCGATGCCGCCATGATCTCAAGGCATGTGGTAGATCCAAAGGAGAGGACCTGCTATGTGTGCGGCCCGCTAAAGTTCACGAAGGCAATAGAGGCGGCGCTAATCTCTCTTGGAGTTGACAAGGCAAACATAAAGGCGGACGTATGGGGAGAGTAGTTATTTTTGCTCAATTGTTTTCTTTGCATTGAGCACTATGTGCTTCTTTGACTGGTCGTCAAGGCCGTTTAGATAATCAACTGCATTGATTCCGGTCTCTTTTCCTGTATTATCGATAACCCTGAAGTCTATCTCTATTTCAGAGTCCCTTAGCATTCCCATCATCTGCTCGGGAGTAGTACCAACAAGACCAGTTTCTATATGAATGGTAGCATAACTCAATTTAAGGTATTGATTCTCTGCCGAAGTGTTTGGCTTGTATATTGCATCGACATGCATTGTGGTGAAGCTTATCTCATTGTTTGTTACCCTAACGAGCTCTCTGAATGCTTCGCGAAACTCGACCCCCAGCGACTCTATCACCGAGTATGATGCGACCCTATCAAAGGAGTTATCCCTGAAGGGCAAATATGAGGCATCTGCAACTAAGAAATTTGCATTAGGACTCTTTCTCTTGGCGGCTCTTATTGCAACTAAAGAGACATCAATACCGTGGTAGAGATGATTTAGTTTTATATTTATCTTGCCTGTGTCTCCACACCCCATGTCAAGAGTCATTGATCTTGGCGGCTTTCCATCTAAAAAGTCTGCAATGGACGCTGTTCTAACCATTTCGGGCTCTTTTTTCCAAAGCCTGTTTAATATAACCATGCGGTTTCTCTTCCACACTTGGTCCACTTTTGCTTCTGACATTTAAACAAAGAAACTCTTGTTTGACGTTTTAAATAAGAAACTCAGTTTTTGTATAGGATTAGATTTCCTTTCCGGCGATGTAGAGGATGATCGCCTTTTCTATTAGAAGCTTAAGCTTTGCCTGATCGAACGCGACACTCTGCTTTCCATCTAGCACCTCACCTGTTATCTCCTCGCCCCTGTGCGCTGGAAGAGGATGCATCACTATTGCCCTTGGGCTTGCCATCTTTAGGACCGTCCCGTTCACCTGGTATGGCATGAAGAGCTTTTTCCTAAGCTCGCTGTCGTGCTCCTCGCCCATGCTAACAAACGTGTCCGTGTATATGACATCTGCGCCCTCCACACCTTCCTCAATGTCATCGTAAACTTTCACTATCCCGTACTCCTTTGCCTTTGCCACAAACCTTGTGCTGGGAAGATAGCCCTTCGGTCCGATGAGCGCGACCTCCATTCCCATCATCGTGCATGCAATCATCAGCGAGTTAAACGTGTTGTTTGCGGTGTCGCCAAACATCGCGATCTTGAGCCCCTTTAGCTTTCCCTTTTTCTCGCGTATGGTGTACAGGTCAGCTAGCGCCTGGGTCGGATGCTCGTCCTCAGTTAGCGCATTGATCACAGGGACCGAAGAGTTCTTTGCCATCTCGTTTAGGTCCTTGTGGCTGTAGAGCCTTGCGATTATGAAATCTACGTAGCTGCTTAGCACCTTTGCCGTATCCGCCCAGTTCTCCCCACGCGAGAGTTGAGTGGTTCTTGGATCCACATAGATATAGTGCCCACCAAGCTGCGCCATGGCAACCTCGAATGATATTCTTGTTCTGGTGGAGGGCTTTTCAAAAAGCAGTACTGCAATAGAGCCTTGTTTTAGCGAGATCGGGGCCTTGTTTTTCTTCAAATCGTCTGCAATGTCGAAGATTTCCTCTATCTGCGCCTTGGAAAAATCCTCAACGCTAAGGAAGTGCATCATAGAATTAACCAAACAATGATCCGAATCCGGTCTCCGCCTTTGAGAGCTCCTCGTTTATCTGTGAGATAATGTTCTGCTCCGTCTCAGAATCTGCGCGCTGCGCGCCCTCGATCTGCAGCTTTATCTTCTTGTCCGCCTTCTCGAGGAACTCCTCGCTTGCGTTAATGTATAAATAGGCCTTTTCCCTGTCGAGATTTAGCGCTGCTCCTTCCTTCACCTGGCAGTCCTGCCTTGCAAAGATTATGTTTGCCATCTCATCCGCGCGCACCTTTGCAAGGTCCTCCTCCTTGATTGCATTGTCAAGGTACGGATCGTAGTTGATTAGCTTCTTTAGGTCCTGGAGCTTTGAGATGCTTGCGACGTACACTCTTGCAGGCATTTTCTCACTTAAACTAGCTTCGCGTTGACGCTCCCTTCCCTGCCTGCCCTGTTTGTGACGATTGCCTTTCCAAGCTCGGTGTCGATTATCGTCCCCTTTGTTATGATTGTGAGCCTCGCGAAGTTCCTGTTATCCTTCGACTCAGAGATTCCCTTGATTGCAACCTTCTTGTAGCCTGATTTGGTGAGTATGTTCGCAAATGCGGCGTGCTGGAGCTTTGCCTTCATTGCCCCGCCCCTGATCCTTACCTTCTTGACCACGTTCTTGTCGCCAAGCTTAGTTGCGATGAAGTATCCCCCGACCTCGAATCTCTTCTTGTCCCTGCCCTTTATCTTCTGCTTTCCGCTGCCCGACTGCTTCCTTGCGGACTTCTTGTGCATTTGTACTCCAAACTGACTCATCTAATCACTTAAAAATAGGCTTTAAATAACAAGCCACTTATTATATGTCGGGAAAGGAATTTAACCATTTGCTTGTGGCGAAAAAGAGGCGTTATTTGATGGATCTTGAGGGGCTTGCTCCTGTGGCGTATCTGTGCTCATCTTCGCTTAGCGTGGCTGAATTGCTTGGAAAAAAGGTGGAATTTAAGCCAAAAAGTGGGTTTTTGCAGCTTTTTGATCACGGCCCTGAAATATTAGCAAGGATTTTGCCGGCCTACTTCAATGCACTACTCAGGCAGGAGGACGGCCTTATGAAAAGCAATGAGGTTGGAAATGAGATGCTCTGCCTTGTTTCAGGGGAGATGAATGTGGGCAAGGCGATAGGAAAATCAGGGATAAAGTCAGCAGAGAAGTTCATTCTTTTTGTAAGTGAGGAGAAAATTGCAAAAGATGCAAGGCTAAAGTTGATGATTGACAAAATGGAGAGGATATCACTTAAGATGGATTTGGGAGAATCTGGAGATGTTTCAATAACCCCAATAAGTGAAAGATAGCCTTGAAAACGCTCATACAATCATACTTAAATTCCATTATGCCTGAAGTGAAGCATGGAGAAGTTTACAAAATCTTACCTGCTTGAGAATAGAATGATAGAGGATACTCCCACAAAGGGCTCTAGATTTTTGGCATTTTTGAGTGTTGACAAAGGTGGATTCGACCATAAGGCGATTATGCACTTTGATGGAAACGAGATTGGACTAGTAAGACCCCCAGAGGTTTTTACAATCTATCCAGATTTTGGCAGCATACCGATAAAACCTGAACTCGCGGAAAGGCTAAGACTAAAGGACGGCGGGATAGTCGCAGTTTTTACAAACCTAAAAAGAACGGAACTCCAAATTGAATCTTTTGAAGAGAAGGATTTCAGATCAAAAACATTACTTGATAGGCTTAGCAAGGTTCAGCTTAAGGGCTTGGATCGCTTTTTTGATTCGAAACAAAGGGAGAGTCTGGCAAATTCTTGGATTGCAAATTTGAAGAAAAAGAATGGTTTTAAGCAGTAATCACTGCTTGTACTCAGAATTTAAAATTTCATAAATTCTCTGGGCTTTTTTCTTTCCTATTTTTTCAATTTTTGTCAGCTCCTCTGTGTCTGCCATCACTATGTTCTTTATGCTCTTGAAATGCTCTAGCAGATTCTTTGCAAGCTTCGTCCCAACTCCGGGAATTGAGCTAAGTATCAACAGCTGCCACTGATCTTCAGTATACGCCTTCTTTAGACCTTGCATCCTTGGCTCATGAGATTTGTGCTCCTGCTCTCGTTTTGAAATAGCGGAAAGGATGTCTGCCGTCTCCATTGCAGACTCAGACCAGAGTATTGGGATCCCATATTCTATGTATATCTTAAGCGCCGTTCCAAGGATCACACTGCTTCCAAGCCTAAACCCGTTGCCTTCTATCACTAGCATCGGCTTCTCAAAGCTTGACCTGAGCCTATCTAGCTGCTCAAAGAGCCTTCCGCTCATCACAGAGCCCTCGAGGTCTGAGGAGGTCTTTCGCTCCACGCAGATGCGATCGGACAAGATGTAGTCGCCCACGGGAAGTTGCGCGAAGCTCAGAGCCATTCCGTTGTTCTCAAGGCCCTCGATGATCTCGAGGTTTCGCTCCCTGTTGTCCACTATAACCTTTGGGGAGTCCATACGCATATTTATTATCCTAAAAGATAAATGCCTATCATAAGTGAGCAAGTGGCGTTAGTTAGCAAAAAGAAGAGGCCAGAGCGGGACAAGCACATGCTCCACGAGCAGCTAAAGATCGAGGAGGGCGTCTTTGACAACAGGACAATGATGAGGCTCGAGAAGTTCTTTAGCCACGGCATCATCTCAAGGCTGCTCTTCCTTATTTCAAAGGGAAAGGAGGCGAACGTCTATGTAGCAGAGAGCGGCGAGGCGATAAAGGAGCAGCTCGCCGCGGTGAAGATCTTTCGAATTGAGACCTCAAGCTTCTACGCGAGGACGGACTATATGATAGGAGACCCGAGATTCCCAAAAATCAGGAGGGAGATTTCTTGGATAGTAAACGAGTGGTGCAAGAAGGAGTTTGGAAACCTGAAGATTGCTACCTCCGCCAAGGTGCACTGCCCAAAGCCCTACTATTTCTCGGGAAATGTGATAGGAATGGAGTTCATCGGTGATGGGAACAACGTCGCACCGCAGCTAAAGGATGTGGTACTTGAAGATCCGAAAAAAGTTTATAAAACAATAATTGCCGACCTTAAAAAACTCTATGACAATGAGCTAATCCATGCGGACATAAGTGAGTACAACATACTGATGCATGACGGAATGCCCTACATTATCGACTTCGGCCAGGGAGTCATCAACAAGCATCCCAACGCAATGATGTTCTTGCAAAGGGACATCTACAACATAACAAGGTACTTCAACAGAAAATACAGGCTAGAAGTAGATAGCGAAGAGGTTTTTGGTTACGTAATGGGTAAAGAAAAAAACTACAAAGTATAAATACTTTACACAGGATATAACCTATGCTCGTCCGCAGTCTTGTGGAGGTATATAAGGGTCCCCAGAACCCAAATACATTTTCTGGTCTCGTTTTTTCGTCCAAGGATAGTGAGTTAGCGGCTGCGAAGATTGCAAGGAGAGGGGAGTTGGAGCTAAGACCCGATGATAAGTTCTATGTTGACAATGTAAGAGTGAGGCTACATGATTCAGAAAGAGGCCTTGCGACAACACTCCTCAAGAAGCTTGACATAAGGGTTGCGTATGAGAAGGTTTGCTTCTTTGTCCCAGAAATAAGGAGTGCATTCAAACCGGATTTCTTCACAAACGTCTACATCAATGGCAGGATGCTGGCAATAGAGGTACACGGGCTTGAGTGGATTCAGAATGCGAAAGATCAAAGGGTGATTAATGACACTGAGAGGTACATAACAAAGGTGGAGAGGATAAAAGCGATGTATCCAGAAGTTTTTTTCATGTTCATTTCTAATATTAAACCACAAGTACTTGAGGCGACTTTTAAAACCAAAATATCCAACATATCCGACGATTACCGTTTTGTGGATGTACTTTCTCAAGGAACTGATGAATTTGTAAAAATCTTTAACGGTTTATTGAAAAGGGAAGATGTTAGAATTGAGCGAAATCAGAAAATCTGGAACGGGGATCTTGCAAAATTGGTTGAAAAGGAACTAGAGAAAATGAGGCTTATAGAAAGCATGAAAAAAGAGCTCCACACCACAGTCTTTAAGGTATCATCACGCCCTTAGCCTTGAGCTTGTCCTTGTCCATTATGCTGTACCTCCATGTTATGTCGCCTCTTTCGTTTGACTGGACCACCCAAGGCTTTACGAGAACGACGTCACCCTCCTTGACCCAGAACCTTCTCTTTAGCCTTCCTGGAATTGAGCAGACCCTCACATTTTGGTCTGAGCATTGAACCTCAAACTTTGATGCTCCAAGAGCCCTCCTAACGGTGCCCACGACCTCATCTGGCCTTGGCATAGGCGTGCTCTGGACAACATTTTGCTTTTGGTATTTCATTTAAACCCTAATAGTGCTTGATTGAGTACCTTGCTCCGCATGCCTCGCACACAATCGTGATGAAGCCCCGTGCTGCAGACTCCACGTGCGTGTCTGGCTTGTGGCACTCCCTGCAAATCACATAAGTGTCAAAGTACTTCTTGATCTTCTGGTTTATCACGTCAGAGTGGACCTTTGCTGAAATCAGCAGCCTCTGGTCCTCGATGCTAACCGGGGCCGCAAGCTCCTTGGTCATGTATTTTGCGACCTCAGCCTTGTCTCGCCTTGCCACATCCACGATCTGCCCGAAGTTCTTGAGTATCGTCTTTGCACCCTGGATCATTGAATCTGGAGCTGGAATCTTGAAGTCCACGTTTTCAGCGGACAAGCTAGGCAACTTCTCGAACGCCCTGTCCAGTAGCTTCTCATAATTGGTATCCAGCAAAAACACCTGATAATAATATCGCTTTCAACCTTAATAAACCATTCGTAAGCGGCCAAAACAAAAACTGGATAAGACCTATAAATGCCCCAGCAAAAGTAGACTAGATAAAATGGCGGAGGCGGTGAAGCTTGTTTCTGATGGCTCTAGCCCTCGCCCTGCACATGGTAAAACCCCGCTCAGAGAGCTGAGGAAAGAGATAGTCGAGAGCGCCCCGGAGCTTTTTAACAGATCGTTGAGGCTCTCAGCGATCAAAAAGCTGAGGGAGGCAGGGGCATTTGAGTTTTTGAGGGAGTGCAGCAAAGAGGTGAAGGCGGCTGCGTTCAAGGAGCTTCTCACCACAGCGCTCTACAGGCCCGAGGACTTTGAGATTGTGGCAAAGTGCGTTTTGTCAAAGGAGTGCGTTGATGCAGTGCATTTTTGGGGAGAGGAAACTGCACAGCGTATAATGGATACGGTGACCTCAACGGCCATGGACAGGTTTGGGCAGAACTTGTCTCTAAACATAGAGCTAGGCAGGGAAGCCGAAACAATTGCAGAGCTGCTTGAAATTTTCAGGTCGCCGGAGCTCAGATCGCTCACGGAGGGATATGTCGAGGGCGCTAGGCAACATCTTGTCATGTACATGATGGATGGCATTTTTGCTTCCAAAAATGCGGTGGCAGTTGCTGAAAAATTTGCATTTTTGCGCGAGGAGTGGTTCAAGGACTCGCTGAATGCGCTTGTACAAAGCGAGGATGCGTTTCTTTTCCTTAGGAACATCATGATAATTAAAAATAACACACAGGACCATCCTAAACTTGGAGGACAGATGCTTTCCTTCCTCAAAGAGTACACCAAAAATCCGCACCTGCTCTTTGAGTTTGCCATCTCCTTTTCGATTGCCTCCACATTCGTGAAGGAGAAAGACTTCAACGAGCTCGAATTCGAGGATACGATGAGGCTATTTTACGACCAGACAATAAGGAATAGGCTTGAGGGCTATGTCGGGATGCAGGCAAAATACGCCGCGGAGTGTGCAAGCTATGCTGCGGTGGACTTCAAGAGGGATATAGGAAGGGTGCACAGGATACTTGATTTGGTCGATGTAATAGGGCCAAACCCAGAGCAGATGATAACATCGCAAATAGCCGCTACGATACTCCACTTGAACCTTGATCTGATCGTAAAGAGCCATGACGACCTAAGGTCCGCTATGATATTCATTAACTCGGGCGGCGCTCTTCCAAAACCGACAAAGGAGAATATCAAACGCTATGGGGAAGAGGTCTTCTCGCATTTAAGGGAGAAATATTCCTTCACAAAAGAGATGAGCATGGAGGAGCTCCACAGCATCTCAAAATACTGGGAGAAGTCAGGGAAGTTGAGCATGCAGGGAATGCTGAAATTATTGAATGAGGGAAAACAGGAGAGTGTCAAGTTCTACCCGTTCAGCCAGGGCAACTTCACCGCGCTAAACCTTGGAAGGGAGGAGCTTGTGCGGCTTTCGGTAATCTCAATTCTAGGCTCAAGGAACAGGCAGGAAGAGCTCAGGGCAGTGAGGACCATAGGCCAAATTGTCGAGATTGGGGCAATAAACAAGGCAAAGCTTGCCTTGAATACAAAATATAGGCAGACAAAGCACGAAATCTTTAGGTCATCAAACGGAAAGCCTAATTACGAGCAGATATACCAAACGCTTGCGGCGCTCGGAGACGAATTTGTGGGGGATGTCCTAAACGCTGCAGAGTATAGGGACATAAAAGCGGGCAGATACAATTTTGTGAAGGCAAGCCTATCGCGAAATCCACTTGACTACGACGGAAGGGTGCAGACAGCCTGCGTCTATTTGCCGAACGGAAAGCAGATCTTCAACTACTGCACGGACAAGAATGTGATGCCGCTTCTCTACGAGATTGGGGCGGAGAAGGTGGGGAGCGCCCTGTGCTACATAAGCGGGCGCACATTAATTGTCGATTCTGTCGAGGGCCACAGGGTGGTGCGCGAGAAGAAGGAGATGTTTGCGATAATATACGATGACATTGTGGAGAGGTCAAAGGAGCTGGGAGTGGACAGGGTGATATTTAGCAAGGCTGGAATAAACCTGACCGCCAAAGAATTTGCCCAGCATGTTGAAAGCAAGGGGCTGCCTACAATGAAGGTGGGCGTGAACCTGAGGGCACTTGCGAAGGGATTTGAGACAAGGAAAAGAACGGAGGGCTACTACCTAGACCTTGTGAAAAGCCCCGAGATGGTCGGCGCGCTGGCCGCTGCAAAGCAGGCCTGAATTCCCCTAAAACCGACACTTCTTAAAGGATTAATCACCAAGTAGTATTGGCAGCAAGGCGGGAGGCTAGGGGTCTCCCATCCGCAAATCCCCTTCAGGCGGGCCAATACCGGCTGCGTGTTACAAAGTTGTGCAAGGCCTAGGCGGAAGCGTTGAGGTTTCGCCTCTAGTGGTAGTTGCATATTCGAACCGGGCCAGGCCGGAAGGAGCAACCCTAAGTCTATGTTTACTATGCTCTAGAGATACGGGGCTGAGCAGATGTCTAGATCACCTTGCATCGCTTTGTATAGCAAGGCCGGTGCTGCCACTTGTGATTTTGTGAAGGGGCTTGTGATATTCGATGTTGGTGGGGTGCTAAGGGACTCCTCGCTTGTTTTGTGGGAGGGATACAAACGCGGCTTTGAGGTTCTTGGGCTAAAATTTAACTTCACCGAGAAGCAGGTTTGGAAACTTAGGGGAATTGGCAAGTACAACAACGGAGTTCTTGGGGCAAAGGCGCTCTTTGCGATCTCCAAATCGGGAAAGAAGATGGACGAGATACTAAAGGCAAAGAACTCAGAGGAGTTGATAGATAAAATAGTTGAGGAGAATGTTGGCTATGAAGACCTCACAAAAGTAGAGAAGATAGGAAAGATTTACAGGGAGTTCTTCAACTCAGATGCGGCGGGAGACAAAATGCGAATTTTTCCTGATGCAAAGAACTCTATTAGGAGACTAAGAGAGGGAGGGTATGCGCTTGCTATTTTTACCAATGCAGCAAAGTCCTCAGTAAAAAGAGACATTGGCCCTTTGGGTCTTGACAATTTCTCTGCAGTACTGGGAGAGGAGGATGTGCTTAAGAAAAAGCCTTCAGGAGAGGGAATAATAAAAATCCACTATTTACTCAAGTTGCCGCTTGAAAGCACCTATTATGTTGGGGATGCGCCAACAGACATTATTGCCGCGAAGGACGCAAAGTGCAAATCAATTGCACTTTTGACAGGAATGGGGGCGAGAAAGAATCTTGAAGAGGAAAAGCCCGACCTTATTTTTGAGGACTTGACTTCAATGACCGATTACTTGGTTGGTTAGCAAATGAAAACAGTGGCAACCAAGAAATCAAAGTTTACCATTGCACAAATAGATCCATCGCTTAGGGCACTCGTTGCAAAAACAGACAAGAAAATCTTGGCGCTTTGGGCAATTGATTGCGCTAGAAGAGTTCTTCCGTATTTTCAAAAAGAATTTCCAAACGACACTAGACCCCAAACCGCACTTAAGGTGCTCCAAAAATGGAGGCGCACTGGAATCTTCAGCATGGCAGTTATACGCAAGGCATCTCTTGATTCGCATGCGGCTGCGCGCGAAGTCGGGGAGGATAGGCCTGCTCGCTCTGCGGCAAGGTCTGCGGGGCAGGCAGTTGCGACAGCTCATGTATCAACCCACTCACTCGGAGCCTCGGTATATGCACTTCAGGCAATCTACAGAGCAACAAAACATGAGGACATGGATAGGGCAATAGCTAAGGAGAGGGCCTGGCAGTATAAACATCTTATAAAACTGAGGAAAAAACATTCGGGAAGTAAGCTTTAAGTATTAAATTCGGCATATAAGTTGTGTGCCCAGGTCGCCTAGTGGTAGGGCGGCAGCCCGCTAAGCTGTTTGGTAGAAATACCTTCGTGAGTTCGACTCTCACTCTGGGCGCTTACGCTTCTTAGTTTGTGATTGAATGGGAAAAAAGCTATCAGAAAAGGTGATCAAGATGCTCGATGGCAAGAACTTTGCGCATGTGGCAACCCTGATGCCAGATGGCTCGCCGCAGGTGAGCGCGGTATGGATAGATAGGGAAGTAGATCTGATTGTTTTCAACACCGCAGTTGGAAGAGCTAAATACAGAAATCTGGTGAAGGACAAGCGGATTGCGCTAAGCATTGCAGATGCGACAAATCCCTACAGCGAAATCTGGATAAGGGGAAAGGTTGTGGAGATCACAGAAGAGGGAGCTGATGCACACATTGACAAGCTCGCGCAAAAGTACCTTGGTAAGGAAAAGTACCCGATGAGGCAGCCGGGGGAGAGACGGGTTATAATTAGGGTTGAGGCAGAGCACATCAATGAAGGATGGCGTTAAGGAGGATTTAAACGAAAAAGTGAACAGACTATTTAAATGCCCAGGCGAGAGTAAATTCGATTAAATGAGTTTGCAGGCGAAAATTAACTACCCTACTGACAAGCAGGGATACTCCCAGATGCTCAGGAAGGCAGAGATTGGAATCTCGCTCGAAGCAGATGGAAAGCAGGCACAGATCAACTTTTTGGGCAAAGAGCTCTTCAAACTAACTGCAGACAGGATTAAGGGAATCAGGGCAGAGGCACAAGGCGTGCCAGAGAGGAATGTTGCATGTTACAACTACGATTACCACATAGGGGCGCTTAAGGAGATTGACGACACGGCCCCGTTGCTGAAGATAATAACGGTCAGCAATGATTCAAGGGGCAGCATACACCCTGTGCTCTTCAAGGGAAAGGAGATATACAACCTCAATGCGACCAATCCTTTCTTCATGAGGGGGGCGCACTCTCACCCTTACGACATAGAGTTCCACATAATTTACGGCAGGGGAATCTGGATAATCTTCAGGGAAGGAGAGGCCAAGGCGAGCATTGAGGAGCAAAAGGCAGGAGAGAGAAAGCTGATCAGGAAGGGAGAGCTCCACTCATTCATTGCAACCGAGCCTACGCTGCTCACCGAGATGCCGGCAATCGGGATAACAGGCGAGGAGTTCAAGGCGGAAAACGACCACCATGCAAGGGAGCTCATGAACCAGTTCAACAGCAAGCAGGAGTCGTTCAACAAACTGGTTTCAGAGATGCTCAGGCAGAGCTGAAGCTACCAATCCTAAAAATAAAACAGAAAAAGAAAAATAAAAAAATTCCAGCAGTTACGCTGGAATTACCTTGTTCAGCGAGATGACCGCTGTTGTGGTTGCTGGCAGGGTTATAGACTGGTTTGTCGGGTTGAGCAGAGCAACGTCAGTTAGCTCCAAGGTGGCTGGGTTTGCATAGCCCTTTCCCACATAGAAGTGGTAGATGCAAAGCTGTCCGCCTGTCGAGATCTTTGTTAGCTCCTCGCTCTGGTTTAGGTGTAGCGCGCTAAATGATGGCGCAGAACCTAGGAGAAGCACAAACGGAGAGGTTCCGTTGAGCGCGCAAGGCAGCTTGAATGCAAGGTGACCAATCACGACCTGCTCAGGGGAGATGTCCATTAGGTGGATGTAACTACCCGCAGGAATCGTCTGTCCCTGCAAGAGCACCGTGTCGATCGATGAGAGCGAGGTGCTCTGGTTCTGCGTGTTTGGCGCCGCTGCGGTCAGCTTCATGTAGCTAAGCCCGCTCAGGATTATGGCTACTAGTACCAATCCCACTAGGAGATAATGCATATTGTCCATGAAATCAATTAGAGAACAATCTTAGGGTTTATAACTCTTGCTGTGGGGACGACTATCATCACTCAGTTGTGATGACCCCCGAGGCGGAGGGTGTGCAGCTGCTCGAGTACCAAAGATCGCTGCTGACCGTGGGCAGTGAGGCGGTGTACTGGTAAACCTTCCCAGTGATTAGGTTTGCGGGCAAAAGCGAAGGGGTCGAGAGGACCGCACCAAGCTGGGATGAGATTTGGACGCCAGAGCTTGCGACTGTAGCCGGGTTTATTGTTGTTATCACAAGGTTGCAGCTCTGGTCAGGAACCATGTTCACGAAGATTATCTTGACAGAGGCGTTGCGCTGCACGTCAACGGTTGGGAAGATTAGGCCCCCCGCGATTAGGGTTACGGGGCTTCCGTCAGCGCTTTGCGAGGTGAGATTTTGCGCCTGCTTGGCGTTAACACTCAAAAAGACCAGATTTGCCGTGTGGCTGTTGAATAGGACCGTGTTCCTCTCAGGAATTATGTGCACCAGGACGGTCTGGGTGGTGTTCTTGAACTCCCCTATCACCGTTGCAAGGCTCGCGGAGGTGTTTTTCCCGTTTATTGAGACCAAAGATGATGCAAGGAAGATAGGTATTGTTATAAACAATATGCCTGCTACCGCAAGAAGGCCTATTGTGACAAGTGCCAGTGTCTTGTTGAACTCCATTTCAAACACGAAACGTGTTAGATATGGGGGATAATCTCTTTAAGCCTTAGCCTTGGCCTAAGCTAAGCGAAGTTGAAAACAAGAAATAGAAGATAAAAATAAAAAAATAAAAAGAAGAGAGGATTACTCCTCCGCTTCTGATTCCTCAGATGACTCTTCCGACTCATCCGATGGTGCTGCAGGCGCAGCGGATGCCGCTCCGGCCATTTCGCCAATTGCGAACCTTGCCTTCACGTCAGTTATCTTCACAGACACTGTCTCACCCTGCTTCGCGCCAGCTACAAAGATAACGAAACCGTCCTTCTTTGCGATGCCGTCGCCCTTGGACGCAACTGCCTCGATTGTTACATCGACTACGTCACCGACCTTCACAGGCTTTGGTAGGAAGTAGTTTGGTTTCATTCCCATTCCGCCTCCTCTCCTGTCTCCTCCATTTCTGTCGCCACCCATTGGCCTTCTTTCAAATCTGTCTCTTTCCATGTTCATCTTTTCTCTGTAGAATTTGCACCTTTAACAGCGCTTTACTACGTAAGTAGGTTATGGGATTTGTCATTTATAAATGTATCGCTTATCGTCGTTTTCCCTCGATTTTTCGCGCAAGAGCCTCGGTGCTCTCAAACAAATAGTCGGGCTTTGTTGCGACCAGGGTAGGGTAGGGATCCAGCCCGTTTCCGACCGAGCAGACATCAATTCCCGCGAACCTTGCGGTGAAAATGTCAATCGACATATCACCAACGTATAGGCAGCGCGACTTCTTGGTGCCGAGTTCGTGCGCAATCAGAGTTATCCCTGTCGGGTTTGGCTTGTATGCGTGAATTGTCTCAGCGCTGAGTATCACCTCAAAGTACTTCTCGAGCCCAAGGCGCCTTACCTCACTGTGCACCCTGTGCTGGGCGCCGTCTGAAAAGAGCGCGATCCTCTTGTTGCTCTTTCTTAGCGCGTCTAGCAGCTCAATTGAGCCGCTGCGCAGCTTTGGCCTTGTGAAGAGGCTATAGATCTCGTATAGGAAGTCCACCGCATGCGCCTCGCTTGACCTAAAGCGCATGTTCGCCCTGCTTGGTTGGCTGTATTTGTCAGCATGCGCCCGAATGTAGTCCGGGTTGTAGCGCCTCTTGAAGAAGTGGCTGATCCTCACCAGCATCGTGGAGGTGGAGAGGGTTCCGTCCCAGTCGAAGATGAAGAGATCGTAATCTCTAAGGAGCGGGTTCATAAGGGCTATTAACCTTGCCAACAAATAAAAATACGAGTGATGACAGAGGTAATCGCTGAGCTTTTTGCTGTGACGATTGATAGGCGGTCTGACAAGGTTTTTTCGTGGAGGGCAAAATTGGCGTGCTTGAGAAGCTCAAAAAAAACAGCATTCTCGCAACCGACATAGCAAGCCAGTTCTGGTGCGAGCTCCAGATGGAGCTAAACTACATCCACGGAAAGGAGTACACCAAGGCGATGGCGGGCGGCGCGAAGGTGCACAAGGCGCTGGAGAAGGAGGCGCATGTTGCAATCGAGGCTGAGCCGCAGGGCTATGCTGATTTTTTGTACAAGGAGGCGTACGAGAACTACCTTGCGTACAAGTCCCTAAACGAGAAGGGGATAGGCAGGGAGATCAAGGTGTACGGCTCGATAAACGGGTTCAAGGTCTCGGGAAAAATCGACGAGCTCAAAGTTAAGGACGGGAAGGTAGTGATAGTTGAGACAAAGACAAAATCGCTCAACGCAAAGCTCGATGGCAGCAACGTGAAAGAGATAAAGGAGACAACGATGCGCACGCACAAGGTGCAGATCATGGTCTACAAGAAGCTTCTTGAGGACCTTTGGAAAAGGGAGTATACTTACCAAAACTTCTACACATCTTACGGCATAGGAAAGATGCTTCTTTCGGAAAAATTCCTAAAGCAGCTTGAGCTGCTGAGCATACCCGAGGAGATGCGAAACTTGAATGCAATCTATGGGCTGATGTTTGAGCAGCTCTACAAAATACCTCAAGTGAGCGACACGCTAATCATCTCTTACGTTGACAGGGCAACGGGGGAAGAGTTTGCATCGGTTGCCGTAGAGTATAATAAAGATGATTTTGATAAGACACTAAAGGACATTATGGGTTACTGGCTAGGAGAACGCACCGCGCGTCCGGTCACAAGGGAGGAGAACTGGAAATGCAACTGGTGCAAGTTCTTTGGCAATGAGTGCAAGGTTTGGTCAACATGATACCGCAAGTAAGCGAACTAAGCAAAAAGACACTAGGGGCGGAGTTCAGCAAGAACTACAAGGAGTACTACCTTGTCAAGATATTTGATGAAAAGGGATACAAGAGATATAACTGCGAGGAGTGCGGAAGGTACTTTTGGAGCACAAAGGAAAGAAAGGCGTGCGGAGAGCACGAGCCTTATTCATTTTTTAAGGAAAAGCCAGTGAAAATTGGGTACGTTGAGTTCTGGAAGAAGTTTGCGGAGTTTTTTGAGAAGAACGGACACAAGGAGATCCAGAGATACCCTGTGGTTAGCAGATGGAGGCCTGATCTTTACTTTACGATTGCGAGCATCCAGGATTTCCAGAGGGTAGAGAACGGGGCGATGGGGTTTGAGTATCCCGCAAACCCGCTGGTTGTCCCGCAGCTGTGCCTGAGGTTTAGCGACATAGAAAATGTCGGGGTGACCGGAAGGCACTTCACAGGATTCATGATGGCTGGGCAGCACTCCTTTGAGTATCCAAAGAAGGGTTACTGGAAAGACAAGTGCATTGAGCTAAACTACAAATTCCTAACTGAAGTCTTGGGAGTGAAGAAGGATGACCTGATTTACCATGAGGATGTTTGGGCGATGGGAGACTTCTCCGAGTTCGGCCCGAGCCTTGAGAGCTTTGCGAACGGGATCGAGCTTGTCAACAGCGTCTTTACAGAGTTTGAGTGCATCAATGGGAAGATAAGGGAGCTGGACGATAAGGTTATCGATGTCGGATGGGGCTTTGAGAGGCTTCTCTGGTTCTACACAGGATACGACAACGCTTACAGGGCCGCATTTGAGGGCACGATAAAGAAGATGAGCAAGGAGCTTAGCCTTGACTTTGATGATGTTTTGTTTAGGAAGTTTGCTGCGATTTCAGGAGAGCTCGATGTTACAGAGGCGAAGGAGGCAAAGACACGCCTTGCGCAGCTGCTAAAGGGAGTTGGAATTACGGTAGAAGATTATGAGAAAAAACTCAAGCCTCTGCATGCGTTCTACGCGATACTAGACCACACAAGAAGCCTCCTCTTTGCGATAGCGGACGGAGGGCTCCCCTCAAACATTGGCGGAGGCTATAACCTGAGGATAATCCTGCGAAGGGCGCTTAGCTTCATTGAGAGATACAACTTCAAGTTTACAATCCTAGATGTTGCAAGTGCTGACGCGCAGGCACTCCAGGAGCTCTACCCGGAGCTAATGGGATCGCTTGACACCCTTGAGAAGATTGTCGCGATAGAAAAAGAGAGATACGAGAAGAGCAAGCAAAACTCCGCGAAGATAATCGAGCAGATGGTCGCAAAGACAAACAAGTTCGGGGCAAAAGAGCTCAAGCTCCTCTACGAGAGCTATGGAGTCACGCCAGAGCTGCTCAGCGACGTAGCGCACCAAAAGGGGATGAAGATTGAGATGCCGGAGAACTGGTACGAGGACATTTTGCAGGGGGACTTTGCAAAGAAGGTGAAGGGCGCGAAGGCGGAGGTCGAGCTTCCAAAGCTCCCACGGACGGAGCAGCTATACTATGACTATGCGACAGAGTCAAAGTCAAAGGTTCTCTTTGTGCAAAAGAATTTTGTGGTGCTAGACAAGTCGCCTTTCTATCCAGAGGGGGGAGGGCAGCTTGCGGACCACGGAAGGATAAATAATGTGAAGGTGACTGACGCGCAAAAGCTTGGCGATGTGATTGTGCACACAATGGAAAAGGATGTTAGCAAGGAGAAGGGGCTTGCAATTGGATCAGTGGTTGACGCACAGGTTGACAAGGACAGGAGAAACAGGCTTATGATACACCACAGCGCAACGCACCTGATGAACTCATCCGCGAGAAGCGCTCTTGGAAAGCACATCTGGCAGGAGGGAACGCTCAAGGACTATGCAAAGGCGAGAATCGACCTGACGCACTACGATAAGCTAAGCGA
Organism: Microcaldota archaeon; assembly: GCA_028867145.1. Taxonomy (GTDB): domain Archaea; phylum Micrarchaeota; class Micrarchaeia; order Micrarchaeales; family CABMGC01; genus JAGWGI01. The sequence goes on along the minus strand of JAGWGX010000004.1, from coordinate 36,141 downwards.
TGAGGACGTAGATGCGATCGAGAGAATTGCAAACGAGCACATCGCGGACGGGATGAAGATTGAGGTGAACTGGCTGGACAGAGGCGAGGCCGAATCAAAGTACGGTTTTGTGATATACCAGGGACATGGAGTTCCCGCAAAGAAGATGAGGATTGTAACGATTGCAGACAAGCACGGAAAGGTGTTTGACGCCCAGGCGTGCGGAGGGCTCCACCTTGTGAACAGGGAGAGCAGGATGGGAATGGTGAAGATAATTGAGACCGCGAGGATCTCTGACGGAATTGACAGGGTCGAGTTCACTGCGGGACCTGCGGCGCTCGACTACTTCCAAAAGGAGGACAGGGAGCTGACCGGCATTGCGCATGAGATGAATGTTGAGAAGATGAAGAGCCTTGGCGCGGTCAGATCCGCAAGGGAGGACTACAGCGAGATGTACAAGAAGCTCGCCCAGTCAAACGAGGTGATTAGCACCATAATGGCAGACCAGCTTTCAGGGCAGAATTTAGTCGAGATGGATCTCGGCAAGGCGCCAAGGGAGCTGCTCAGAAAACTTTCCGGGGCAATTGTTGAGAAGAATGCAAAGGCGGCGGTGCTCCTAACTAACTCGGCGGGGGATGTCGTCTGCGCATGCGGAGTGCACTCTGGAAAAAGCGCAATAGAGTTCGCGAAGGAGAAGCTTGCAAAGAGGGGCTTTAAGGGAGGAGGCTCAAACAAGGTGGCAGAAGGGAAGTTGCAGGCTTAGGGATTTGATGGTTGACCTTTACTCGCTGATCATTTACCCGATAATCTACATTCTGCCAGGATACGTTGCAAACGGGGCGCCTGTTTTATTCGGGGGCGGAAGGCCAATTGACGGAGGCAGGAGAATAAGGAGAAACAGGATTTTCGGGGACAACAAGACCTGGAGGGGGCTAATTGCAGGAGTGCTTGCGGGAACCCTGATAGGATTTGGGGAGTCTTTCTTTTTGCCATACATGCTTGTGGTCGGAGTGGCGCAGGCGCTTGGCGCTCACTTCGGGGACCTTCTTGGCAGCCTGATAAAAAGGAGGGGAGGCACATCACCAGGGCATAGAGGGGGACTTATGGACCAGTACCTGTTTGTCTTTTTTGCGCTTCTCTTCGCGGCGCCCTTTGGAAATCTGCCTGACATCTATGGGATAATTTTCATCCTATTGATAACAGGGGGATTGCATCTTTTCACAAACTCCGTGGCGCACCGATGGAAGCTAAAGTCGGTGCCCTGGTAATTAGTGGGCCCAGATCCACGGGAGCACGTTTGCGAGAATGGAAAGGACTGCAAGCCAGGCAAGCGTGCCGAGCACCTTCTTGTTCTTTGTGAGCAGTTGGTAGATCTGCCAGCCATCAAAGCTTGGGATCGGGAGGAGGTTAACAACCCCTACTAGGAAATTGAGAAGGAATGAGAGTGAGAGCACGGTGTAGATGAAGTAGACGATGCTTCCTGAAAGAGTAGCAATTGGGCCTCGCGTTTGCGAGAGCGAGACGCCTATTTTTCCGGTTGCGTTTGAGATAAGCGAGTAGTTTCCCTTGTCGGTTTGGACTAAAACTCCGGTGAATGGAATTGAGGAGGCAGCCGCTGCAAGGCTGGTCAGGTTTGTCACAATGTGCCCATTCCAGGCAAGCACCTGCGCTCCTGCGGGAATCACATTGAAGGCTGGAGAGTTCGGCGCGGTCGCGGTGATGAACACCTTTGTTGTGACAAAGCCAGGTAGCAGGTACGTCGCAACCAGCACTAGAAGTGCGAATGTGAGTATTGAGAGCCCAAGATTCGCTGAGATTCCGGCTATTAGGATCCTGCTCTGCTTTTCTTTATTTAACCTCTTTACGGCTCGCTCGTCTGGCTCCACGTATGCGCCTATTGGAATGACGCCCAGCACAAGCAGACCAATCTCCTTGAGCTTAACCTTTGCGACCCGGGCGAGTATTCCGTGAGAGAACTCGTGCACAATCAGGATTATTGCAAGCGTAACAATTCCCGCAAAGAGCGGCATTGTTATCCCGGGAAGTATCGGAGCGACGCCTGGCACCTGCGATGAGATGATGCCGTAGTTTGGCGCATTGTTTATTACGCTTTGCGAGAAGGCAAGTATTCCGTAGATTATGCTAAGCGCGGAGTAGACCAGGGTTGCAAGAATGAAAAGGGAGAATCCGCCCACAAGCAAAAGCAAGTTGAGCAGGTACATGCTAACTGTCGAGATGAGCGTTGGCTGGTGCGGGGCTGCGCTGTTTATCTGCGAGGTTATCTGCGGAAGGTTGATGAACTGGAATGCGATCGAGGATGAGGGAAGGACCGCGTAGACTATCACAAAGATCGAGAGCAGCCCAAAGAGGAGCATCATTTTCGAGAGCTGCTTTTTGAAGAGGAAATATGAGGCGAGACCAAATGAGAGCACGAGCCCCCAGTCCGCAAACGCGGTCCAAAAGCCCGGGCGCCACCTTGAGAGGGCGTCGACAAAGTTAACCCCCGCCTTGCCCCCAAGCAAATATGCGCCAAAGAGCTGCCTTAGACCATTGTAGATTATGATAGCCCTGCTAGAGACGAGCAGCGCTGCGATCGCGAGCACTCCCCTTGCAAGGGGCGCAAGCGAGCTCACCGCAATTAGGTAGTAGAGAGCGACAACGCTAAAGAGAAGGGAGAGAACTGTGACAATGCCGCTCTCGGGCCTGCCCTTGAGCGATTTTATTTTAGGCATGCTTAGCGGCTAATAATCGTATAAATAATATATAGCTTCTTGCCCGATTATACTCTTGGGGATAGTATGGAAACTTGCGAAATTTGCGGAAAGTCGACCGAGAGGATATACCTTGCAAGAATCGAGGAGGCGCAGATGTGGGTTTGCACCTCTTGCTCGAAGGGAAAGACGATCCTGAAGGGAATGGGCCTTGAGGAGGTCGAGAGGGGAAACGCCTACTCAAAGAAGAAGATGGAGGAGGAAGACGAGATAGTCGACCACTTCGGGGAGCAGATACGCAAGGCAAGGGAGAAGCTGGGGTTCCCATTAAAGGTCCTCGCGGAGAGAATCTCAGAGCAGGAGAGCACGCTTAGAAGGGTCGAGCAGGGAAGGGGCCTTCCTACCGATGTGCTGAGGAAAAAGCTTGAGAAGGAGCTTGGGATAAAGCTTGCCGAGAAGAGGATCGGCAATGAGTCTATGGAAAAATTTGGCAGGAAGCAGGCATTCACGCTTGGGGACGTTGCATTCAAGAAAGAAGATACTGACAGGGAGGAGGAGTAATGGCAGTAGATCTGGGGAAGCTTGTTGCGGAGGTGAAGGAGAACATCTCGATCGGCGAGCTTGACAGGAGAAGGGTCGCGATAGACGCGTTCAACACGATTTACCAGTTCATCTCCATAATTAGGGGGCCTGACGGCACGCCCCTCACTGACTCAAAGGGAAGGGTGACAAGCCACCTCTCCGGACTATTTTATAGGACCACGAGCCTGCTTGAGCAGGGAGTGATCCCGATTTATGTCTTTGACGGAGCCCCGCCGGTCCTAAAGCAGAGGACCCTTGAGGCAAGGGCAAACAAGAGGGTTGAGGCGCAAGCGGAGTGGGAGAAGGCAAGGGCGAAGGGGCAGCTCGAGGAGGCGAGGGCGTTTGCAGTAGCTAGCAGCAAGATAAACAAGTGGATGATAGACAGCTCAAAGGAGCTTCTAACCCACATGGGAGTCCCCTACATCCAGGCGCCAAGCGAGGGTGAGGCGCAGGCTGCGATGATGGTGAGGGAGAAGATAGTCTACGCCGCGGCAAGCCAGGACTACGACCTTTTCTTGTTTGGGGCAGACGTGATAGTTAGGAATCTCACAATAACTGGGAAGAGGAAGCTTCCCGGAAAAGGAATTTACATCAACGTAGAGCCAGAGCGTATCTACCTAAAGAAACTTCTTGAGAGCCTAAAGCTCACAAGGGAGCAGCTAATCTGGATGGGGATGCTGATCGGCACCGACTTCAACGAGGGGATAGAGAAGGTTGGGCCAAAGACTGCACTCAAGATCGTAAATGAGCACAAGAGCCTTGGCGCAATTGAGAAGTACGTCAAGGAAAAGTACAACAAGGAGTTTGAGGTGGACCCAGAGGAGGTTGAGGCAATCTTCATGAAGCCCGAGGCGCTTGAGATCGGCGCGGATGCACTAAACGAAAAGATCGCAAAGTTTGTGCCAAGCAAGGAGGCAATACTAAAGTTCATGTGCGACGAGCACGAATTCTCAGTCGACAGAATCACAAAGGGAGCTGAGAGGCTTGTTGCGCTTAGGCAAAGCAGCGGACAAAAAGGCATAAATAGCTGGCTATAACAAGGAAGCTCATGGCGAAGAAAAAAAGAATCGAAGATCCTTTTTCCTACCTTGAAAATTTCTTCACCTCAGACCCTAACATGATCAACCTCTTCAACGTGCTAGTAAGAGAGCTTGCAAACAAGATGGAAAGGGATGGAACGCCAGCAGAGTTTGTATTCAGGGAAGTAACGATAAAAAACGGAAACGAGGAAATGGCGCACAAGGTCGCCCAAACGCCAGACAAAGAAATTGAGATTGAGCCGCTTGTTGAGGTGATCTCAAATGAGAAGCAGATTGCGGTGATAGCGGAGGTTCCTGGAGTCAAAAAGGTGGACATAAAGCTAAGCTATACGCCCGCCGCGCTTGAGATTTCATCAGGCGAGGGCGCTGAAAAGAAATACTTCAGGCAAATTGCGCTGCCCCAGCATCTTGGCTCAAGAAACATAAAGGCAAAGTACACAAACGGCATTCTTGAGGTGATACTCACCAAAGGGAAGAAGATAAATAAGGATAATGACATAAGAATAGAGTAAGGTTTTTCTATGCAGATAAACGTAAAAAAGAAACACAGAAAGGTCGGGAAGAGCTACAGGCACAAGAAGCTCGTTAGGCTAAAGAAGGAAGCAAGAAAGAAGATGAAGGCGAATAGAAAGAGAAAGTAGTCAGACTAGGCTCTCGTACATCTTGTCATTGAACTCGTAAGCCGTTGTGTCATCATTCTCTTTTAGGACCAGGCTTCCGATCAGCTTCTCCTTAGTATCAAATCTTATTAGCCCGCGGTCCAAATCAAATGCGAAGACCGCATCGTCAAACTCGCAGTATACGATGAATCGCCTATCATTTGGCTTTACAGAGCTGATGACTCTAGTTGATGGATTGCCCAGAGCAATCATCATGCTGCAAAGCAGCGTCGCCTTGTCAAATATGTCGCCAGCCTCACACTTTATCGTGTCTGAGGGATAGAGCCAGAACTCAATAGGCAAACTTACGTGCGAAATATGCACGGTTACAAATTCATACGCCAATTTTGCCGCGGAAAGAAAGTTTGAGTTGTAGGAGTAGTTGTCAAAAGTAGACTTGACCTTGTTTGTCGCAGTGATGACGTTCTCATTTGTGGGGGTTATCAGCTTTGGGAGCTCTGCGACATTTAGGTTCTCATTTTGCTCAATGTAATCCTTGTATCGCAGAATGATCTCTAGATAAATCTGGTTGTACTTTCTTTGCAGTTCATCTCCTTCCATGAAAACAACCAATGAGTTAGATTTAAATATTGCCTCTCATTTAACAAGTATGGTCTAGAAAGGGATAAGAGATTATTTCTTCTAACGACAATCTACGTTTGAAAAATTGAGATGTGAGTATGTCTGATAGAATAGTAATAAGTTGCATGGATAGAAGGCTGAATCAGAAGCTTGAACAAGAGTACAATGACGGAAATACGATTTTTGTGAGGAACGCGGGAGGATGTCCTTCAGGCGCAAAGAATACGCTGAAGAGACTCATGGAGGAGAATGAGGTAAAGGAGATAGTCATACTTCCGCACACCGATTGCGGCGCAATGGGGGCGGTTTTCAAGTGTATGAAGGAAGGGGAGAAGTTTGATGCTGAAGTGACTGAAAAGTTGGTAAAGAACTTTGAGGGAAAATTCTTGCATACAAGGAAGCAACTTGAATTTGAGGAGAATCCAAGACAGTGCTTAGAGGAGATGAAGAGCATAGGAAATGAGCTCCCAAAGTATGATGAAAAGGTTGTAGGAATAAGCGTAAAACTAGTTGAGCTACAGCCTACTGCTCATCAAAGCAGCACAGATAATGTGATAGTGCTGATGTCGCCGTCAACCGCTAAATACTCAAACACTTTCTTGACTGAGATGAATCACTCTTACTGCATACAGGCAGACATAGAGGATTCGATGGCATCGGTAAAGCTCGCAACGGCGGCAAATGGGCTGAAGCTGGCCAAAATTTACATTACCGAGACAAATTCCGTAGAGCAAAAGAAGATGCTGAATGCGATAACCGAGTTTAAGGCAAAACTTGGGCTCGGCCAACTGCAGGTCTTTTTGGTTGAATCGGGAAAAGTCACAAATGTGATTGAGGCTAAAAAAAAGATAAAGGGCTAGATTAGTACATTGCCTCCAGTTTCTTTATCCTCTCCGCAATGGGGGGGTGCGTTGAAAACAGGTTAGCGAAGCTCCCTGCCTTGAATGGGCTTGAGAAGTAAAGGTTTGCTGTGACCTCGTTCACGTTTTGCATCTGAGGAGTATCAGGGTTCTTCTCAAATGCCTGGATCTTCTTTAGTGCGTCCGCAAGAGAGTGAGGGTCCCTTGTGAGCCTTGCGCCGTTGGCATCAGCCATGTACTCCCGCTTCCTTGAGATTGCAAGCCTAATTAGCAGCGCAAAGAACGGGGCTAAAAGACCAAGGACTAATGCAATCAGCAGCAGGGCGCCTCCGTTGTTTCGCTCCCCGTTTGCTCCGCCGAAGAAAAGCATGTTCCTCATGAAGGCGGATATTATCCCTATTGCGCCTGCGAACACAATTGCTATTGTCATGAATTGAACGTCGTTATCGGCGACGTGCGACATCTCGTGCGCGAGAACCCCAGTGAGCTCATTCTTGCCCATTATCGAGAGTATTCCAGTGGTGACCGCAACCGAGGAGAGGTTCTTGCTCCTGCCCGTTGCGAATGCGTTCGGGGTCGGATCCTCAATTATGTAAACTTTTGGCATCCTGATCTGAGTCGCCGCTGCAAGCCCCTCAATTATCCCATATAGCTGCCTGTATTTCTTGGGGTCTGCCTCCTTTGCACCTGATACCGCAAGCACGAGCTTATCGCCAGTGTAGTAGGTTATCAGCCCGTAGATTGCGACAAGCGCAATCGCGAATGTGAATGAGAAAACCCCGCCACCAAGGAAAACCACGAATAGGTAGATTACTGCAACGAAGAACGCGGAAAAGAGCGCCATTAGCAGCACTGACTTTAGGCTGTTCCTAGCTATTTCGTCAAAGAAGCTTGCCATTTAACTCAACTTACTTTCTTCCCTTCTTGGTGTTCTTTGCAGTCTTTGAGGCCCTTGAAGGTTTTGGAGTCTCTTCATCGTCAAAATCTACCTTAACTGGCTTTCTCTCCTCATCCGGAGTTTGGAAGAATGCTGCCTTGGTGAAGTTGAAGATTCCTGCAAGGAAGTTTCCCGGGAACTGCTGAAGCGCGTTGTTGTAGTCAAGCACATAGTCGTTGTATGAGGTCCTGACAAATGAGATCTTGTCCTCTGTTGTCTCAAGCTGGTCCTGAAGCGCCTTGAAGTTCTCCGAGGCTTTTAGGTCTGGATAGTTCTCCGCAACCGCGAAGATGCTCTTTAGCGCCTGGCTGAGCTTGTTGTTCGCCGCTGCCTTGTCCTCGACCGAGCCTGAGACTATCGAGCTCCTTAGCTTTGTGACCTGCGTTAGCACGCTCGCCTCGTACTTCTTGTAGCCCTTGACTGTTGCGACAAGGTTTGGAATCAGGTCGTATCTCCTCTTTAGCTGGACATCAATTTGGGCCCATGCGTCCTGGACGCGGTTCCTCTTTGAGATGAAGCCGTTGAAGATTGCGATTACCGCCAAAATTACTATTACTATAATGCCCCCGATTGTCCAGACGATGTCCATAATACCACTATAGTGTTATTGCACATTCTACAATTAAAGCCTTTCGCACCCTTAGGCGAGATTTAGCAGTATTCCCCCCACAACCGCTATTGCAACGCCGACAAGCTGAAGAGGGAGGAGCCTGTCCTTGTAAAAGAGGTATCCGTAGATGGTGATCAGTATCGGCTCAAGTGCTAGTATTGCCCCGCCCAGCGCCACTGTATTGTAGAGGGTAACAAAGGTGATTAGCAGTATCGCAATACCGTCAGCTATGCCCGCCGCAAGCCCTATGAAAAAATACCTGGTGGAAACTTTGGGCCTCTGAGCTACTCCGCTTGTGCCTGCTCCCCTTAAGGAATACAGCAGATATGCAAGAAGGAAGGCGGCGCCTGTTGCCCTTGCAAAGAAAAAGAGGATCGTTGTTGAGTTGTGATAAATGGTGAGCCCGTAGACCACGACTATTATGTCAAGACCCCAGAAGATCATCCCAAGAATTGCAGGAACCAGCATCAGGTTTAGCCTAAAGCCCCTGGTCAGCGTGACAAGAAGGGCGCCCAGGAAGATCAGGATGAGTCCCAGATACTGCGAGGCGCTAACTGACTCGGAAAGCGCGAGAATCCCGAAGAGTATTATGACCGCGTACTGCAAATTGACAAGCGCAAGGGTGTTTGTTACCTGCTGGGTCTCAAGGGACTTAAAGACCAAGAGGAATCCGATTGCGGTAAATGCCCCTGCAAGCGTGGAGAGGAGCAGGACATTTAGGTCAAGAACATTTGGCTGGATTAGAAAAATAGAGAGGCCCAGAGGGATTATTCCGGCCCCCACTATTATCGTAGCAGATGCCTTGTTGCCAAGCTTTTCCGAGACATGCTTGGAGAGCGTGTCCCCAATTGAGAAGAAGAATAGGCTGAGCAGCGCAGCAATTATGCCGTAACCTAGCATCCGATCAGCCGAGTTTCCCTTATTACCTGTTGTCGCCGCTTCCCTGCAAAACTCCCCTCTCCTGCCTGCTCCTTAGCTTTGCGATGTTCTTTTGCGCCACCTTATCAAGAGAGATGCCCATGTCTGTTGCGACTTGCGAAACGTACCAGAGAATGTCGCCAAGCTCCCCTTCTGCGTCCTCGATGTTTATCTCCTTGCCATCCCTTATCGTCTTCTTGTGCTTGTTTGCAAGCTCGCCGGCCTCCCCGCACAGCCCAAGAACTGGATATGTGACCTTGTACTCCTGCTTGTATATCGCCGTCTTCTTTGCCTCGTTTTGGTATTCTTCAAAGTTCATTTAATCCCTATTTTATCTTATCCTCTCCCAGCCTGCAAGGAGCTCAGCGTGAACCTTCTCCGCACTCTGATTGCCATTTAGCCTGTGCCAGATTTTCGGATAGAGCTTTGAGAGCTCAATGTAGGCATTTTCAAGGGCAATTAAGCCATCTAGGCTGTCGAATCTCCTCTTCTGGTCACCCCTTGAGTTTATTCTCTGGCTTGCCACCTCCGGTGGAACACCTATGTAGAAAACGGCATCGGGAAGCGGGAGCTTGCTGTGCACATTTGCAATCCAGATAAGATCGGAGTAGGGCTTTGGGGCAAATGCCGCCACGTGCGTCGCGGTCGAGAACCAGTTCCTATCGCTTATGACGCTTTTTCCGTCGCTTAGCGCAGGTGCGGTCACCTTTGCAAACTGCTCGAACCTTGCCGCCACAAAGGTGAACTGAAGTGCAATGATGTCAAGCGGGTTCTGCTTGTTTGTTAGCTCCTGCTTGATGAAGCTCCCTATCCGGTTCTCATAGTCTGGCTCCTTTATGAAAATGCAATCTTCGCCCTTCTTTCTTAGCTCATCTTGAAGCAGCTTTATCTGCGTGCTCTTTCCCGAGCCTTCAAGCCCCTCAACTACCACGTACTTGCCAGACTTAACTTTCTGCGATGACAACTAACCCCCTAGCGTAGTATTCCTTTTGCAAAATATAAAGGTTTTGCCACTTTGGAAACCAATTTATTCTTTGACGTGCACATCTAGTAGGGGGAAGAAATGCGGGAGTTTGATTTCTTAGAGAGAGTAGATCCTGCGCTTGCGGAAGCAATGAAAAATGAGCTAAAGAGGCAAAGGGACACGCTTGAGATGATTCCCTCGGAGAATTTTGCGAGCATAAATGTGATAAGGGCGCTTGGCTCAGTCCTCACAAACAAGTATTCAGAGGGCTATCCTGGAAAGAGATACTATGGTGGCAACCAGTTCATCGATGTTGTTGAGAATCTTGCAATAGAGAGGGCAAAGGCACTCTTCAAGGTTCCGCATGCAAACGTCCAGCCATACTCGGGCTCTCCCGCCAATTTTGCTGTTTACGCAACCATCTGCAGCCCTGGCGATACGATAATGGGGCTGAATCTACAAGATGGAGGGCATCTTACACATGGATTCAAGGCGAGCGTGACGGGCCAATTCTTCAACAGCGTTGCGTACCATGTAAAGCCTGACGGATACATCGATATTGAGGAGGTAAGGAGACTTGCGCATGAGCACAAGCCAAAACTTATCTGGATTGGCGCAACCGCATATGCAAGAGCACTTCCTTTTGCCGAATTCGCGCAGATCGCAGATGAAGTAGGAGCATATCTCGTCTCTGACATCGCGCATATTGCAGGGCTTGTTGCAGGCGGAGCGCATGAGAGTCCGGTAAATTATGTCCACATTGTGACTACAACAACTCACAAGACGCTAAGGGGTCCGCGGGGCGCGATGATAATGGTCACAGAGAAGGGGCTAAGGAAAAATCCGGATCTTGGAAACATGATTGATAAGACGGTCTTCCCAGGGCTCCAGGGTGGACCTCATGATAACACAACGGCTGCGCTTGCAGTCGCTCTCCTTGAGGCATCCCAGCCTGAGTTCAAGGAGTACGCAGCGCAGGTCGTGAAGAACGCAAAGACGCTTAGCGATGAGCTCGTAAAGAGGGGACTTAGCATCGTCACAGGTGGAACTGACAACCATCTGATACTAATCGACCTCTCCAAAAAATACGGGCCGGGCAAGGGCGCGTTTGCGCAGGACGCACTTGACCTTGCAGGGATAGTTTGCAACAAGAACACAGTGCCGGCGGAGCCAGCGAGCCCGTTCTATCCAAGCGGGATTAGGATAGGAACGCCTGCAATAACCTCAAGGGGAATGAAACAGGATGAGATGAGACTTATCGCACAGTATATATTCGAGGCAATTAACTTAATAGTAGATAGAGAACTACCGGTAGAAAAGGAAAAGCGCGCGGAGGCAGTTGCAGAGTTCAGGGAGGAGATGAAAAATAATCTTAGGATAAAGGAAATAAATCTTAAGGTGCTTGATCTTTGCTCAAGATTTCCACTTTATCCCGAGATGTCTTTATAGTTTGGGCAGCTGGCTTTTCTTCACCGCCATCCTGATTTCCGAGTCGAGCCTGCCAAGCGTCTTCTCGCTCATGTCAAGGTAGTTCATGTGCTCGATTATCGTAGGGTGGACTGCCTTTACCTTCATAGCCATGTCCTGCACGAGCTTGCGATAGTCGGGGTGCCCCTGGTGCGTCGACCTCAATTCGCATAGGTGATAGAGCTGCCTTGCATTTAGCTTGTAGTACCAGCGGATGTTGAATCCGAAGGTGACGCAGTACTGCGCCTGGTACGGATGGGTAGGTAGGAGTGCATTGTAAAGGTCAATAACCTCGCCCATCTTCGCCTTGTAATCATCGTCTATCCCGACATCCTTGTACGCCTGCCTTATGTCATAGCCAAGCTCAACGCCGAAGTTCTGCCTCTCCTGCGTACCGATTCTGTGCCTTTGTATGTCCCTGTAGATTCCAATCCTTCCGTTTAGGTCAAATGTGTAATCGATATTCTCAAATGCGCGCCCTGGCTTGTGCCTCCTGTTTGTTCTCTTCCCCACATATGCGCTGATTAGCACCTTCCTGTCCGTCTCACTCATCGTAGTCGCCTTTTCTATCGCCTGCCTCATGCTTGTTCCGCGCGCAAACTTGTAGATGATAATTGAGGCGAGCTTGATTTGAAGCGCCTCCTCAGAATTCTTTGCATTTTCGCCTGTGTACTCGATAAGGGAGACACTCTCCTCGTTTGAGACAAGCCCCTTTGAGAGCTGCGAGACAAGGTGGAGCGCATTTCCCATCCTTTCTTTGTAAAGTGATTGGAGAGCCGCGCCATTTTGGTCGTGAACTCTTTTCACAAGTGATGGAACCACTTTCTTTAATTCCCCTGAGAGCCTTGATGCGATGAATCTCGACTCGCTAAGCGGCGAGGCCATCATCTTGTTTAGCATGTTCTCGTACGACCTTGCGTCCATGCTGCACCCAACATGGGTGAGCGTTGACATCGGAAGGTAATCTCGCAAGAAGTCAAGCGCGTTTGCCTTGATTGCATTGTTGTAGGAGTTTCGAAGGTCCTGCTCGGTTATTCCTGACTCGTCCTCAAGCGCCTTGTTGAACTCGGTAATCCTTACGACCTTGCTTCCGATCCTAAATCCAATCTCATCAATCCTGTTTGTGTCGCTGATGTACTTCATCATCTTCTCCATGTGGCCCGAGTAAGAGCCGAAGAGTCCGTTCATTAGAGCAAGATACCTATCTGCGTGCTTTGATCCCAAAATGTCAGGGTCCTTGTAGAACATGAACTCATTATTTGGGAGCTTCCTGTCAAATGCAACGTACCTTGTTGATTTTTCTATGTAGGATCCAAGCCTGCAGTCCTCAATCTCCTTCACAGCAAGATTTGAGACGTACTCGCACGAGACCGGAAGGCCGCCCACCATCTCCTGTATTGAGTCGTCCCCGTAGTCGACGAGCCATGCGTCAAAGAACTCCCTGCCCCTGCTCTTGTTGGGATAGAACTCCTTTAGGTAGAGCCTCCTGCTTGTGAGCGCCGTCCTGCTGTACCTTGAGAGAAGCGCTCCCGCCTGTTCAGGGGTGAACTCATCCGATATTCGCCATGCAAAAATATTGCTGTCAAAATTCGTGACGTTGTTTCCAAGCAGCGCTACCTCTTCATCGCTAAACTGCTCCACAACCGATCCCTTGTCACCTTCGTGAAAGGGAAGGATGTAATCTGCCCCCATGATGCCCCCAGAGAATATTCCCAGCTAAGGGATTTAATACCACCGCAAGCTTACCTTATTATTTCAATAATTCTTTGAAGCAGCTTTTCGCTCGACGCTGCTATCAGGTTCCTGCTGTTTATTGTCGCCTCCTCTCTAGAGTCAATATCTCTTATTATGGCTCCGGACCTTTTTGCAATTAGTAGCCCTGCTGCTATATCGTGGGGCGATATCTTTGTGATTACTGCGGCGTCGAATCTTCTTGCAGCGACGTAGCACAGGTCCAGGGCTGCGGAGCCGCCGAACCTCACCTTTATGTCGCGATTTGCCGCATTTGATGTCAGCTTGTGGAGCTCTTCCTTGTCGGTCGCTGATACGATCAGCACCTCCTTATTTGGATAAATTGGAGCCCTTTTGCCGTTTATTGTGAAGCTTGTCTCGCCATCTGCAACGAAGAGCTCATCAGTGTTTGGATTGTAGACCACACCTAAAACGAGTTTACCCTCTTCTGTAACTCCAATTGAGATGCAGTAGTGTGGTATCCCGTGCATGTAGTTGCGGCTGCCGTCCACAGGATCTAGGTGAATCACCATCGTCCCGTTTCCAAACCTCACCAAGCCCGCCTCCTCGCTTAGCACGGTGCCGGAGAATCCTGTTTTCCTTATGGCGTCTAGTATGAACCTCTCGGTCTTGATGTCTGCTGCGATCGCAGGGCTCATTCCCTCCTTTTTCTTTACAGCCGCGGTGTCCTCACCGTTTCGAAACATCTCGCGCAGATTTATTCCTGCCTCCTTGGCAATTAAGACGAACTGCTCCTTGTAAATCATATAATCCACTATGCGCTTCGCGGCTCGGGTTATTTATACGCTCATCAGTGAACGTCTCTTTTTTCAGTAGGTTCGCCAGGGTAGGGATTTGAACCCTAAAGCCCGTGAGGGCACCGGTTTGCTTGTCGCATCATCTCCGAAGATCAGCTCTTGAAAATTATCTCAAGACCGGCGCGTTACCGGATTCTGCCACCCTGGCATGCCTACTACTTGTGTTTGTTTATATTTATATTGATTATTGGTGAAGCCCTAGGTTGCGAGAGCCCTCAAATTAGCTGGAAGAGGAGGCTGCGGTCACATTCAAGAATCCCCTTGCACCCTCCTGGCTCTCTGCTCCCACCTTGTAGATTGTCCCTGCAATCGGGCTGAATGTGAAGCCCGCCTGCGAGATTGAGAAAAGCCCATCGTATGAAAGCGTGATTGACTGGCCAGGCTGCAGGGTAATTCCGGAGCTTGTAAACTGCGCCTGGCTCCTTGGTATTGAAAGCGTCTGATCAGCATTTATGGAGAACATGAGAAGGCCCTGGTGCCCCTGCTCGTCCCTTGTGCGCGCTGCCGCGGACTGCATCTGGTTTGTAAGCTGCTGCCTGAAAGCGGAGATTCCAGCAGGGGTGCAAAGCGTGCTGTTAATCTGGATTGTGGTCCCAGTGGAGAATCTGCCTGAAGAGGCAGCGGACTTGACTGCTGATGCAAGGTCAGAGCCAAACTGGGTAGTTGATGTTCCTGCACTTGGTGTGGATGTTGAACCCGAAGCAGTGGAGGTGACACCTGAGGCTGAGGCGTATGCGGAGAGGCACGATAGCGTGCCGGTGCTCTGCTGGTAGTTGCAGTTGAACCCGCTGTCCTGGCAGCTCAGAAGATTGTTGCTAAACGTGCACTTAGACTGTATGCTCTGGCCAAAGGAGGAGGTGCATGAGAATATCCCGCTCGCAAATGAGTATACGCACTTCCCCTGCCCGCCGCTAAACTGTGTCGTGCATGAAAGCGAGTCGGATGAGGAGGTGCACTGGAACTGCGTTCCGGTTGCCGCCTGCTGCTGTATTGGCGGCACATGCGTGCCCGCGGAGGATGGAAGCGCAAAGTACGCTACCTCACTTATTGCGTTTGAGACGGTTATGGTTGGGGTTGGAGTGTTCCCGGTGTAGCTCCCGCTTCCTGATCCTATCCATCCGACAAATACGTAGTTGCCTATCGCCGCCTCTCCCATTGTGAGCGAGAGTCCGGAGCTGTAGTAGTGCGTTCCTGAAGGCGAGGTTGCACCTGAACCTGCAGGGCTTACTGAAATCGAGACAGGATACTGTATGATTGAAGTGGTGGAGGTGTTTTGCGAGCCGCCAGCTGTGGACGGGCTGTTTGCAGGGGCATAGTTTGCAGCCTCTCCCACTTGGCCGGAGACGGTTATGGTCACCGAAGGCAGGTTTCCAGTGTAGCTGCCGCTGCCGCTTCCGATCCACCCGGTAAAGACGTACCCACTAGATGCGCTCTCAGACAAAGTGACCTGGGTGTTTGAGGGGAAATAGTGAGGGCCTGGGGCTGGGGAAATTGCAGCGAACCCGTTTGAGGGGTTTGCCGAGATGTAGAGGATGGCTGAAGAGTTTGTCGGAATTGTGGTTGTGATTGTATTTGACGGAATGGTTGTTGTTATTGCATTTTGCGGCACGGTTGTTGTAGAGCTGGTCTTGGGGATGGTTGTTGTGACAATCGTGTTTGGCGGATTCACAGACCTTTGCGAGCTTGAGTTAAGGGAGGGAATTCCGGAGTACACGCAGACATTCCTTGAGTCAAAGAGGAAGCCCACTGGGCATGAGCAGCTGTTTGTCTGGGGATTGAAAACGCTTCCTCCAGGGCAGGTTCCCGTAGTGATCTGAAGTTGCTGGCAGACGTGGTGAGAGTTGAACTGCTGGCCACTTGGGCAGGAGCATCCGTTTGTGGTGGAATTAAAGGAGCTCCCTCCAGGGCAGACGTTCACGCTCTGGGTAGATGCAGCCTGCGTGCAGTAGCCGCTGCTCTGGATGTGGGAGGTGATGTTGTTTAGCAAAAGCTGCACCTGGTTTTGGACCGCGGTAGAGTTGAGCTGTACGCTCTCGTTTCCAAAGACCCCGATGCGCTGCAAGAAGACGCTCTTGTTGTAGTTATTTTGGACGGTAAGGGAGAGGTGGGTAACGCCAGAAGGGGCCACCTTCAGGGATGCGGAGGTGATGGAGATGTTTGGCACGATCTGTATAAACTGCTGCTTCACGACGGAGTCAAGCTTTACGTTCACCCCAACGCGCAGCGAGGTGGAGTTCGCGCGAGGGACCACCACTGCCTTTAGGGAAGGCACCATCACAAATACCGTGGAGGTGTTAGTGAAGATGGTCGCAACCGTTGGGGAGAGCTGTATCACCACGCTTGATGTGGAGCCGTTGACTGATTTGGAGCCGTAAACCTTGGCGGTTAGCATTTTTGCACTAAGGGTCACGTTTGAGATTGTGTTGTTTATCTTTATGACGGCAGAGGTGACATTGAACCTGACCATGTCCACGCTCACATTTGCGGGAACGTTTGCGGAGGCTATTGTCTGGGTGAGGTTTACAAGGGAGAGCAAATCTAGGCTGCCGCTTCCTGAGCCCGAGAGCCACCCCGACCCGGTAACGCTAGGCGCGTGCACCTGCACTCCGGAATAGGTGATGATGAGCGCCTGCGTCCCCGCGGGAACCTGCGGCGGGTCAGTCAGCTGTATCGCCAGCTGGCTTTGCTGGAGCTTGCTGGTTAAATTCGAACTAAGGGAGGCGTTTGATTGAGGATAGAGAAACACGAAGTAGATTGCGGTTAGCAGCACTACCGCGATTGCGCTTCCAATGAGCTTGCCGCTTGGCATGGTTTTACTTCGAATAAAAGGTATTTAGAGGTTCCCAGGGTGGAAATGCTACTTTGGATTAACAGAGCTTGAGGGGGCAGGAGTTGTGCCGTTTGCTCTTTGTCCAGATGAAGAGGGCAAGATCACGGTGCTCTTTGATTCTGAGGCTGATCCGATCGCCCTTGGGTTAAAGGAAGATCCTAGGAATTTGGCGACAATTGGGTACTGCGAAAGGAACTGGGAGAGCGAGGAGGATATTGTGGTGATTTGCGAGCTTGAGGTTGGAAAGGGGAAGAGAGTTTTTGTAGGGAAAAAGGTGGAGATTATATCGCTGCCTGCAGCGATGAGTGGTAAAGAGAGTAGCAGAAGTGAGATTGCAAGAGCGGGCAAAAATCGGGCAATCATATACGCACGCAAGAGGTACTCAGAGCATGTCTAAAACACTTTCTTGGGAGTCCCGCTTTTGGGTTGTAGAAAATCTCTAAATAAGCAAAGAGCAATCTAGGTATGGTTTAATGGTGGGCAGCATCGCGGTCGTAGTGCCGCTCAAAAATGAGTTGCAGTTTGCAAGGGACGTGGCTAGGGTAAAGAGGGAAATTGTGGAGGTCAGGGCGGACTTTGCGGGAAGGCGTGAACTTAGCGAGCAGACTACAAAGCTGCTTAGCAAAATTGCTCACAGGTCAATACTGACAATCAGGCCACAGTGGGAGGGAGGCAATTTCAGGGGAGATGAAAACTTGAGGGTTGGGATGCTAAAGAGCATAGGGGAGGAGATTGAGCCTAGGTTTGTGGACGTTGAGCATAAGGTAGCGCACAAATTCAAGGAGAGCAGCTTTAGGAAGATAGTCTCCTGGCATGACTTTAACAGCACCCCTCCATTTGAGGAGTTGCTCAAAAAATACAAGGAGATGGAAAAGCTGGGGGACATTGTTAAGATTGCAACCACAGCAAAAAACGCAATTGACATAGTAAATGTCATGAAGCTTTATTCGCGCGCAGAAAAGGGGAGGCTAATTGCCTTTGCGATGGGGGAGATTGGAAAAATCTCAAGGGTGCTAAGCGTCACTGATATTTACGGGGCGCCTTTTGCCTACTCTTCGCTTGGAGCGCCGGTTGCGCCAGGGCAGTACGGCAGGGCCGAGCTGCAGAAGATACTTGAGAAACTCTCAAGGGACTGATTTCACTTTACAGCAGAGGTGCAGTTAGGGCACCTTGTTGCCTTGATAGGAATTGTGGAGTAGCAGTAAGGACATGCCTTTGTGGTTGCAGGCGCGCCTTTGGAGAGGGGCCTAATTATGAAGAAGAATAGCACCGCTGCAATCACAAGAAAGTTTATTATTGCGTTGATGAAGAGTCCGTAGGTTATCGTACTCCCGTTTATCGTGAACGCAAGGCTGGATACATCCGCATGTCCGGGGATTCCAAGGATTGGGGTTATGATGTTGGTTATGAATGAGGTTATTATTGCGTTGAATGCGACTCCGAACACTACAGCGGCCGCAAGGCCTGCCACATTGCCCTTTGAGACGAAATCCTTGAAGTCCTGGAGCGCTCCAGGAATCTTTACAGGAACCTTTGGTATTTGCATTGTCATTTCAACAACCTATTCTTATCTTTGAGTGCTTCCTGGGGATTTAAACTTATTAAAGTATTCCTTCCTTCCAACTCCAAGAACCTTGTATTTGTTGCCTCTTACGTAAACTGCCTGTGTGTCATAAAGGGCTGCAATCGGATATTTTGTTCTTGAAGATGCATCAGTTATAATGGGACGATATTTTTCTTGAAAATGGGCAGTTATTAGGAATGGAACTAGGTTTAGAGCTTTGAGGTTTTTTAATCCCACAAAATTCCTGTCGCTGTGATTCGGCTTCCATGTACCAGCCTCGATTGTTGGACAGGCAACATAGCTACCCGCGCTCGAGCCTATGTAACCCTTGCCCTGCTTAATAAGCTTGGGTAAAATCTTGGTGAAACCGCTTTTCCTTAGCATGTCCAAAAGATAAAATGTGTTGCCGCCCCCCACAAATAATATGTCAACTTCGTCCAATTTCTTCTTGAGCTTGGCACCTTTCAAGAATCTTAGGTCTATGAGAACTGGGTTGCAGCCCATGCGTTTTAGCGTTGAGAATTTTTGCCTTAACCTTGCACCATTTGGGTTGGGTTGTGCGTTTGGTATATAACCCACAATTGGTCTAGGTGGAAACTCTTCTAAGAATTTTGAGAATAGCTTGCGAGAATGTCTGTTTCCCAGCGCGTGCGATGTCAAAAGGAGTCTTTTCATCAAAGGCCTATTTTATTATATTATATGCTCCCGCCGGGATTTGAACCCGGGTCGCTAGCGTGAGAGGCTAGCGTCCTTGACCGGACTAGACGACAGGAGCATAAGTGCTTTATTGCTTTGGAGATAATATTAGTTTAGCTATTTATTATACCTTTTTGTGATGCAATGCCCCTAGCCGAAAAGTACGCGCCAACCACCCTAAACCAGGTGAGCGGGAACGATGATGCCATCGGCAAGCTCATGAAATTTGGGGAGGAGGCGCACAAAGGAAGGCACAGGCCGATCCTTCTTTATGGCCCTTCTGGAACTGGGAAGACAGCGGCGGCGCATGCGCTTGCCTACTCAAACGGATTTGAGATATTGGAGTTCAACGCAAGCGACTACAGGGACGCGGATACGCTAAACAAGACGCTTCTTCCCGCAAGCACCTCATCAGGGCTCTTCTCAAGGAAGCTTTTGATAATAATGGACGAGATAGACGAGCGCTCCGACAAGTTCGACTCTGGATCGGAGAAGATAATCGGGCAGCTCGTCAGGGAATCTAGGCACCCTGTGATTTTTATCGCAAACGATTTCTGGGACCGCAAGATAACCTTCCTCAGGGAATCGGTGGACAAAATCGAGTTCAAGCGAGTCCCGAAGGAGGAGATGAAGAAGCTGATGAAATCTGTGCTCTCCAAGGAGAGGATGGAGCTAGACGAGGGGGTAATTGAGGAGCTTGCGATGCGATCCAACGGGGACATACGAGGCGGGCTAAACGACCTTGAGTTAATGCTTGGAGCGCTCCCGGAGCTCATGGACAACATCGGGACAAGGGATCGAAAGCTTGAGGTCTACGGGGTGCTTGACAAGATCTTCACAACAAAGAACTTTGACATGGCAAGGATGGCGTACATGAACACCGACCTTGACGGGGACATGCTCCTAAACTGGATCGATGAGAACATACCGAACAGGTACTCGTGGAAGTCGGACCTTGTGAGCGCATACTCGCAGCTTGCGCGGGCGAGCTTCTTCCATGGCCAGGCAAGCCGCAAGAGCTACTACGGATACATGCGCTACTCTAGCATCCTCATGTCAAGCGGCGTCTCGCTTGCCGTGAACGGGGATGTGGTCTTCATGAAGAGCTACCAGTTCCCAAACAACATAAGGCAGCTAAGCAAGAGCAAGGCTGGGAGGAATGCGCTCTCGACCGCGCTGGTCAAGCTGATCTACGTTCTTCACGTGCACAAGAAGGACATCTTCAACAGCTACCTCCAGATGCTAAAGCTGATGATAAAGGAGGGAACCGAGCAGGAGGGCGAGGAGAAGACCTACGCCTTCTTCCAAAGGAGCTACAACCTGGACAAGGCGGACGTTGATGCTATACTAAACTACGCGTAGAACTGCGGATCACGCCTAGGCGACTTAAGCAAATCCTTCAAAGCCCAGGCGTTCTTGAAAGGTTCGGATAGGAGCGCAACAGTTGTGTTGTGATCAATCTCGTAGAGCTGCGCAATTAGCTTTGGAAATGCAATCACCTGATCTAGCAGGTTTGGGCCGTTCCAGACGCTCATGTTGAGTATGTTTCTTTGAGCCTGCCTCTTGTAGAGCTCCTTGTTTATCTCCATCTTGTCGCCGCGCTTTAGGGAGGAGATAGATTTTATCTCAAAGAATCCCATCTCCATGAAGCGCTTATCAGAACCCTTCCTCTTTGGGGAATCGTTGCTCACCCGGATGTCAAAGGATTTGTTGATAAGGGTCGCCTCAGAGGAGTAGACTACCTTGGCGCCACTTTCAATTGGGGCCTGGAGGATTGCCGCATCGCGAAAGATTATCACAACATTTTCTCAAAGGGAAATTTCGAAGGCGACAGTCGGCTCCTCAATCCCGAAGTTGCTTAGCACCTCGGGGTGGATCTCGCCAAATACACCCGCCACTTTCCCGTCAAGAATAATGTTTGCCGACCTTCCCTCTATAAAACTATTGTGCAAGGTTTCCCTGATTTTGTACTCAATCCCCATGCTCTGCAGCATCCCTTCAACTATTGCCTTTGCCTGGTTGAAGTTCGCCTTTGGATCTGCAAACAGGGCCGCAACGCAGCGCCTCTCATTCACCTGCTTGTCAAGGCCAAATGCATAGTCGAGCTCGAAAATCTTCTGTGGCATCTTCTCATGAACCGACATGCCTAAGTTCCTAAGAAGGGATGGGAGGAGGGAGGTCCTCAGCATTGTTAGCTGCTGCACCTTCGCGGCCTTAACCCTAATTGAGCCCTCCTTGTCGACCTCCTGGCGCATCTTCTTGAAGTTAATATCATCACTTGTGAGGAATGAGTTCATCATCTCAGAAAAGCCCATCCCGACCATAATTTCGGAGACCTTCATTGAATTCTTTGTTGACTCCCCAAGCTCCCCTATCTGCTCGGAGAAGAGCGGAACAGGCTGGATGTAGTCGTAGCCGTACGCTATTGCAATGTCCTCGATTATGTCCTGCTCGTTTAGGACGTCAAGCCTGTAGGTTGGGATCCAGAACCTGATGTTCCTTCCAACAAGCGCTGCCAAATAGCCCATCTTGTTTGCAAGCGAGATCACATTGTTGAATCCGATGATCACTCCGATTTGCCCTTCTATTTTTAGGAGCGGAATCTCTATTTTTTGCGACTCCATCTTTGGAAGGATCACGCTGCTGCCAGAATAATTTATCTTGACCTTCTTTATGGTCGCGCCGAGGTCGATGAACATCGCAGCGAAAAGGTCCGCGGATCTCTCAACATCGTACTTTGAGATGCCCGTTATCTCTATGAGAAGGTTCCTCGTTGCCGCAGTCACCTTTGTGCGCGCTGAATTTATTATAGGCACAAGGGATATCACCCCATCCGAGTCCTTGACAACTGGATAAAGGGAGGGGTGTGAGATTGTGTGAGCGTATGATATTCCCTTCTCGTGCTTTTTGAGTATCTCGCTGAACTTCATCTTCTTTGATGTCCCAAGCGCTGCAAACTCTTGGTCCTTTATCGCGCCGTATTCAAGGGGCGGGATTATCTTGTCAAGGTCGTGAAGGCCAATGGCGAGCTTCTTTCTTTGCCTGCCGTAGTTTGATGTGAACTTCTCGGTGAAATTGAGCAGGTGCTTTAGGCTCTCCTCGCTGAACTTCATCTCCTCAACTGCAAGAGCGGCAATGAAAGGCCTTAACTGCGAAACCTCCTTGCTCACATCTATCTGAAGGAGCGGCTTGGAATTTTTAATCTCGTATTTGGTCTTCTTTCCTTTGTGCAAGAAGTTCCTAAGCGCCCTTGCAAATCCGACAATGTCCACAATGTCAGGCCTGTTTGCGGGAAGCTCTATCCCAATCTCGGTTGCGGAGGCGCTCTCCATCTCAAAGCCCATCTTGGCGATGTATGACTCGAGCTTCTTGTCATCTAGCTTGAAGCCAAGCAGGCTGAAGAGGTATTTTTTGTTGAATAGAACGTTTACCATAAACTACACCAGCCTCTTTGACCTAAGCCACCCTACCCCGTTGTTGTAAAGATCCGAGAGCCTCTCTATCTCGGGGTCCTTTATCAGCAGCAGCCTCTCGACGCTCGAGCCCCACGCGAGCACCGTAACGCTCTTTCTCGCAATTCCGGTTATCTCCCTCCTAAGTATTCCGCATCCTGCGATCTCAAGCCACTCCTTTCTCTGCTCGTGGTAGCCGTACACCTCGGCGCCTGGCTCCACGAACGGGAAGTAAGCGGGCTTGAACTTTATCTTTATCCCGATGGCGCCGTAGATCTTTGTGAGCGTGTCGAACAGGTTTGCCATCGTGAGGTTCTCGCCGATTATTATCCCGTCGCTTTGGTAGAAGTCGGTTAGGTGCTTGTAGTCGATGTTCTCGTTCCTAAACACCCTCCCCGTGGAGAAGAGCTTGAGCGGAAGCTTGTACTCCTTGTACTTTGCGATGTTGTAGAGCTCCTGGATCGAGACGCTTGTCATCTGGGTCCTTAGCACACCTTGCTTTGCGATGTTCTCGACCCACTCACTGTGCCAAGCCTCCTCGTGCGCGGCCTTCACCTTTGCGACCACTCCCTTGTTTGTTATCTCAAGGAGCTGCGGATTTGAGAGGTAAAATGTGTCCTGGGTTTCCCTTGCTGGGTGGTCCTGCGGAGTGAAAAGGGTGTCGAAGTTCCAGAATGCTGGAATAACAATCGGGCCCGAGATCTCCTTGAAGCCCATGCTCACATACGAGCCCTTGATCTGGTTGATCATTCTCCTGAGCGGGTGCGCCTTTGCAGGAATCTCCTTTGCAACCTCAAGGTTGACATTGTACTTCTCGAACTCTTTTCCCTTCCATCCCTTGCTCGCAATTATGCTCCTATTCAGCGAGTTTATCTGGCTTGATGGGAGGTGTCCCTTGCTCGCCGCCTCGCTTCCCGTCGCAGTGAGGGAGATCTCAAGAGAGCTCCTCTCCTTTATTGTGATCAGTTTTCTTTTTAGCAGATTCTCAAGCTCCCTCTTGTGCTTTGACTCAAATTGGCCGGAAATTTGCGGGCTTGAGCCAAGCTCTGTGAGCACTTTTTCCTCCGCGATTCCGCCTGAGAGCGCCTCTTTGCCCTTTGCGGTTATGTTTAGCATACCCCCGTCTATTGTGAGAAGTCCGTTGCTCTTTCCCCACTGCAGGCCAATTCTAGAGACGGGATCCGAGAGTTCCTGGACCTTCATTGATTTCCTTGAGATCTTCCTTAGGAGCTGCGTTTCGGGAAGTCCCGCATTTGCGTAGCTTTTGCCCTCATCGGTTATTTGCGCCTCCTTTGAACTGGATTTTTTGAGCTCAACGTATCCAAGCACGGAGAGGTTTTCCGCGGTGGAATAGAGGGTGTCCTTGCTGATTTGCAGCTCTGAAGCAAGTTGCTCCGCGCTGATTCCTCCCTTCGCCTTTTGCAGCTGGGAGATTATCCTAAACTCGAGAGGACTTAGCAAATTTACACCTGGGTGTTGGAGACTCGCAGGTAAAGGTACGCCACGAGCGCAAGCAGGACTATCGCGACAAGCAAAAAGAGGAGCGCGCTGTAGTTGGTGTACAGGGTGCCAAAGAAGGCGGCGACCTCCTGGCCCGGAGACTCGGTTATGATGTATGAGAAGCTAAATGCGGAGAGCGGCGTCTGGCTGATCCAGGTGAATGTGGTTGAGCCAGTGTAGTTTGAGATGAACGAGAGGGCAGGGAAGTCAGGGACCGGGTAGATGGATACTATCTGCGAGCCCTTTGGCACGATGATGTTCATCTTGCCTATCTGCGGCAGGCTCTGCCCGCTTGCGGTGTGCACGAAGTTGAAGACCGCATCATTGAATGTGTATAGGAACTTTCTTGGGGCGATTGTCTTGACCGAGGTCACATTGTTCACAAAGTAGCTGAGCGTGAGCTGAGCGTTACCGCTTGTTCCGGAGTAGGCAACAGGCCCCGGGAGGAAGGTGAAGCCATAGACAGAAGACTTGGAGTTTAGTATGTGCTCAACCAGCAGGTTGGTGTTTAGCGCCGCCTGCCAGTTGGTGAGGGTGAAGTTTATCGCCTGCCTGTCCTGCTGGTACTGGGCGATTGAGCTGTTGGAGATGTAGAGCGTCAGCGCCTCGACCACGTGCGCGCTCCCGTTCGTGTTTAGTATGAGGGTCGTGTTGAGGGAGGTCACGTTGAAGTTGGCGTTCACGCTGAGCGTCGCAAAGGCGAGCAGCAAGAGAATAGGAAACCCAAACCTTACCATAACAACCCCAGTAGTCTATTCCTCAACTACTATTTTTAAGGGTATTGCTAGACAAAGTCGCTTTGGAATTAATAATTGAGTTAGAAGGAGTCCATCTGCGCATTGAAGAAGGAAGTAATCATTTTATTATCTATTGGCTCCCCTTTCCTTATGATATAAATCCCATTATCAAGGCCAAGCACATAGCTATGCAGCTTGAAGCCGTTTATTGCGCCGTCCCTTAGGGCCCCTATCAGGCTTGACATGAGCTCCATGAAATCTACGGCGTTGTCGGCCACAACGTACCCGCCGACCTTAAGCTTCGGCAGCGCCATTTCAAGATAGCTTGCGTAATTTTTCTTGTCTGCGTCCAAGAATATTAGATCGACGGGCCTGTGCCAAGAGGACAAGACCTCCGCTATGGTGCCATGCAGCTGCACTATGTTGTCAACCCCAGCGGCCCTGAAATTCTTGCTTGCCATCCCGATTTTTAGCATCGACATATCCGCGGTGTAGACCACGCCGTTGTTTGGCTTTGCGCCAAGCGCCTGCCACATCGCTGAGTAGCCTGCGGAGGTGCCCAACTCAAGTATCTCAGTGGACTTGGTCTGGTTTGTAATCCAGTACAGAAAAAGGCCGGTCCTCCTTGGAATCTGCCAAAGTCTCATCTCCTTGTTTGGCATCCATACCTTCCGCTCGTCATAGCTTAGATCCTTCTCCTTTATCGCCCATGAAGAATTCAGCCTCTCAAGCCGCTTCAAAACCGCGTCCGCCTGCCCAGGAACCTCTATTTTATGGATTTCCTGGAGCCTCCTTGCGGAAATTTCAGGTGGTATGACAAGGCCCCCTGGAAAATGCTTAAAGTGCGGCACCTTGCCCAGGCCCTCGCGCTCTATCTTATTCTTCAATTTAATGAGCTCCGGTACGTCGCCCGACTTGCCGAAGCTTCGCTCACGTGTATTAATTTTCCCCACACTCCCCCCTGTATTTTAATTTGCATTTTCTCATATATATACATTTACAGAGAGAAAAACGAAGCTTTTAAAAGCTTGCTAAGGGGTATAAGTGGTTGTAGGGGTGCCTTCTTTTGGGCACCGATAAATGGCGTAAAAATGGAGCTGTCCCAAAAAATATCTCTGCTATTCAGCGAGGTTTTCATAGGCATGATACTTGTAGTGGTCATACCCACGGCGCTTTTGGGCGTGGTTGCCTCTGGTGAAATCAGTGCATTGACGCTTCTTGGAAGCATGTTTTTGATCGGAATACTTCAGGTTACCCCAAATGTGCTCAACAATTACGCTGACTGGGAGATAGATCGCATAAACAAAAAGCGCGAGATGATGCACAAGCATTACAAAAGGGAGGCCCTTCCTCTTATCGCGGGCGTGCTAATATTGGGAACGATTCCTTTCTTTGTGTATGGGAACGTTTACCTCAAGGCTGCAATAATAATCGCTTACTTTATGCTGATAAATTACAACTTCTTAATTAAGGCAAAGGATGTCCTATTCCTAAATTATGCGTTCATCGCGCTTTTCTACGGGCCGGTGGCTTTCGCAATCGGGTTTTTCTTTTCGTCGTCAAACTTGGCCCTTTTTGAATCGCTGCTTTGGATGCCTATATTCATATTCTGCTTCAACATGGGATTTGCGGTGATTAAGGATTACGGGGACATCGAGGGAGACAAGGCAGAGCGCAAGATGACGCTGCCGGTGGTGATCGGAAAGGAGAACACGTTAGTGTACCAGTTTGTGGTCATAACGGCTGTGTTTGGAGCGATGCTTTATTTTGCTTTGGTGAAGCTAAACTGGAAGCTTTCCCTGCTGCTGATAATTCCCTATTTGATAGCAATGTACGCAATGAGGCTCGTGATTTCGCCGAAGAGTAGGTCCGCATACTCAAATGCGAGTAACATAATTAGGACAAACGCGCTATTGGTGATGGTGATCCTGGCGCTCTATTTCCTTGTCTAGAAATTACTTTACCTCCCCTTCCTTAAACTCCTGGGCGAGCTTGAAAATAAACTTGCAGCTTTGCGCCCCGAGCGCCACGCATTCTGTTTCAGCCACGTCAAGGTCCTTCTTAAACGCAATGGAGAGCGCACCGGCTATGAATCCCCTGACTATGTGGTCCACGGGCATTTTCACCTTCCCGACCAGGCCCTCAGAGACTGGGGAATTAGTCATGGTGATTATTCCCTGCATTTTCTCCTTGTCTAGCGATTCAAGCTTCAAAAGCCCCCATCCGGAGAAGATTGCAATGTCAAAGAGCCATTTTATGTAATCGTTAACGCTGAACTTGTATGTCCTAACATCCTTGGCAACCACGTCCTTGAAGCTGGTCTTTGCGGATTCATAAAGGCTGTGCGTCTCCTCAGGGCTGTTCTCTATCGCCTTGGTGAACTCAAAGAAGAAGGGCGCCGGGGCCATGACTATCCTGTTGCTAAAAAGAGAGATGCTTCCATCCTTAAAGCTAATCGAACGGGCCATCATAAAAGTTTCTAGCAAACTCACTTGATTCACCAATGATTTCAGAGCTTCAGCTCCTCCGCAGGCTTTATCACAAAGCCGGCGCTTGAGAGCTGCACATCGTGGATGTACGGGCTGTTATTCGTGTCCCTCATCTTGACGATTTCCATTGACCTCATGCGCTTTGCGCCGATTAGCTCATTGTGCATCTGTATGATCCCGTCGCACTCGAATTCGCTTACCCCGTCAACAGTTAGCTGATTTCCGCTTAAATCCCCGTAAGTTATCACCAAGTTAGTTGTCCCGAGATTCCTTAGCTCCGCAAGAATGAGGAAGATCATCCTCTTCTCGGAGTTTCCGGTGTAGAAGATCTTGTCTCCCTTGTCGGTTATTGTCGAGTTGTCCCTTGCGCTGTCGACCGAGACGCTAGATGCTATGCTGCCCGCATAACCCAGAGGTATTGTGAAAAGATCAAGGTTGATCGCAAACGTCGCAAGGCTGTCGAACACCACCCTCTTTGCGCCAATCTGCTTTTTTACGCTCTCGATCATCTCAAAGAGGTTGAACTTCATCTTGTCTAGCGGAACCTGGAGGAAGAAGAGCTTGCCCTCCTGCTCTAGCTTCTCGATATCCCATCCAAAGAGCTTTGCCTGCTGCCTTATCATCGGAAGGGATGAGTCAACCGAGATGTAAAGGCCGTTCTCCCCATTTAGGGCTCCCTGATAGAGGTACTCCAGCACGAAGATCGATTTTCCGGTACCCGGGGCGCCGGTCAGCAGTACGTTTGTCCCTCTTGGCAGCCCTCCCTCCACCAAGGCGTCAAAGCCCTCAATCCCAGTTGCAGCCCTTTCTATTTTGTAATCCACCATACAATCTCCCTGAAGCGCAAGCCCAATTACCATAAAACGTATGCGTATTTAGGCATTCTTAGAGGATGAGACGTTAGCCAGATGGGATAGAGCGCCTGCTCTAGCCCCTCTAGTCCTAAACCCCACTCCCCTATCTCTTAAGTGCGTACTTCATATAAAAAGGAATTATGGAACTGCGCTAAATACGAAGCGCACAGTTAGGCTTAAATATCACTTAACCCTGTTTTGCGAAGAGGGTTTTGGCCAGTTTTTCCCTCGTGAAGTTCCAGAATTATGGAGATTGATGGAGCCAAAGGAAGGTATATAAAATAAACCCGACAATATAATCTTAACTTTTTGAAGTGATAGTATGATAACAGGACTCAAAATAAACCACGTAGAGGCAACAAGGGAAACAGAGGACATGATCTCCAACATGAAGTTCAATATTAACTTCGATGACCTAAAGGTAGAGGGCGGAGAGGCGGTTCACGTGACCTTCACATTCGTCGCAAACTACGATGGAGAGCCAGGAAAGGGAAAGGATGTTGGAATGCTTAAGATTGTCGGAGTGGTTATGTCAAAGGAGACAAGAAAGGACGCTGATGAGATTATGAATGTCTGGAAGACAAAGAAGACCCTTCCTCTCAAGTTCGCAGAGGACGTAATCAACCTGCTAAACTTCGAGTGCGGCGCAAGGGGAACGCTTCTTGCATCCTCAATCGGACTGCTCGCTCCACTGCCACTTTCAAGGGCAAAGCTTTCGGAGCAGCCAGGAAAGAGCGCGTAAAACCGCTCTTTTATTTATTTTCAATCCAATCCTTAGTGTAACTTACTGGTCAAATGGGGGGAACGCAGCTCACGGGGATTATCCTCGATGCAGATTACTCGAACGTCGCAAACAAGGGAATGATTAGGCTCACCTTCAAGTCTAGCGGGAAGATTTACTTCCTAACCGACCCAAACTTCAGGCCCTATTTCTACCTCTTGCCAAGCAACGAGAAGCTGGAGGCAAGCTCCCTTTTGGAGCTAAAGATAATGTCAGAGTACCAAGAGGAGATAAAGGCAACCTCAATTGAAACGGAGACGCGGCTTGTTAGGGGAAAGGAGAGAAAGGTATTCAAGATCTTCCTTGACAAGCCCGGCTTTGTGCCAAAGATGAGCAAGGCGTTTGGGGAGTTCGGGACCTGCTTTGAAAACGACATACTATTTTGGAAGAGATACCTAATCGACAAGCAGATTTCACCTCTCGCGCCCATCAAGGTCCAGTTCCATGAGGAGGAGGGCAAGTTTGTTGTGGATTCAATAGAGAACGTAGCAGGAAATGCGACAGAGGAGCTCACTGGAATCTGCTTTGATATCGAGACTTACAATCCGCTAGGCGCCCCAAGGCTTGACAAGGACCCGGTGATAATGATCAGCTACTCCTGCAAGGGAGAAGAGCATGTGCTCACAACCAAGAAGATAGAGAGACCCTTCATAAAATACTTCGAAACTGAAAAGGAGATGATCAGCGAATTCATTAAAGTGATAAAGAGGCTTGACCCAGACATAGTAGTCGGGTACAACTCCTCCAACTTCGACCTTCCGTATCTTATGGAGAGGGCGGCTGTGAATAAAATTGCCTTTGAAATCGCAAGGTATGAGGGTGAGGAAGTAAAGAAGGAACACCATGGCCTGGTGGATGCGGTTAGAATTCCGGGAAGGATAAATTTTGACGCATACAATGTGGCAAAGTTCGTCTCGGTGGTCGGCGCGTCGGAAAAAGTGATCAAAGTTAACAACTTCAAGCTATACGAGGTCTACAAGGCAATCACTGGGAAGGAAAAGAAGATGGTCGAGAAGGGAGAAATCTGGCAGCAATGGGACAGGGGAGGCGAGGATCTTGACAATCTTGCAGAGTACTCGCTTGGGGACTCGCAATCGCTCAGGGAACTCTACGAGTTCTTCTTGCCCCTTGAGGTTGAAGTTGCAACGGTTGCAGGAACAGTTCTCGGGGAGGCGTGCGTCTCGACCACAAGCCAGCTTGTTGAGTTCATGCTGATGAGATATGCTCAGAAATTCCGCGAGATGATTCCAAACAAGCCAAGCGATGGAATGATCCAGGAGAGAATGGCAAATCCCTATGAGGGGGCGTATGTCAAGACCCCCGAGGCTGGAATCTACGAGAACATCGTGGTGTTTGACTTCAAGGGGCTTTACCCTTCGATAATCATTGCGCACAACATTGACCCTGCAACTCTCTGCACAGATTGCACTGACTACTTTGAATCTCCTGATGGTATAAAGTTCAGGAAGGACAGGACGGGCATAATGCCGATGCTGCTCAAGCTGCTCATTGATGAGAGGTCTGAGGTCAAGAAGCTCTACAAGAAGGACCCTGACAACAAGTCGCTTGGTGCAAGGTCAACCTCACTTAAGATTATTGCAAATGCATTTTACGGATATCTTGGGTACGCAAGGTCAAGGTGGTACTCAAGGGAGTGCGCATCTAGCGTCACTGCATACGCAAGGCTTTTCATCACAAAGACAATCGAGGAGGCTGAGCAGACAGGGTTCAAGGTCCTATACAGCGACACCGATTCGATTTTCATAATAATCGCGGACAAGACAAAGGAGGACGTGAATGGCTTCCTAAAGAAGGTGAACGCCTCGCTGCCAAACACGATGGAGCTAGAGCTCGAGGACTTCTACACAAGGGGAGTCTTTGTGGGAAAGAGAGGAGGGGAGGGAACCGCAGGGGCCAAGAAGAAGTATGCGCTCATGTCCGAGTCGGGACGAATAAAGATTAAGGGATTCGAGCTGGTGCGAAGGGACTGGGCAAAGATTTCAAGGGACACGCAGCTAGCCGTGCTTGAGGCGATACTAAAGGAGGGCAGCAAGGAGAAGGCGGTAAACATCGTAAAGGAGGTGGTTGAGAGGCTAAGGTCCGGAACGGTTGACATTAAGGAGCTTGTGATGAACACGCAGCTAAGGAAGGGAATTGGCAGCTATGACATCAAGTCTCCGGAGCTTGCCGCGGCAAAGAAGGCGGTGGAGAAGGGAGTGAGAAAGAAGGAGGACCTTGTGGGGGCCTCGATTGGATACGTAATAACAAAGCACGGGAGCAGCATCTCGGAGAAGGCAGAGGTCTGGGAGCTTGCGCAGGACTACGATGCGGACTATTACATTGAGCACCAGATAATTCCTGCAACGCTTAAAATACTAAAGGAGCTAGGTTACAATGCGGAGGAGCTAAGGAACAAGGGCTCCCAAAAGAAGCTATGAGATGATAAGATGGTTGATGATCAAAAAATTCTAGAAGATCTTGGAAAAGAGACTTTCACAATACTACATCAAGCGAAGGAGATGGTAAAGCCAGGAGTTAGGATGCTTGATGTTGCAAAGAAGGTTGAGGAGCTTGTAAGAAAGAAGGACCTGCAGTTTGCATTCCCAATGAATCTTTCAATAAACGAGAATGCTGCTCACTGCACCCCCTCATTTAATGACGATGCTGTGTTCGGTGAGAAAGATGTGGTCAAGGTAGATGTTGGCCTTAGAAGTGGCGATGTGCTAACTGATTCGGCAGTAACTGTAGACCTCTCTGGAAATTATTCTAAGCTAAATCAGGCAACACAGGAGGCGCTTGATGCAGCAATAGCAACAGTAAGGGATGGAAGAAAAGTGGGGGAGATAGGTAGGGCAGTAGGGGAAGTTGCAAAGAAGTATGGAGTGCAGCCAATAAAGAATCTGGGAGGGCACGGAATAGGAGAGGGGGAGCTTCACGCAAATTATTACATTCCAAACTATGACAACGGAGACGAAACAGAGTTGCAAGAGGGAGATCTGATTGCTGTTGAGGTTTTCTTCACCGATGGAGAGGGTAGAGTTGTGAATGGCGATTACAACCAGATATTCAGGAAGTTCCCGGGAGTCTTCACAAGGTCAAACGAGATGAGGGCAATAGCAGACTATATTGACACAAGCTACAGCACCTATCCTTTTGCGCTCAGGTGGCTAGTCGAGAATTTCAAATCAGAGTTCAAAGTTAGGGCGGCGCTAAATGAGCTATCAAGGCAGGATGCCCTTGAGTCATTCCCTGCACTTGTCGAAAGAAAGAAGGGCACGGTTACACAATTTGAAAAGAGTGTGGTTGTGGAAAAAGACGGATGCAAAATAATTACAAAATGATATTTACTTTGAATTAGGAATGGGTTCGTCGAAGACCATTACTTTATCGATATCTCGCAAATTCGAATGATGAAACTCTGTAAATTGCTGGGTAACCTGCTCGTAATTTTTTCCGCGTAGTTTTAACCATAAGGCTAGATTTTCTTCACTTGGTCTTATTACACCGCTGAAACCATCTCGAGACTTTATGCTCTCGGTTAACTTCAGAAGACCAGTCTCAGTACGAGCAACGACCCTAAAACGATAGGTTTCCATTTTTCACCAATTAACCGCACCTGCTGTAGCCGCAGCTCTGGCAGTGGTCGCATCCGTTCTCGCTCACGAGCGCGCGTTCGGAGCACTTAGGGCAATCCATTACCCCAACCTGCTTTTCCACCTTCGCGGTGGTTTGAAGCTTTGTGACCTCCGCCACCTTGACCACATTCTGGTCGATGACCGCCTGATGTGACTTGTTTACGACCAGCTCAAGCGCCTTTGCAATCGCATCAGGGACGCTGAGCAGCTGCACCCCGTGGTCCCACGTTGCATTTCTTCCCTGGATTCCCTTGAGGCTCTTGATCACCTCCTTCACATCCCCTCCAGACTGAAGGTACATGCTGGCGAGCCTTCCAATCGCCTCCGTGTAGCTCTTGTCATCGCTTCCGCTCCTTCCCATGTTAGCAAAGACCTCCTTTGGTCCCCTATCATCGCTGTTAATTGTAACATAGATTGCGCCGTTTGGAAGCCTGAAGGTGACCGTGTCGCCGACCATTACCTTTGGCCTTGACCACTCCTTTGTCTCCTCAACAATTCCCTTTGCCTTATTGTTCTCCTTTTGCTTCTCATCGGTGATTAGAATTCCCTCTCTTGATCCTTCCCTGTAGACGGTTATTCCCTTGCAGCCCGACTTCCATCCCTGCATGTAAATCTTTGCCACTTCCTCTGAGGTTACGTTCTCCGGAAGGTTGACAGTTGATGAGATTGATGAGTCAATGTGCTTTTGCACAACTGATTGCATCGTTACCCTGAAGTCTGCCTTGATCTTGTGCGCCGGCACGAAGAACTCTGGCAAATCAGCCTCGCTCTCAAGTCTGTACTGCGCCATGTACTGTGCGACAAGAGGGTGGTAAACCTTGAAGAACTCCTGTGAAAGTGACTCCGACCTTCTTGTGTAGCTGAACGCGAAGATTGGCTCGATGCCGCTAGAGGTGCCCAGTAATGCTGATCCGCTTCCGACAGGCGCGATTGTGAGTATTGCGACGTTCCTAAGGCCATTGCTCTTTATCTTCTCCCTTATCTCTGGGGCGAGACCCTCAACGAATGGCATTGTGAGGTGCTTTTCCGCATCGAAGAGGCCAAATGAGCCCTTCTCCTTTGCAAGCATCGTGCTCTCATCGTAGGCGATTGTCTTCATCCTGTTCATCAGGTTGTCGACAAATTCCAGAGCCTCCTGCGAGTCGTACTTTATCTTGAGTCTAATTAGCATGTCAGCTAGGCCAGTGAATCCAAGCCCGATTCTTCTTGACTCCCTGCTCGCCTGTGCCTGCTCCTTTAGCGGGTGCTTGTCCATGTTGTATGTCAGGACGTTGTCTAGGAAACGCACTCCGTACCTAATTGCGGTCTCAAGAGTTGCCCAGTCAATTGTGGCGTTGTCATTGAAGCTGTTTGTTACAAACATTGGCAGGTTTACGTGACCAAGGTCGCATGCTCCGTATGCCTGAAGCGGCTGCTCTGCGCATGGGTTTGTCGTGATCACATTCATCCCGTTGTACTCGCTTGGTGATCCGCGCACAACGTTGTCCCAAAAGATGAGTCCAGGCTCTGCCCAGTTTCTTGCGCTGTCAATTATCTCATTCCAGAGCTCCCTTGCCCTAACTGTCCTCTCTATCCTTCCTGATTTTGGCGTGTCATACCAGAGCGTGAAGTCTGTGTCCTTCTCAACTGCGTGCATGAATGCATCGGTTATTCTAAGCGAGATGTTTGCGAACCTGACGTTCCTTAGGTTTCTCTTTACCCTAATGAAGTCAAGCACGTCAGGATGGTCCACCCTGATTGTTATCATTAGCGCTCCCCTTCTTCCTGCCTGACCAATTGTTCCGGTCGTTTCGCTCATTATGTTCATGAACGAGACCGATCCGGTTGAGTATAATGCTGAGTTGTTCACCCTTGCGCCCCTTGGCCTTAGCGCGCTGATGTCGCCCCCCACTCCTCCGCCGAAGCTGTAAGTCCTTGCTGCCTCCTTACACCAATCAAAGATGGCCTCTATCGAGTCCTCCTTAACTGGAATTACATAGCAGTTAAGCAGGGTGGTCTTCTTTGCCTGCCCTGCGCCGAACATGATCCTTCCTCCTGGAACGAACTTGAAGTTCTCAAGCAGCCAGTAGAACTTTGCCTCCCACTCCTTCCTTGTCTCATCCGTCTCCTCCGCGCTTGCCATTGCGTTTGCGACCCTTCTCCACATTTCTGGAGGGGTCTTCTCCATCTTTATGCCGTTCACGTCCCTTAGGGTGTACTTTTCGTAAAATACCCTTGCCCTAAGCTCGTCTCGGTCAAAGAAATCTAATGTTTCACTTGGAATCTGAACTTGTTCCGTTTTTTGCTCTTCCATTTTATCCCCAAATTAGTATAATCTCATTTCTCGAGCTGCTCTCGCTTCTTGTTGAACATCGAGATGATCCTTGTGAACTCCTTTGTTGAGTTGAACTGGTTGTAAACGCTCGCAAATCGCACGTATGCTACTGGATCTAGCTTGACCAGCTCCCTAATCACCATCTCCCCGATCTTCTTGGTGGTGATTTCCTTGACTCCCTTTGCCCTAATCTTTCGGTCAATCTTGTTTGCTACCTCAATTATTGCATCTTGGTTGACAGGGCGCTTCTCGCAGGACCTTGTGATACCGTTTAGTATCTTTGCGGCGTCGTATGGCTGGTGGGTGCCGTCCTTCTTGATGACCACAAGGTCGATTAGCTCAGCCTTCTCATAGGTGGTAAATCGCTTGGTGCAGGCGTTGCACAGCCTCCTTCGACGCACGCTGTTTTCCTCCTCGACGTCTCTTGAATCAAGAACACGAATGTCAGTCGAAAGACAGTACGGACAACGCATCAAAACCACAACATATGGTATACCACTCTCGTAGAACATACAAGATATAGTACAGCCGGAACTACTTAAACAATTAGTTATTTAAATCATTTTGACCTGCAATTTAACGTGAATAGTGCAAGTGTATACTTAGGTAAACATTACCGGAACAAAGGCAGTTCCACAAATTCCAAAACTATCAATTTTGTCGTCGCTACTTCTTCAAAAATTCGGTCATCTTCAGCTGGCGGATGTCAGTCATCGTCTTCCAGTACTCGCGGACATATGGCATGAAGCTTGGGTTGTTTAGATTGTCCTTGATGACCTCAATTGTCTGGTCATCCGAGGCATATCCAGATCCGATGTCAAAGCCCAGTGCCTGGGAGATGTTCTCTATCTCCCTGTCCCTTGTGACCTTTGCGATTATGCTTGCTGCAGAGACCACAGGGTACTTTAGGTCCGCCTTGTGCTCTGAAATCATCTTAATTGTCCCCTCCTTCTTTGCGCTCTTCTTGATTCCAAGACCCTTCATTGGCTTTTTCGAGAGGATTGAAATCCTTGCGCCAAACCTCTCCTGGATAACATCAGGGGAGTCAAGATAAACTGCGTCCACCTCCTCAAGGGAGTCGATTAGCCTTGAGACGCAGATTGCCTCAAGCTCGTTTAATGAGATGTTGCTTCGCCTCGCGTTGTTTATCCTCGCTTGCCATAGCGTGGATCTCCTCAAAGAGGAACTCTCGCTTCCTAGGCGTTAGCAGCTTCGAGTCGCGAACGCCAATCTTCGAGAGCTTTGCCGCCTTTGCGGAGCTCATGCTAACAACTCCAATTACTAGTGGTCCCAGAACGGCTCCACGGCCAGCTTCGTCTCCGCCAGCTATGATGATAGAATCACCCTTAGAGGGCCTTCCTATCCACAACGATGAAGTCGTTCACAGCGACAACTGAGGTGTATCCGAGCTTTAGCTTTCCGTCCTTGACG
>JAGWGX010000040.1 GCA_028867145.1 Microcaldota archaeon | reverse complement strand
AAGCGGCCAGCACAACGCCACAAACAACCAGACTCTGGTCGTGCAGTACTCGAGCATCCCGCACCCTGGCGCATATGTGAACATAACAAGCGTGTACATGTTCAACCAGGGCATGGCAAACAGCAACATGTTCAAGTTCCTCTTCACCTGCGGGCCTTCCTCCTGCAACTGGGACAACAACGTCGCAAAGCTGCAGCTCGTCTACGTCAACTCGGACACCAAGCTCTTTAGGATAGTCTACAACACGACAAAGAGAATATTTCGTTTATGAAGAGTTAGCCGCAGCACTAACGCTGATGCCTGTAAAATAAAAATAGAAAAAGAAAGAAAAAAATAAAGCGCGTCGCTTTACTTCTTCATCGACATCTTGGCCATTGCTATTCCGATCCATGCCAGGATGAATCCCAGTATGGATGCGTACAGCCAGTTCGTGCCCCCCATTGTGCCTGCCGAGATTGCAACAGTTGCAATTCCTGCCCACTTTGCGGACATCCCTACGCT
>JAGWGX010000003.1 GCA_028867145.1 Microcaldota archaeon | reverse complement strand
CTTCTAATTGCGCTCCTTGCAGGCAATCTTGGATACTTTTTATATCGGAGATTTTCATAACGATTGGCTTAAATACCTTGTTTTCTCATAGTAATTGTTTTACTGGTTTTTTACGGAAAATAGAAAACCAGAAAACAGCTGATTCCTATGGATAAGGAAATAAAATCCATTAACGAAGTTCAAGATGCCGAGGCTGAGGCGGGCAAATTGATCGAAAAGGCTCTTTCTAAGAAGCAAAGACAGATCGATGAGGCAACCGCGGACGCAAGGAAGATGGTCGAGGAGGCAGAGCATAGGGCAAAGGAGGAGGTGGCCGCGTCAATAGTCTCAACCCAGAAGGAGCTAGAGAGGCTAAGGGGGGATGAGACCAAGGCAACCCACAAGGCAGTTGAGCAAATTAGGAAGATTAAACTCTCCAAGAGCAAGATAAAGGAGATATCAGAGCAGGTGGCGAAAGAGATCGCCGGTGAATAATCATGCTAAGTACGGAGCCTATGCAAAAGGTCAGGATGCTTTTCCTAGACCAGGAGCGTGATGGCGTCGTCGCTTTTTTGCACAAGCAGGGAATTTTGGACCTAAGAAGAAGTAAGCTTGAGCTCGGGGAGGTCCAGTCAACAACTGCGACAGAGATCTCAAACTCACTTATCAGAGTTAACGGAGCGCTACAGCTCCTAAAGCACACGCAGATAAAGCAGTCGGAGACACTTAAGCTGGAAACACTAATACAGAGGATAAAAGGCGCTTCATACATCGAGGAAATATACGGGCTTGGGGAGGGGAGAAGGGAGATTGAGGAGGATTTTGCAAACCTCGAGTACGCACAGAGGATTGCAAGCAGCTTTTTGGGGGTCGAGATTGACTTTTCAAAGCTGCACAGCAACGCGCTCGCGTTCAAGAGCTTCGTAACCGACAAAAGGAGCGCCGAAAAGCTTTCAGAGGCGCTAAAGAGGGGCAAGATAAGAAACAACCTGATCTCAAAAAAGATCGACAAGAAAAGCTTCCTTGTGCTCATCGCATACGACAAGACGCTCTCAATTGAGGACGCAGCCAAGGGGCTCAAGCTTGAGGAGATAGATCTAAAGTCAAAGTACCTTATTGGGACTCCCGAGCAGACCATTGCAAACATCAAAAAGGTAAGGGAAGGCTACACGCAATCGCTAAAGGAGATAGAGAGAAAGCTCCTTGAAATGGGGAATAGGCACTACTCGGAGCTCTCAAGCTTCAAAGAGATGCTTGAAATCGAGTCGCAGAGGGCGGGGGCCAGCGCAGTCTTCAAGAGGACCGAGAAGGTCTTTGTTGTGGAGGGATGGATTCCGGCAAAGAGCTACGAGGAGTTTGCGACATCGGTCAAGAAGTTCACAAGGAACAGGTTTGGCATTGAGAAGATTCACGACAAGGAGCTTGCGCCAACCCTTGTCAACAGGCCGGCGTTCCTAAAGCCATTTGACTTTTTGATGGAGTTCTACTCCGTCCCAAGGAGCGATGAGATAGACCCGACCTGGATCTTCATCATCACATTCCCGATTTTCTATGGACTTATGATAAGCGACGTGGGATACGGAGTGGTCTCCTTCCTTGTTGGATGGCTGCTTGCAAAAAAGACAAAGCCCGATGACCTTCTCCATAATGTGGCAAAGGTCTGGCAGCTTTGCGCAATTTCTGCGATATTCTTCGGCTTCCTCTCAAACCAGTACTTTGGCTTTGAGCTAAACCAGAACTTCACAACCTTCACAGGCTTTAACTGGATAACCGACGCGACCTCGATACTTGTCTTCACGATTCTATTCGGGCTAGTCCAGGTGATACTTGGATTTGCATTTAGCTTCTACAATCACTGGAAGCATCACCATGTGAAGCACGCGATGAGCAAGCTCAGCTCGATAATTACAATACTTGTTGGAGTCGTCGCAGTGTACGGCTTCTTCACAGGTGCGGACTATGTTGGCACCTTTGGGATACTAACTGCAGTCTTCCTAGTCATAACAGGGGTGCTAAGCGGCATTGAGGCAAGCGAGCTCACAAACCTGATGACCCACCCGCTTAGCTACGCAAGAATCCTAGGGTTTGGGATGGCAAGCGTGATAATCGCAAGGCTCATCGACAACGCCTTCACCCCGACCTTCCAGGGGGGGATACTTGGCTTTATAATCTTGCTAGTCGTATTCCTATTACTCCACTTTGTGAACATGGTTCTCGGGATGTTCGAGGGCCTAATCCAGGGTGTAAGGCTGAATTTTGTGGAGTTCTTCTCAAAGTTCTACACCGGAGGGGGGGTAAAGTTCAGGCCATTCTCGTACAGGAGGGTGAACACAAAAGAGGACGATAACGTTTAAGTGAATTATATGGTAGTACCAATAGACACAGGAGCTGCAATCGCAGCAATCGGCGCAGGAATCGCAATCGCAGGAGGAGCAATCGGAACGGGAGTCGCTCAGAGCGCAATCGGCGCAGCTGGACTTGGACTCATCGCCGAAAAGCCGGAGGAGCTCGGAAGGGTTCTGCTTTTCATGGTCATTCCAGAGACTCTCTTGATCTTTGGATTCGTGATTGCAATCTTGATAATGCTCCACGCAGGCATAGTGTAAGGGTTGCACATGTCACTGCAAGAGATAAAGGAGCAAATCGTCAAGGAGGCGCACAAGAAGGCTGGCGCGATTGATGAAGAGGCAAAGAGCGAGTCATATCGAATCACAGCCGAGGCTAAGGCAAGGGCAAAGACGATACTTGACATGGCAAGGCTTGAGATCGCAAAGAGGTCCCATGCAATGCGCATGGAGCACGATGCGGGAGTGGAGATTGAGAGAAACAATCTTGTGCTTCTCGCAAAGGGCGGCGTTGTGGACTCTTCATCTTCGGCGGTAAAGAAGGGAATTGTATCAATCGTGATGCAAAAGCACTACGACAAGATAGTAAAGAAGGCGCTTTCCTCCGCAAAGGAGCTAACGGATAATGCAGAGCTTGTGATCAAGGCGGACAAGGAGAGCGGAAAGATTCTCGCAAAGCTTGGGTACAAGTCCGTTCCGGCATCCGAGAAGGGAGTTATCATCCAGACAAAGGACGGCAGCATAAAAATAGACGCAAGCGTCCACTCGATGCTCTCAAACAAGGAGGAACTAATCAGGAGCAAGATAGCAGAGGCACTATTTACTGAAAGGAAGGCGTCTCACGCAAAGCCGAGCGCTCCAAAGCCAAAGAAGATCAAGAAAGCAGTCAAGGCCACAAAGAAGGTCGCAAAAAAGAAGAAGTCAAGTAAGTGATACTATGCCAGTAGCGGGTTACGAAGCAGCAAGCATATACGGATACTCAACCGCTAGAGTAAAGGCGATGGAATCCAAGATGATTAGAAAGGAGACGATGCAAAACATCATCAACGCAAAGGATGTTCCAACAATGCTTGCCATACTTGCGCAGACCGACTACAAAAAGAACCTTGAGGAGTTTGGCGGCGTGAACTTGAAGTCCGACCTGATTGACTTTGCACTTTCAAAGAACCTAGGAGAAAATGTGGATAAGCTCATAACAGTCTCGCCAATTGTGAACAAGAGCCTTATGAGGTCAATTGCTGGAAAGTGGGACCTCTACAACATAAAGCTTGCAATCGATGCAAAGGAGAAGGGCGCGCCGTTCTCCGAGATCTCAAAGTACGTGATAAACTACGGGCTCTACGACTCAGTTGCGCTAAAGGAGCTCATGAACGAGCCGAACATCGAGAGCATGATGAACAGGATAATGATCAATTCTCCATACAAGCCAATTCTTGCAGCGGCGCTTGAGAACTACCGCAAGGACAAGATTGCGGCAAACATTGGCGTCACAATAGACAAGCTCTACTACAACCAGCTTGGATCGATAATAATCAGGCTGCTCGACATGCACCACGAGTCAGCTCAGATAATAAAGATGGACATTGACATGAGGAATCTAATCACGCTCATTCGCGCAAAGAAGTACAACATAAAGTTCTTGGAGATAGCAGGCAACCTTATCAACAACGGCAGCCTAAAGCAGGAGAGCCTAAGGGAGCTCTACGAGAACTCAAAGGACATAGAATCAATGATAAAGGAGATCAAGGTGTTCGACCTCTCATTTGAGCTTGCGCAGTATAGGAGCGAGACGAGAAAGGAGCTGCTCGGATTTGAGATTGGGATGAAAAACGCGATCATGAACAAGAGCATAAAGCTGCTAAAGCACAGCGTCCTCTCAATTGGGACGCTTATCGCATACGCGTACCTAAAGGAGATAGAGGTCTTCACGCTCAGGATCATAATAAAGGGAAAGACGTACGGTCTTCCAAGGGAGGAGATAACAAAGATGATGGTATGGAAGGCAGAGTAGGCAACAAAGATTACAAAATCGCCGTGGTAGGCAGCAGGCTGCTAGCGATCGGCTCAAAGCTCGCAGGGATTAGTGCCTCATACAATGTCTCAGAGCCAGAGGAGGTTGAGAGCACGCTCAGGACGCTTCTCCAAAGGGAGGATGTTGGGATCATAATAATTGCGCAGACGCTCGCAAAGAAGATCAGGGATCGCAAGTTAACATACGCAATTGAGAACAGCCTAATGCCCCTAGTTATTGAGGTTGCGGACTTCAACGAGCCGCAAAACGAGACGGACCAGCTAAGGAGGATGATCCTAAGGGCAGTCGGAATTGATATTAATAAAATGGCAAACAAGTGATTATTTGGGAATAATAGAAAAAATAGCAGGGCCTTTGGTAGTAGCAAGGGAGATGCTCGGAAGCAACATGTATGACGTGGTCAGGGTAGGAAGCCTAAAGCTGATTGGAGAGGTAATTCAGCTTAGAAAGGACAGGGCGATAATCCAAGTCTATGAGGACACCTCAGGACTCAAGCCAGGAGAGAAAGTAGACTCAACAGGACTTCCGCTATCGGTCGAGCTTGCGCCAGGGCTCCTTGGAAAGATTTACGACGGAGTGCAAAGGCCGCTTGAGGCAATAGAGAAGGTCTCTGGAAGCTTTATCTCAAGAGGAATAGACGTTGCCCCACTTGACAGGAAGAGAAAGTGGAAGTTTGTCGCGACAGTAAAGAAGGGAGCAAAGGTTGGCGAGGGTGCAATAATTGGATACGTTCAGGAGACCCAGCTAATGAAGCACTACATCATGGTTCCTTACGGGATCCATGGAACAGTTGAGAAGATAAAGGAAGGAAACTTTACAATCACAGAAGAGGTTGCGGTGATTAAGGCGGATGGAAAAAATATTAGCCTCACAATGACACAGAAGAGGTCGGTTAGAATGTCCTCACCATTCAAAGAGAAGTATAGATCTGCAGACCCACTTGTAACAGGACAAAGGGTGGTGGATACTTTCTTCCCAATCGCAAAGGGAGGAACGGCCGCAGTCCCTGGTCCGTTTGGATCTGGAAAATGTGTAAGCGGAGACACACCTGTTTTGCTATCTAATGGAGATATTGTGAGAATAAAGGAGATTTACGATTCTGCAATTAAGAATAATAGCGGAATCGAACAGAATGAAAATGAGACAATAATCAAATTGAAAACGCCTTTGGGAGTTTACTCGCTTAAAAATTCTGAAATAATAAAGTCCAAGTCAATGTACATTTACAAGGGAAAGAGCGACTCTTTGGTTGAGGTTAGGACTAGGACAGGGAGGAGTGTCAAGGTAACGCCAGTCCATAAATTATTCAGAGTAAATGAGAAGGGCGAAATAATTGAGAGCATGGCAAAGGACCTAAAGGTGGGCCAGTACATAGCCTCAGTCAGGAAATTTGATTCCAAGAATGGCGATGCGAAAATAGAATTCGGCGATGTGGATTACAAAGGCAGAATGAAACAAATTAAACTACCCGAAAGGATGACGCCAGAACTGGCAGAGTTTCTAGGCTATTACATATCCGAGGGGTATATCAGGGCAAAGAATACGGTCGTATTCACAAATTCGGATGAAAAATTGCTAGTGAGATTCCTTGAGCTTGCCAAAAAACTCTTTGATATTGATGGAAAGGTAGAGAGGCAATCAGAAAAGACGCCCAATGTGCTGCTGCATAGCAAGGTCCTTGGAAATTTGCTCAGGAAAATTGGATGCGGAGATAAGGCAGGCGAAAAACAGATTCCAGGAGTACTTATGAAATCTGGGAATAAATCTCTAGCTACATTCCTATCGGCATATCACATAGGCGATGGTTCTTACTATGATGGCCAGGTTGAATTTACGACCGCAAGCGCAAAACTCTCCACTCAATTATCTTACATCTTAACTAGATTTGGGGTTTTGAACTCCTTAAACAAAAGAGTGATTGGGGGCGTGCCTTACTATAGAATATTTGTTAGGGGAAAAGAAAACCTTGCAATTCTGCATGAGGCTATGAATTCTTCCGGAATCAGCCATGAAAAAATATTAAAAATTTCAGAATATGTAAAATCAAAGGCAAATTCATGGAGTGCGATAGATGTTGTGCCGTTATCTCCGGAATACATTAAGGAGCTTTACAAGTTCACGCTGCCTTACGCAGAACTCAAAAAAGAAGGGGTAGAGATCCACAATTATACCGGCAATAAGGAGAAAATGGGAGCAGGGATCTTCAAAAAATTCACGGGTTTGATGCTAGTAAATTCTGGAAACCAGCAGATGGTACTCAGTACTCAAAAGTTTGGGCTTTCGCTAGACTACTTGTATTGTGATGAAATAGTGTCGATAGAGCAAAAAGAGGGGCCTTTTGATGTATATGATATAACAGTTCCCGAATATGGCTCGAATTTCATTGGAGGAGACGGCGCAATTTTGCTGCACAACACGGTCATCCAACACCAGCTAGCAAAGTACTCTGACGCAGACATCGTGGTATACGTAGGTTGCGGAGAGCGAGGAAACGAGATGACAGAGGTTCTTGTGGAATTCCCACACCTGCTCGATCCAAAGACAAACAGGCCGCTCATCGAGAGAACCATACTGATTGCAAACACAAGCAACATGCCTGTCGCGGCAAGAGAGGCTAGCATCTACACTGGAATTACAATTGCGGAGTACTTCAGGGACATGGGATACAACATAGCGCTCATGGCCGACTCGACATCCAGATGGGCAGAGGCGATGAGAGAGATCTCTTCAAGGCTTGAGGAGATGCCTGGGGAGGAAGGATACCCAGCATACCTTTCAAAGAGGCTCTCGGAGTTCTACGAAAGGGGAGGAAAGGTCGAGGGAATCGGCGGAAAGGTCGGTTCGATAACAATCATCGGTGCAGTCTCGCCAGCAGGAGGAGACATCTCAGAGCCAGTCTCACAGGGAACGCTCAGGGTCACAAAGACCTACTGGGCACTTGACGCTGCGCTTGCATCTTCAAGGCACTTCCCATCAATCAACTGGCTAAACAGCTACTCGCTCTACCTCAACGCGCTTGAGGACTGGTATGTGAAGAACATCGGAGAGGACTTCCCTGCAAACAGAAAATATGCAATGACACTTTTGCAAAGGGAGGCAGAGCTCAAGGACATTGTCCAACTTGTCGGAGCTGATGCGCTTCCAGACACGGAGAGGATAGTGCTTGAAATTGGAAAGATCCTAAGGGAAGATTTCCTAAGGCAGAGCGCGTACGACCAGATTGATGCGTACACTAGCATGGAAAAGCAGAGAAGGATGCTTGAGATTATTCTTTACTTTGGAAAGAGGGCAAACGAGGCGGTAAAGGCAGGAGTCCCGACAGACAAGATAGTCTCGCTAAAGGTCAAGGCGGACATCTCAAGGATGAAGGAGTGGAAGGAGGAAGAGGTCACATCCCAAACAAAGAAGATAAGGGGGGAGGTAGACTTGGCCTTTGACACGCTCGTGAAAGAGGAGGGAATCGGAGCAAGGTGATATCATGAAGTTCGAAATAGAATACAAGACAATTGAGAGCGTCGCAGGACCACTCGTAGTGGTAAAGAATGTGAAGAGCGCCGCATACAACGAGATAGTTAGAATCAATATGGCAAGCGGCGAGTCAAGGCTCGGACAGGTGCTTGAGACAGGAGAGGGTTATGCAGTAGTGCAGGTGTTTGGTCCCACAAACGGAATCAACATAGACAAGACAAGCGTCACCTTCCTTGGAGACACATTCAGGTTCGGAGTCTCGGAGGACATGTTCGGAAGGATCTTTGACGGACAGGGAAAGCCAATTGATGTCAAGGCGGACGTGAAGTACGAGGAGAAGTTCGATGTCAACGGAGAGCCAATCAACCCAGTCTCAAGGACAATGCCAAGCGACTTCATCGAGACAGGAATCTCATCGATAGATGGATTAATTACGCTTGTCAGGGGACAAAAGCTTCCAATTTTCTCTGGAGCAGGTCTTCCGCACAACGAGCTCACCGCTCAGATTGC
The DNA here is from genome assembly GCA_028867145.1 of Microcaldota archaeon. GTDB lineage: Archaea > Micrarchaeota > Micrarchaeia > Micrarchaeales > CABMGC01 > JAGWGI01. The sequence continues at coordinate 53,837 of JAGWGX010000003.1, read as the reverse complement.
AAAACAGGCAAAGGTTAAGGGAAGCGGAGACTTTGCAGTGGTATTTGCGGCAATCGGAATCACAGCAGATGACGCATCCTACTTTATCAGCGAGTTCAAGAAGGCAGGATCGCTCTCAAGGACGGTTGCATTCATCAACCTTGCTGACGACCCAAGCATCGAGAGAATCCTCACTCCTAGAATTGCGCTCACGACAGCAGAGTTCCTTGCATACAAGAAGGGATACCACGTGCTTGTCATACTAAACGACATGACAAACTACGCAGAGGCGCTTCGAGAACTCTCAAGCGCAAGGGAAGAGGTCCCAGGAAGGAGGGGTTACCCAGGCTACATGTACACCGACCTCTCAAGTATTTACGAGAGGGCAGGAATCATCAGCGGAAAGAAAGGTAGCATAACCCAGCTTGACGTGGTGACAATGCCTGGAGACGATGTAACCCACCCAATCCCAGACCTAACTGGTTATATTACAGAGGGACAGATTTTCCTCAGCAGGGATCTTGCAAACAGGGGGATCTATCCGCCAGTAAACCCGCTTGGTTCGCTTTCAAGATTAAAGAACAACGGAATCGGAACAGGAAAGACAAGAGAGGATCACAGCGGAGTAGCAGACCAGCTCTACGGAGCATACGCAAAGGCACAGGATGCAAAGAACCTCAGCTCTGTAGTTGGAGCAGAAGCGCTCAGCGACTCGGATAAGGTCTTCCTGAAGTTCGGTGAGGATTTCGAAAAGAGATTCCTTGGACAGGGAAGGGACGAGGCAAGGACAATTGAGGATACGCTAACTATCGGATGGGACCTTCTCTCATACCTAAAGGAGGATGAGCTCACAAGAATCAAGAAGGACTACATCGCAAAGTACTACAAGAAAAAGGCGTGAAAAGTGAAAAGGCCAAACCCAACACGAATGAACCTGATGAACCTCAAGAAGACCCGAGCCATGGCCAAGAAGGGACACACGATCCTTGAGAGAAAGAAGGAGGTCTTAGTCATTGAGTTCATGAAGCTTTTGCAGCAGTCAAAAAATGACAGGAACTATCTTTACACAGTTCTTCAGGGTGCATACAAGACAGTCGCAGTTGCCTCGACTTATATCGGGGACTTTGAGCTAGAAAAAGTTGCAGCATATATGCCAGAGACCACCCCGGTAAAAATAACCCTAAAGAACGTGATGGGAGTAAGGCTCCCAGAAATCAGCAAGGCCCAAAAGGAGTTCACGATGACAAACAGGGGCTACAGCCTTCTCACAACCAGCACAGCGGTTGATGACGTGAGCGACTCGTTCCAGGAAGTTAGCAACACGATTATCGATATCGCAAAAAGGGAGCAGGGTCTCAAGAGGCTAGTGATTGAAATCGACAAGACAAAAAGAAGGGTAAACGCTCTTGAGTATGTGATAATCCCAGAGCTAAACAACCACTCAAAGTACATCGCAATGAGGCTTAGCGAAATAGACAGGGACACATTTGCCGCACTAAAGCACGTGAAGAAGAGGCTTGCAAAGGTGCAGAAATGACCAATGCGTGCCTTTACAGTGGAGGAATGGACTCAACCCTTGCGCTGCACAAGGCAATCGAGCAGGGAATAAAAATCGATCTTCTCCTTACAATGCAGACGGAGAATGAGTACAGCTACATGTTCCACTACCCAAACATCGATGCGACAAAGCTGCAGGCGGAGGCGCTTGGAATCAAGCAAATTATAGTTAAGACAAAGGGAGTCAAGGAGGATGAGCTGCGAGACCTTGAGGCGGCACTTGTTGACAATGAAGTAAAGCTGATTGTGAGCGGGGCAATCGCAAGCACGTACCAGAGGGACAGGATAGATGCGATTGCAAAGAAGCACAACATAAAGTCAGTAACCCCACTCTGGGGAATAGCCCCGGAAAAGGAGTTCGCCGAGCTAATCGAGAAGTATGAGGTGATAATAGTCCAGGTTAGCGCAGACGGGTTTGATGAGAGCTTTATTGGGGCAAAGCTTGACCTTGGGCTGATAGAAAGGCTGCAAAAGCTCTACCAGGACTACGGAATAAGCCAGCTCTTTGAGGGGGGAGAGGCGGAGACATTTGTGCTAAACGCCCCTCTCTTCCAAAAGAGGATAGTGATTGACGAGGCAGACAAGATTTGGGATGGGAAGGTGGGACGATACCTGATACAGAAGGCAAGGCTTGTGGAAAAACAGTAAAAAATCAGAAGATTAATAATTCTTTATTTAAAGATATTACTATGGAGGATATTAAGATCTGGCGAGAGGAGGGATGGTACATCGCCAGGATTCCAGCTCTAGGGATAGTTGACCAGGCAAAAACATTAAGAGGCCTGAGAAAGGAGCTCAAGGAGGCAATAGAACTTTCAATAGAGAGCATATTAGGTGACGACCTGAAAATAAGGGGTGCCAAGGGAAATGCACTGCAGAACTTGTTTGTAACAGCTATGCTAAGTGAACTGGATTCAACTATTTCTAAAAAGGAGAAGAAGATATTGCTAGCAGAGGCTTAGTTAGGCGGGTTTTATGGCCAGATTGGTTGTAAAGGACTCCAAGCTGCTCAAAGTTCTTATGAAAAATTTCAGGTTCACGGCATTAAGGCAGAGGGGAAGCCACATCAGGTTGACGGATGGAATACACAAGGTAACAATAGCAATCCACAACCGTGAACTTAAGGAAGGGACTCTTCATTCAATCTTGGAGCAGGCAGGCCTCACAAAGAAGGACATTGAGGACAAATTGTGAGTCAGATAGAGATAAATAGCTTAGTCGCTTTTTACTAATTGTGCTAAAATGGTTTTATCCGAACGCAGCAAATACGCCTTGAATCCGATAGATGAGGACAATGAGCTTGCGGAGCGGCTAATTAAAAGCGGAAAAAAGGTTATAGCACTAAACAGGGGGGACATCTCACTTTATTTTCCAACCCCGAAGTACATTGAGAATGCGGCAATCAGGGCGATAAAGGAGAACAAGACTTATTATACCAGGTCAAGCGGCATACCTGAGCTAATTGATGCGGTTAAGGGCAGGTACAAGAGAATGTTCAATGTGAAGCTCAAGGAGGAGGACATTATTACAACACAGGGGGTCTCGGAGGGACTCTACTTCCTAAATGCCTCGCTTCTAAATCCCGGAAACCATGCGATAATATTTCGGCCCTACTACACCCAGTACGTGCCAAGCATTGAGCTCTCTGAAGGGAAGGCATACTACCTTGACTATGATGAGGAGAGGGAGTGGGACATAGACACAGATGAGCTTGAGGACCATATAAAGAGGATGAAGGAGAAGAGGGGGATAAAGTACATAATGCTTACAAATCCAAACAACCCGACAGGCACAGTGCTAAAGAAAAATACTTTAGAGAGAATAGTAGACCTTGCAAATGAGCACAAACTCATACTTGTGAGCGATGAGATCTACGATGAGGTTGTCTACAACAAGGCAAAGTTCACAAGCGTTGCGCAGGTTGCAAAGGGGGTGCCCCACGTGATACTAAATGGCGCCTCAAAGAACCTTGACGCTACAGGGTTTAGGATTGGATTCATGATAGTTCCGGGAGAAGACAAGACATCAATGGAGCTAAAGAAGAAGTTTGCGGATTTTGCGGGGGTTAGGGTCTCGGTGAATGCACCAGCCCAGTACGCAGTTGCGGAGGCGATAAGCAACACAAAGGAGCACAGGAAAGCAATAGGGAAGATGGTCGGCGAGATTGAGGGTAGGGTTAACTTTGCATTCAAGCTGCTTGGCGAAAACCCGTATCTTCAAACGGTTCGGCCAAATAGCGCGTACTACATTTTCCCGAGAATAGATTTAAAATCATTGAACTACAATAATGATAGGGAGTTTGTAAGCGAGTTCCTAAGGGAAAAACTTGTCCAGATAACAAGGGGCTCAGGATTTGGGGCAAGGAGCCACATAAGGATTGTCGCGCTTCCGGCAAAGCCGGTTTTGGAGGAGGCAATAAATAGGCTAAACGAGTTTTGTGAGAAAAAGGCAAGGTAAAGCGGAGGTATTGTCTAATGGTAGGACGTCACCCTTACACGGTGAAGGCAGGGGTTCGATTCCCTTTACCTCCATTTTGTATGGAACTAGCATCTTTTACAAATGCTTACCCACATACTAACATAGATTCAGCCAAAGAGTAAAGCTTGAATTTGTAAAAAAGGAGAGGTGTTTATTTTTTGATTGAATTTTTTAGTGAGTAATTTATAAGTAGTAAGGGTGCAAATACAATTTATGGAAAAGAGTCTTTTAGAACTGCTTAAGGAACTAGATGCACATTACCCTAATTATGTTAATGCAAATGTCCTGACTACCAAAAAATCTGAATTAACTGTGATCTCATTCGGCATAAAAGATGGAGTCATAGATCTTATGGATGAAAGAGATAGAAATGCTTATGGAGAGTTGGATGGTGGCGCACTTATACGTCTAACATCCGATGGATTTGCACTTATAAATCAAATAAAAACAAGAAAGGCATTAGAAGACTTCAGTACAAGTTCTGCAAAACTTAGCAAGGCATTAAATACATACACAGCATTGCTCCTACTTTTGACTATAATAATTAGTGCGGGCACAATAACGGACATATCTCTTGTTCTTAACAAAATTTCTTTTCCGTTTAACATTATTCTTATAATTGGTATGGTAGGGCTGTTTGTAGTTGTCGGAATAATTTTTCTACTGTACTTTGCCGTTCATGGAAAAGAGATAATTACTAATGTTATTAGCGACTTTAGAAATAAATTCTGGAGGAAGTAGTTGTTAAGTAATTCATTTTTTGGGCTAATTTTTATTGTATTTTACAATATACAAATTTCCAACATATGTCGAGTTGGGCGCCTGCATATTAACGGCTAGACCGTTTAGTGCATAAGGATAGTTCTTGCACTGGCTTGTCTGAACAGTTATTGCCTTGAAGTAGTTTAGCTTAAAGGGCCTTGTTACTCCAATGCCATAGGTAGGCTTGCTTGTGGAATTATAGAAGAAGGTGTAGGTGAAATTTTGGCCAAACGATGCGACTGTGTAGTATGGGGAGAAGGTTGCCGAGCTCGCCATTGCGCTGATTGTGGAGTTTTGTGGACAGAAGGTCTGGTTCAAAGGAACAGATATTAGATTGGATGGGATAGATGCGGTTGAATTGACGTAAAACTTAATGGGGAAGGCGACTATGCCAGGTGAAAGGGTCGCCTTTTGGAGGCCAAGGTAAGTGAAGGTGATAAATACAGAGTAGATCAGGAGCACAATCAACAGGGCGAGAGCGAATTTCCTTAGTTTTTGGCTTCCGTTCTCCTTTATGCGCCTAGCCGGCCTTGCTGCCCTTCTTCTCCTTTTTGAAGCTGCCATAAGCCAAGTGGGAAATGAAATTTTAAATAGCTATTCCCAAATGGCAATCAGTTTGATTTAAAAGTATAGCGTGAGAATACACCCTGATATGGATCCGTTCACAATCGCACTAATTGTCGCGCTCGGGCTGGTCGTGGGGGCAATAGTGGGCCTTACAAGCGTGGGCTCAGGCGCGCTGATGACCCCGATATTATACCTTGACTTTGCAAGCTCGCTTGCGCACAATCTTGTCGTGGGAACGGCAACAACCCAGGGGACGGTAACGAAGTTTGTGGCAAGCGCCAGGAACTACCTTAGGGGAAAGCTAAGCCGCGATTATACGTTCATGATTGCGATAACAGGCGTTCCGCTTGCGGTGGTGGGTGCTTTCTTTAGCTCAAGATTTGTGGCATTCAACCTCTTTCCCCCGTTCCTCGCGCTTGTGCTTCTCTTCGTGGGAGTAGGGATAGTGCTTCAGCTGCGCGCAAATAAGATGAACCATAAAGAGGATCCAAAGCTTACGCTTAGGCTGAAGAGAAAGGGAATGCTGGTAGGCGCAGGAATTGGGCTCATTGCGGGACTCACGGGGGTTTCGACCGGATCTCTTCTTGTCTCATCGCTGATCATATTGCTAAAGTTCCCAAACAGGACAGCCGTAACAATAGCAATTTTTGAAGGAGGACTGATACTGCTTGCCGCAACTGCGACGCAGCTATACCTTGGCAATGTGAACCTGCCCTTTACAGGACTTCTTGTAATCGGAGGTATTCCAGGAGTGCTTATCGGCAGCCATTTCAAGGATAGGATAGACCAAAGTATGCTCGGATACGGCATTGCTGTGGTGATAATATTTGAGTCGCTAAGAACGCTCTCAAGCTTCCTTTTCGGAAAGAGCTTCTTCTTTTTCTAAAAATAGAAGGAATATCCTTATCCTTTCAGCCTTGCCCCGCCATCGACAGGGATAACGACGCCGTTTACCCACTGCGCTTCGTCCGTCATTAGCCAGACTATCACCTTTGCAAAAGCATCCGGCGGGGCGCTTTGGTCCCCAAGCTTTCTTGCGCTCTTGAACTCGGTGTCGGGCCTAAACTGTCCGTCAATTGAGAGAGGCGCTATCCCATTCACCCTAATTCCCTTTTCCATCAGCTGGTTTGCAAGCAGCTCCACCTCCTTTGCAGTGCCAATCTTGCCGATGGTGTAGGATAGCGGACCGCTTGCCTTGTGCATCGCAAGGGTTGAGGAGATTAAGGTGATTGATGAGCCCTTGTGCAGATGAGGCAGTGATGCATTTACGACGTAGAGTGGGATCTTGATGTGGTTTAGGGTCATTTGCTCAAGAGCCTCAAGGCCCTCAATTCTATCGGCAACAAATCCGCCCACCAAAACCGCCACTTCATCTATGCCCTCCATCACGTCCGAAGCCGCGGTTATGATCTTCTTTGCTCCTTCGCTCGTCGAGGCATCGCCCTTAACCAAAAATAGCCTCTTTGGTTTTGAGAGCAGCTTTTCAACGTCGGTTAGCACCTTCGCCTCCCTTGCGGAGATTGCGACGCTTGCCCCTTCCTTGAGAAGGTAGCTTGCCGTGGCTGCGCCAAGACCCAAACTAACGCCTACCAAAAGAACCCTCTTGTTGTTAAGTCTCATAATCCCACGCTCACTTGGTTGGAGTCGCCGCGCTTGCCGGTATATACAGATATTTAAGCCTTGATTTAAATATCTAGTGTATGAAAGGCGGCGCAAAAGTAAGGGCAGAAAGGGGAGCTAAGGCGAGGAAATACAGCGACAAGCTGCAGCTTGGCTTTGAGTACCTGCTTACCTACGGCATGGCGTTTTTGATATTGGGGGTGGTCGTCTCTGCGCTTTTCAGCCTGCATGCCACCATTTTTCAGCAAAGGGCAATGGCGGGAAGCTGCAGCGTTTTCAGGCCCAGCGGACCGTACACGCTCGACCAGATTTCTCTGCAGGGAGTGTGCACAAACCTTCTTCCGCAGTTCGTGGCGGACCAGGGCTCCGCATACGCGAAATTTTCCAGCCTCAACAAGGGTAAGGGCGCGGGAACACTTACATATCCAAGCTACCTGAGCCTGCCAAGCCTGCCCCTTGGCGGTCAGGGCTCGCAAGGATTCACCATATCCGCATGGGTATACTGGCACGGACCTACGGCTGCCCACTGCCAGGGAATAGTGGCAAGCAATCCCAGCCCAAGTTCTGGGATCGCGCTTTTTGGATACGGGCAAAACAACGGAGCATGCGGGATTCTCTGGATAAACGGATCCTATATTAAGTGGCCTTCCAACTCCAGCAATTCGCTCCCATACATGGAAAAATGGCAGTTCATTGTTGCAACCTACAACGCCAATAGTGGCAGCGCGACAGTGTACGTAAATAACAGGTCCTTCTCCTCAGCCCTCCTTTCGCCAAGGGACTTCCAGACATCAAATGCGACAGTGTTGGGGGCTGACGTGTGGCCAAGCGGAAGGGTCTATCCGATAAACGGGACGATCGCAAACGTTCAGATATACAATGCGCCGCTTGGCGGCGCCGAGATTGCCTCAATGTATGGCGAGGGGATAGGTGGGGCTCCGGTAAACCTAAAAAACCTGGTAGGATGGTGGCCGCTAAATGGAAACGGGAATGACTACAGCGGAAATGGGAACAATGGGGTGCAGGTAAACGAAACTTACGCATCCGCTTATGTCGTTCCATGAATGTCCGCCTTCCAAGCGACGAACCTGCAGAGACCTTTTAAATATCAGGAAACTCACAAGCACATTGTGAGAAGATGTCAAGAGTTGTCGCTGAGCATCCGAAAGTTTCCGTGAACATCGTACTTGAAAGGCTGCAGAGCGGAGAATACCTAAAGGAGGGCAAGGGGCCTAAGTTCCTCTCCGATTTCAGGAGGATTGATTGCGAGATGGGGGAGCAGAAGGCGCTTAGCAATGATCTTTCGAATATCAAGATCCCAGCAGGAAGCTACATAGGGAAATCCGCCTGGATAAACCTAATGGTCATACAGCTGCTAAGAGCCGGAAGAAAGGAGCAGGAGATGGCGATGGATATGGCAACCGAGAAGAAACTAATGCTCTCTCTTATGAGAGCTCAAAGCCTTTAGCTTTTCGTTGACTGCGGCGAAGCTGCCTGTTAGTATGATGATATCACCGTTCCTCTCTATTAGGCTCTTGCTTTCAAGGAAATTTACGATTTGGGTGTACTCTTTCTCATCGTGCCCGTGGCTCTTTAGTTCAGCCTTGAGACTTGAGAGCGTTGGAATGGCAAGCCTGCTTGAGAGTCCCTTTAGGTAGTAGATGGTGAATATCTGGGGCGATGTTAGGCTTCTTGCAATCTTTGCCGCCTCCGAGTCGGTGTAGATTGATTGCGCGTTGCTGTTTCGCTTTGCTTGTAACGCCATGAAATCACTTTTTAACATGAAACTTGTTTTAGAGAAAAACAAAAAATAAAAGAAAGAAAAACCCTCGGCTCTTTATGCCCAGGTTACAAGTATTGCCGCCATCACAATGAGCGCCACAATGTAGTGGAACGCCTTTATGAGGTAGAGCTTTGTTGAGGTTCCCTCAAATGCAACTGTGCTCAGGAGCATTGTAGCATAGAATCCAATTGCAATCCAAAGTGCGACGACAACTGCGTCCATGAGCGAGACTGCGCCTACGCTCTTTAGTACAATCGAGAGGACACTTGCCATGACAAGCGATCCGATGACCATTAGGATCATGCCCTTTTGCATGCCCTTCTTCATCTCCGCCTTGTTCATCTTCTTGGGATCGATCTTCATCTCCTTCATCCAGGCAGTCCCGAAAACCTTAGGGGAGTACCAGATGCTTCCGATCACAATCGCTGCGATTGCAGCAATGACCACGCTTAGCCAGTTCACTGTAACTATTGGTATCATACTATCGAAAATAATCAGATTTCAAGATATTTAAGCCTAACTTTTGCCCTCATTTTGAAGGCAAAACGCTCTGGGTTTTATAGCTTGCCGCGCAATTAAGCTAGATAAAAAATGTCTGATTTCTTCTCGATAGCAATCGCGCTGATCTTCCTGCTTGCGGGCAGCATACTTGCGATCAGGTTCAGGGTTCCTGCAATCGTGACCTTTTTGATGCTGGGGGTGCTTGTTGGGGCGCTTGGGCTGATTGCGCAGAGCTCCCTGACCGGCTTTGTGGCCGAGCTTGGGAGCATACTGCTGCTTTTTGTGATCGGGACCGAGTTCTCAATATACAAGATCATAAAGTCCGGGATGAAGGCCTCCTCGCTAATTGCCATCCTGGAGATAGGCATCGCGCTTGGGATACTCTTCTTTGTCTTCTCGCACTGGTTTGACACGACAAGCTCGCTCGTGCTTGCTCTTGCCTTCTCGATCACGAGCACCGGGGTCTCGGTCAAGCTGCTCCAGGAGCTTGGGCTAAAGAAGAAGTTTGATCTGAGGCTGATCGCAGGAATCAGCATAATCGAGGACGTCATCGCGGTCTTGATCTTCACCTTCATCAGCGCGCTTGCGATCTTCAAGACAAGCTCCATTGGCGCCGTTGCGCTCTCCTTCTTTGGGGGGCTCGCGCTTTTCATAGCCGCATACCTCTTCTTCCACTCCTTTGTGGACAGGCTGCTTGACAGGTTCCACATCAGGGAGGAGGACCTGCTCGTGCTTGCGCTCGGCCTTTTGCTGCTTCTTGTCTCGATTGCGACCTTCCTCGGGCTCTCTGCCGCGTTTGGGGCTTACGTCGCGGGAAGCATAGTCAACGAGTGGAAGGAGCGGGGAATGATGGTTGAGAAGAACCTCAGGAACTTCTCCTACGTGTTCATCTCGTTCTTCTTCTTTGCAATAGGCCTGGAGGTAAACCTCTCGCTTATCGACTTTGGCCTTGTCCTCGCCATGATACCGCTCGTGCTGCTGACAAAGTTCGTCAGCGTCTTTGCAAGCAGCTTTGCGACGGTCAAGTCGCACAGGCTCGCCGCATTCACCTCATTTGGGATGCTTCCCGTGGGGGAGCTCTCCCTTGTGATAATCAGCACGGCGACAGGATCGGGGCTGCTTGCGCCAAGCTTCCTTGGGGTGACCTCATTCATAGTCTTCACCTCGATCATCCTCTCGTTTGTGCTGATGAAGAACGCGGAGGGGATAATCAAGTTCGCGGAAATGAGGATCGGGCTCTGAATGGGGGCTTTTTTATAAGTTGTAGAGGGTCTTTGAGATTTTCGACGAAAAAACCGAAATAAAACCGAAACGTTGGGGAAGCTCTTTTAACTTTCCCAATCATTTAATATTGATAAGATGGGCAGGACGGGGGACTCAAAAAAATCCATTTTAAGGAGCATCTCCAAGGGGGACAAGACGCTTAGCGACATTTGCAGCGAGCTGCAGCTTGCCCCTGCCACGGTCAGCCAGCACCTAAGGGAGCTGGAGTCCGATGGAATGATAGAGAGGGTCGACAATCCGCACATACGAAAATGGAAATACTACAGGATTTCCGGCACTGCCACAAGCAGCGCTTATGGTGAAAATATGGGCTACGATAGAAGAAGGCTTTTGTACTACGGAGCGAGTCTGGTTGGCATTGTGATAATTGCGTATGTTTTGCTAACGCAGTTTTCATCGGGATGGACAAGCGCCTCCCAATACGCCCCGATAAGGCTTACCGATCCGCCGCACGTTCCATCTGGAACGCAGGCGCTGCAGATAAACTACTCATCGCTAAAGGTGCACATATCGGGCGCAGGGAATGCCTCGGGGTGGATAGCCTCGAACAGCAGCGGCAGCATAAACCTGATGACGCTGCTCAACGTGAGCCAGACGATAGGAAGGGTGGCAATACCAAAGAACGCGTCGCTTGACATGATAAGGTTTACCATCAGCAAAGCGACCATCGAGATAAATAATACGGTCTACTCCGTGACGGTGCCAAGCGCAAATGTTACTGCAAGGCTTTATGGGAGCTCAAGGGTAGGCAACTCCTCAGGAATACTGCTTGACTTTTCCCCAACCGTGGCGACAATCTTCACGAACAATGCCACGATCTTTGTGATGGTTCCATCTCTCAAGGCGGTTGTGGTGCCGGGATCAAGTGCAACCTCTAAGATAGGGCATAGGGAAAGTTTGAACAAAAATGAGAGCGATGAACTGGAAGCGGAAGGCCAAAAGGTGGCAATAACGAGCGTGGCGCTGACAAAGAACGGAAACTCCACCACATTTTCAGTAAGCGTGAGGAACATCGGTAACAGAAGCGTTGAGATAAAGCATGTTCTCCTTTACGGAAACGAGACGGCAATAATCGGCGTCCATGCGCTTATGGGTCAAAGCAATTTAGAGGTGGGGCAGGCGAGGCTCGATGGCCTTGCTAAAGGAGACGGGTTAGAGAACGTAAACGTAGGGCAAAACCTTTCAAATAGGAGAAATGAGTTGGAGGACAGGGTGGGGAAGAATTCTTCAGGCGAGAGGGAGGATGAGGGAGTCAATGCGATGAACATAACCAGCGTTGTAAAGACTATCACACATCTCAGAAACATCAATTTCCTTGTTGGCACAAACAACACCCTGATACTTCCGTTCTCGGAAGGCCAGTTTGAAGGGAGGGGCTTTGTGCTTGCCAAAAATGCAAGTGCGACCTTCTCATTCTCGGGCAACATAGTGCTCGGCAACGGAAACATAAAGGTGTCCCCAATTGCAGGGCAAAGTTACAGCGTGGTGGTTTCAGGGGAGGAAGGGGCGTCTGCCAACACGACGGTGACTGCAAAGGGAAGCTAAAGAGGGCCACATATCGCTAGACCAAAAAGAAGCTGCGCTTTTCTAATTTTACGAGCAGCTTCCTTAGGTCAGTCTCATCAAGCCCCTGGCCTGAGAGCGCATCGGCCCTTGCGACCTGTTCTCCATCCTTGAATGCAATTAGGGTAGGGATGAATTCAATTTTGAATTTATCCCACATTGGATTTGAGTCCTCGTTTAGCAGAGCGTGCGCAAAATTTGCGCTGCATCTTTTCTCGTATGACTCGAAGGTTGGCCTAAACCTCTTGCAGTACTGGCACCAATCCGCGTCAAAGAGGACTATTGTCGCCTCATGCGTATCAATTACTGTCTGGATGCCAATCTCGTCAAGCAACTCCATGTCGTTCAAAATCAGTTTGGAGCTTTGAAAATATATAAGTGACCCTTGTTTAAAATAAAATCAGAGGAATTACTTTGCTGCCTTTGTCGCCGTGGCCTTTGCCTCCTTCTTTGCGATGCCCCTGACCTCCTTCGCGTTTACCTTCTTCTTGTAAAGAACGTCGAACTTGTAGCATCTCTTCGAGCAAAAGTACCTAATGGCGCCCATCTTCTTGACGAACATCATCCCGGTTCCCTTCTCGATCTCCTTTGAGCAGTATGAGCATTTCATCTTATTACCTGACCCTTATTTGCTTTGCCTCCCTTGTCGTGTCCGGAAGCCTTACGTAATCGCCAACCTTTATTCTTCCTGCGATGTTTCTCCTAATGACCCTTCCCTTGTCCTGGCCCTCCATGATCTTTGCCATTATCTGCCTGACCTCTCCGTAGATTCCGGTCCTTCCCTTCACGACCTCGACAACCTGCGCCAAGAATCCGTCAAAAGGCTTCTCAGCCTTTTGCTGTCCCTGCACCTGCGCTGCAGGCGCTGGGGCTTGTGGCTTTTCTGGTTGGTCGGCTGCCATTAGAATCACTTAGGAATTACTTTGCCTCCTCTGCCTTTGGCTTTGAGTGCTTCTCCTTCTTCTCGGCTGCTGGCGCCTCGGCCTTTGGTGATGCCGCTGCCGCCTTTCCTGAGATCTTGGAAACAATGTCCTTAATTAGCGCCTCTGCCTCTGGAGTCTTCTCGATCGCAATTGCCGCGCAAGGAACCTTTAGTCCCGCTGCTGCGCCAAGGGCTAGCTTTGTTGGAACGTACACATAGTGCGCCTTCTTCTGATCGCAGATCATAGGAATGTGCATTATAACCTCTTCAGGCTCGACGTCCTCCGCGATGACCACAAGCATTGAGAGACCTCTCTCGACGCTCTTTGTCGCCTCGTTCACGCCCTTTCGAATGCCGTGCTTTTGGCTTGCTATTCTAACAGCTTCTAGTGCTTTGTCCGAAACTTCTGCGGACACCTCGAATTTTACATAACTCTTTGCCATAGTTTCACCTCGTAACTTTCAGACTCATCGGTGAGATAAGTAGTAATTCCTATTTAGCTCACAAAGTATAAATACTTATCATCACTCCAGGAAGAACTGAGGCGTTGGTGGCTCCGGAGGAAGTCCCTTTCGTGTCCTTACCTCTCTAACAATCTTGTTTTGGAGCTCCTTTGGCATCTTCTCAAACCCTGCGTACTCTGGGTACCAGATTGCCTTGCCCTTGGTTGCGCTTCTCATCTCGTTTGAGAATCCCTTGATGACCTCAGCTACCGGAAGCTTTGCGATTATTGTCGCCTCTTCCCTTTCCTGCTGGATGTCAAGGATTGTTCCTCTCTTTCCCTGAAGCAGCGTGATCACATCAGATAAGTATTCTTGGGGTATTGATATGTTGAACTTCTGCTTTGGCTCAAGCAAGATGTCGTTTGCCATGAGTATTCCAGCCCAGACCGGCCTTCTCATTGCAGGTATCACCTGAGCAGGACCTCTGTGGACAGGGTCCTCGTGGATTGTAGCATCCTTGATCGAGACCTTTATTCCGTAGACCTTCTCCCTTGCGAGCGGCCCGTCCTTGATTGCCTCCTGGAATCCCTCGATCAATAGTTCCATTACCTCGTTTAGGTACTGAACTCCGTGGGTTGCATCAATTAGTATGTTGTTTTGGCCGATGTATTCTATTCCCTTTGCCTCCTCTCTTGTAAGTCCTGCCTTGATGAACTCCTCAACGTGCGTCTTGCCCTTTGGCTTTCCGTCCTTTATTGTTCCGCTCTCAAGAAGGTCAATTACCGGTTGTGGCAAAGGCTCGACGTCCATGTAGAACCTTGTGTGCTTGTTTGGCGACTTTCCCTCGACATCCTTTGCGATGCCATCGATTGTCTCCTTGAACACCACGATTGGCTCTGATGTTGTAATTGCAATCTTGAAATCGTCCCTTAGCTTTGTCTCGATAACCTCAAGGTGGAGCTCTCCCATTCCTGACATTAGGTGCTCTCCTGTTTGCTGGTTTATCTCGACAACGAGCGTCTGGTCTCCCTTTGTTAGGTCGCGAAGTGCCTGAATTAGCTTCATTGTATCTCGTGGGTCCTTTGCCTCGACCGCCTTTGTGACGACTGGCTTTGAGTAGTGAACAATCTGGTCGAACGGCTCAATGACACCCTCGCTGACTGTGTCTCCGATCGCGAGGTTCTTAAGCCCAATTAGCGCCGTTATGTTGCCCGCTGGTATTTCATCGACAAGGACTCTTTCTGGTCCCATGTAGATTCCAACCTGCGAGACTCGCTGCGGCTCTGCCTGCCCTGAAATATTAAGTAGCGTTCCCTTCTTCACAACTCCAGAGAAGACTCTTGCGATTGCAACGTCCCCGCTGTGCTGATCCGATGTGACTCCGAAGACAACCGCGTTCACGTTTGCCTTTGGATCAACTGTCGCCATCGCAGCTCCGTCTGGGCTTGCGATGTCGCCGTGCCAGAGGTACGGGATTCTGTATGCCTGAGCCTGCCTTGGGTTTGGCAGGTGCTCGATAATCATTGTAAGCGTTGCCTCATCAATTGGCGCAACCCTTTGAAGCTCAGCCTCATTGTTTGCTGCGGTGAGAGCGAAGATGTCCTTGAATGTAACCTTGTGGTTAATCATGATGCTCTTTGAGATCGCCCACTTCTTTGCGGCAGATCCGATGCAGACGCTTCCATCCTCAACTCCCACCTTCCACTTGCCCACGAACTCCTCTGGGCAGTAGTTTGAGATCAGCTTGTTTACCTCGTTGATAAGGGAGAGAAGCCTCTCGAATGTCTGCTCTGGAGTTAGCCTGAGCTCATTTAGAAGTCTGTCTACCTTGTTGATAAATAGTACCGGCTTTGCCTTTTCCTTTAGGGCCTGCCTTACGACGGTTTCTGTTTGAGGCATGATTCCCTCGACAGGGTCGACCACGAGGATCACTCCGTCAACTGCTCTCATTGATCTTGTGACGTGTCCTCCGAAGTCAACGTGTCCCGGAGTGTCAATCAAGTTAATTATGAAATCCTTTTCTAGGTACTGGAAGGCAAGTGAGATGTTTGCCGACTTGATTGTCATCTTCCTGTCCTTTTCAATTGCCTCGTAGTTTGTGTAGAGCGCGTCTCCCGCAATTGACTTGGAGATAATTCCCGCCCTTGCAAGAAGTGAGTCGGTGAGTGTTGTCTTCCCGTGGTGGACGTGGGCGACGATAGCGACGTTCCTAATCCTGTCGATATCAGTCATTATTCTTGCCGCTTCCTCTGCAGCGAATTCTCGTCTTACCATAAAAACCAACCACTACCTTGCGCTTCTTGCCATTCTCTCCGACTCTACCCTCTTCTTTATCGCGTAGCTGTTCGGATCGTTGTTTGAGGCCAAAATTAGCTCGTTTGCAAGAGCGTCAGCAAGAGTCTTTCGATTCTTGAATGCGCCGATAACTGCGGAAAATGCGAGATTGTTTACTGATACATTAACCCTCCTAACAGAGCTGATGTCCACAGCGACGTTGTATGAGATTCCTCCGTATCTGACCCTTGTCGTGTCCTCAATCGGGGCTGCCCTCTCAAGTGCGTTGATGAATACCTGAAGCGGATTCTTCTTTGTGTTCTTTGCGACAATGTCAAAAGCGTCCTCGACGATGTGCATCACCTTGAGCTTCTTTCCCTGAAGCTGGCCCTCAGTTCGAATGACATGTCCGCCAACCTTGTGTCCGGTTCCTCCCCTCATGAGCTTGTTCATGAGCCTCTCCACGATGTTTGCCATTCCCTTGTTTGACCTCCCATAGATGTTAGGGTAGCTCTTTGGTGTGAGATTAATGTAATTTGCGAGGCTGAGGTCGTTTACCACAATGTCAGTGTAAGGATACTTTCCAAAGAGAAGCTGCTCATCGATATTTGTGTCGAATGACTTTGACTTCTTTGATGCCTTTGGCTTCTCCGCAGCCTCAACCATTGCGGCAGGCTTTGCCGGCTTTTTTGCATCAATCTTAGTATTATCCTCAGGCATAAGATCATCTCTTTGGCTTCTCCTTCTTTCCTCTAATTATTTGGTAGACGTCAACTCCGTTGATCGCAACAACCCTGTACTTCATTCCAGGTATGCATCCCATCTGACCCCTCTGGGATCCTCCGAGACCCTGGATTGTTACTTCGTCGTGCTCATCAATGAAGTTTATTGTTCCATCGCCAGGCACGAACGCGCCGACGACTTTAGCATTTTTAATAAGCTGCACTCGAACGCACTTTAGCTGTCCGGAGTGAGGCTGCTTCTGACCCACTGCGAACTTCTGGAGAACTATTGCCTTTGCCCTCGGAACCGTTCCGACAGCATCGTACTTTGCCTTGTTCTTGAAGTACTTTCTCTTCCACCACTTCTTGAGCATTCGCTGGTGCTTTCTCTTTCTCATCATTTCCTTGGCTGCAAATTCTCCTCGAGGCAAAATAACACCATTAAGCATATTCTTCGTTTAGTATGTTTGAGTTTCCTGGCTCAAGTATCGCTACTGCATTGATCGTATAAGGCTTTCCGCACACAGTTCCGAGCTGAAGTGAGCTGTCCTTGAACTTGACAAGCTTCACGCTTGCGACTGTGCATGTGTGTGAAATATCAGCGATTGTGTCCTTCTTTCCCTTGACAGCGACGATCACGACCTTTGCCTTGTCGCCGCTAATTGCCTTCATGACCTCGTTAGTGCCTATTGCCACTTTGCCAGTGTCGACGGCAAGTCTTATGTCTTTAACTAAGTCACCCATAAATATCACATAAAAAGATGCAACGCACCCGACTGCAAAAGCACTTTAAGTAACCTTTTCAGTACACATATTGTTGTTATAAAAGTATTTAAAGCTTACAGATTTTATGGGGCTTTATCGATCATATTAGCAGCAATCCGATTCCCATTAAAACCATCCCGAAATCTTCCAGAAGGGTAACGGTGCCGAGGGGGATTTTTATGATGGTTCCAAGGCAGGCGCACTGAATCTTCTGTTTTTTGAGCATGCTCCTGATGACGCCAAGACCGCTAAATCCCATGACGACAATTTCTACCAAAGTCACATTTGCTATCCGAAACGAGGTGAGAAATGCAAGCCCGAATGCAAGCTCGATGAAGGGATAAATGTACCCATATTGAAAAACCCTTCTTGCGAGCAAGTCATACATGGCGTATCCTTCTGCAAAGCCCTTTATGTCCATTAACTTGAATCCCGCGAAGACCAAGAAGAAGCCAGCCATGAAATTTGTCATGAAGTTTTTTACCAAGAATGTTCCCTGATAGAAGTCCTTTATTGCAACCGCAATTGTTGCAAGAAGGATAAGCGAAATTATTATCACAAATCGATCGTAATTCTTTGCTTCAGGCTCAGTGCTTGACTGCGCCGCCTGGTCTGTAGGGACTAAGTTCATTCCGCATTTTGGGCATCTTCCGGGCTTGTCTGAGATAACTTCAGGATGCATTGGACAGGTGTAGGCCATAGTAAAGTTCCTGCGCAAGAATTATTAAAGTTTCACAGCGGTTTCTTGGTCTAGTGTTTGGTTATGACCTGGTCGCAGCCTGGAGTTGCGCCGATCTGCCCGCTTATTATCAGCTTGAAGTAGCCAATGAGTGGGAAGTTTGCAAGGACCGACCCGATAACCGTGGTTTGGGCCGCAGGATAGTTGCCAAACTGAAGGTCAAGCGCAGGGTTGTTGTCTCCCCTTGTGAGGGTGTAGTAGGTGTTGTTCACCAGCAGCACTGCGACGAGCCTGTGTATTATTGCGCCAGTGAAAACATCCTGCGGAATCGTTGAGTAGACTATTATCGGGTTGCTGAAATTCTCAAGAAGGGTGGTGTTCTTTATCGTGATTTGGGAGGTCTGGATTATCCTGTAGTTTAGCCCGGCTACCGAAAGCTGCCCGATTGTGTAGTTGTATTTTATCAGGTTGCTTGAAGGATTTTGCCCAACGTAGCAAAGTCGAAGGTTCTGAGACTGGTTTAGGTACTGGTACTTTGTGATGCACTGGGTGTTGTATAGCCCGATTGAGTAGGTATAGTTGTTTCCGGGCGGCATCACGCTGCTTATCCTAGATAGATTTCCGTTGAAGTAGGCGTAGTATGCGACAAACTCGCTGTTGATATTGCTTTCAAGGCTCTGGAAATCCTGGGTCGAGAGAGATACTGTTGGAACATTCCTTGACTTTACGAATTGGGAGAAGTTCGAGATTCCATGAAGGATTATCACATCGCCCTTTTGCAGATTTGGCAGCATGCTGCAGCTTGCGACCGCATTTATCGGCGAGTTTGTCTGAAGCACAAGTATTAAGATTCCCCAAATGACAAGCGCTGCAACTACTGCAAGCACAATGTCCTTTATCCCCTCGCCGCCTCCCTTTACCGCCACCTCCTGCTTTACGTCCCTTGCAATCACGACTATTATTATGACGACGACAACGAATGCTCCGGCTCCTAGAAGTATGTTGTTTTGGAGGGAGTAGCCAATGATTAGAAGTATCAGCAGCAGGTAAAGAGGCCAAATTCTCGTTGGCCTTGCAGGCTTTGACTTTTGGGCCTTGGCGTCATGGTACGTCTTTCTGGGCACCTTATGCACCCGGCGCCGAGATCGGCTTTGCTGCGACGTTTGCTACCTGCAATCCCACCGCCCTTGACTCTCCATCCGTCTTTGCGACACCAATTGCTGTGTCCGCATTCACAATTAGCGAGTCGTTGTGGCTCACCACCACGAACTGTGAGCTCTTGCTCATCTCCTTGATTAGGTGCGAGAGCTTCTTTGAGTTCTCCTTGTCAAGCGCGGAGTCCACCTCGTCAAAGATGTAGAGTGAGGATGGCTTGTGCATGTGTATTGAGAAGAGGAGCATCAGCATCACTAGGGATTTTTCTCCTCCTGAGAGCGAGTTCTCCCTCTTTGTGGTTTTTCCATCAATCATCTTTATGTGAAGCCCTGACTCGAACGGATTCTTCGGGTCCTCGAGCTCTATTGATGCCTTTCCTGGGAAGATGTAGTTGTAGAGCTTTGTGAAGTTGACGTTCACAACATCGAATGTCTCCATGAAGATCTTGAACTTCTTTGAGTCTATCTCTTCTATCATCTTGAGCACCGCCTCCTTCTCGACAACTAGGGTCTCAAGCCTGCCGCTTGCCTCCTCTGCGTCCTTCTTCTTTGTCTCGTAGAGCTCCGGCGCCTTCAGGTTAACGTTTCCAAGCTGCTCGATCTTAACGGATGTGACGCTTGCCTCGCGCTCCATCTCCTCGACACCCAGCCTTAGGTGCTCAAGGTTTGCCTGTCCGTAGGTGGCAAGCTCAGCAACGACGTCCGAGAGGCGAATCTCCATCTGCCCGATCTTAACCTTGAACTCGTTTTGCTGCCTCTCTATATCGTCGCGATCATATCCAATCTTTCCCTTCTCCAGGTTTAGCTTTGCAAGCTTTGCCTCGATTGCCTCGACCTTCTCGTAGGTCTCCTTTCCGATAGCGCTTCCGCTCTTTATCTTCTCCTCAAGTGAGTGCCTGCTATTTTCAAGCGCAATCCTTGTTGCGTGCTTGTCCTTGCTGTCGCCCTTTAGGTCCTCGATTGCCTTTGTGATCTTCTCAAGCGAGAGCTCTATTGCCCTCTTCCTATCCTCTGACATCTTGCTCTGGGTTTGCAGCGCAGTGCTCTGTGACTGGAGCTCCTGGAGCTCGAGGCGCATCTTGTTTAGCTTCTCCTTCTCCTCCTTGCTCATTCCGTGCTTTGCGGAGGCCTTCGCCGCCTGCTCCATCTTAATGTAGAGCTCCGTTGCCTCCTTCCTTGAGGACTCTAGCTCCGCAACTATTTTCTCCTTCTTTGAGTGGTTTGAGCCAATCTGTATCTCAAGCTCTTTTAGCTTTGAGGCATACGACTTTGCTGTCGTCTCAAGCTTTGAAAGCTCAGCCTCCTCCTCACCAACCTGGTCAAAGAAGCTGGAGGACTGCGAGCCTAGCTTTGCAAGCTCTAGCTCGTCTAGTGCCTTTGTCTTCCTTGATTTCATCGTTGAATCTGTGACCTGCCTGCTCTCAATCGAGAGCTTCTCCTTGTTTTGTGCAAGTTCCTTTAATGAATTCTCAATTGAGGCAAGGGAGACCCTCTTCCTTGCGGATCCTCCTGAGAGGACTCCGGACTGCTCCACAAGCTCACCTGTTAGCGTGACGTATCTGTGCTTTCCAACTCCAGCCGCCTTTGAGTCCTCAACCTTCCCGATTATGTAGGTGTTGCTGAAAACATACTCAAAGACCTTGTTGAACTTTGAATCAAACTTGAGCATGTCAATTACTGCGGAGAGGTTCTTCTCCTTCTTTGTCTCTCGGTCAAAGGCAAGGTCCTTTATAGGTATGAATGTTGCCCTTCCAAGATCGTTCTTCTTTAGGTAAGCAATCACCTTTGATGCAGCCTCGATCGACTCGACCACGAAGTAGTCAAATCTTCCGCCAGCGCTTGCCTCAACCGCGAGCGCGTACTCTGTCCCATATGTGCAAAGCTGCGAGACCCTTCCGTAGAATCCCGCCTTCTCGTCAAAGTTTGCGGCGAGCCTCTCGTTTATTGCGCTCTCCCTGGAGCCAGTCATGGCGCGCTGCTCCTTTAGCGCAAGTATCTTTGAATCAATTTCCCCAATCTCGGAGTAAATCTCCTGGGCCCTTGCGTCTCCCTTCTTTATCTCTTCCTCAAGCTTCTTTGCTCTGCCCGTGATCTCCTTCATCCTCTCTGATATCTCCTTTGTGATTCCTGTCTTCTCCCTGATTTGTGCCTCGATTGAGTCCCTCTTTGACTGTAGCTCTACGCTTGAGTTCTTTGTCGCAGAGAGGTCCGCATGAAGCGCCGAAATTATCTCCTGTATTGCTGTGAACTCTCCCTCAAGCCTGCCTATCTGCGAGTTGATTGTTGCAAGTTTGTTGTCAGGGGATTCTGTTGCCTTGCTCTCCTTTAGATCAGCAAAGAATGGCTCGAGTTGCGAAATCTTTTTCTTGTACTCAACCAAAGCTTCCCTGTTGCTCTCGACAACCTGTCTTATCTGCTCAATTTCATCCTTGAGCTCCTTTGTCTCCGCAAGCTTTTCCTGCAGCGACTTCTCGTTGTTTTGCAGGTTTGCCTCGATCAGAGTGAGCTCCTTGTTTATGTTCTCAAGCTTCTTGCTCTCCTCGGTTGTTGCGACGGTGCTCTCGCTTAGCGTCTTTGTGAGCTGCTGCCTGTCGGCTGTCAATTTGTTTATCGTGTTTGTGAGCTCGCCTAGTCCCGAGACGAACTTCTCCTTCTTTGACTCAAGAGCCGCGGACTCCTTCGAGTACTTGTCATAATTAGAACGGATCTCCTGCTCCCTCGCGACAAGGATGTTGTATTTTAGCAGCTTAAGCCTACCTGTCAGCTCGCTGTAGTTCTCCGCCGACTCCTTCTCTTTCTCCAGCTCGCGGAGGTATCCAAGCCTCTCGTTTAGTATTGCATGGACCTCTGCGCTCTTTGCGTTCACCTTTTCTAGTTCCCTGAGCGACTCCTTCTTCTTGTTCTCAAACTCCGTGATTCCGGACGCGATATCAATTAGCTCCCTTCTCTCCTTCGGGTTGAGGTCCATCATCCTCATTATCTCTCCCTGTGTGATGGTGTTCGTCTCGTCAATGCTAACCTTGTGCGACTTTAGTATCTCAAGAAGCTCGTGCCTTGTCGTCCTCTTTCCGTTCACCTTGAAGATGCTGTTCCCATCCGCCCTTGCAATCCTCACGACCTCAAGGTTCTCATCGCCCCCAAAGTCCGCCTTGACGTGCGTTGTCGCAAGAGCGCCAGGCTTTGACTTTTGGGTTCCGTTGATTAGAAGCTCCAGCTTGTCGACTCGCATTCTCCTAAGAGAGCTCTCGCCAAGCGAAAAAAGAAGTGCGTCGCAGATGTTGCTCTTTCCGGACCCGTTTGGCCCGACGATGCAGGTGAAGCCCTTGCTGAAAAGCAGGTCTGCACTTTTAAAAGACTTGAACTTACTTAGGCTCAGACTTTTGAGGTAAAGCATCAGTACACCGGTCGCAATAGTATTTGCTAGGATAGCCTTTTAAACGTTTTTGCCGAGTGCATCTCGTCGTCTTTTTAATATTTGGGAGAGGCCGCGGCAAAGCTAGTTGAAATTAAAATTCCAAATCTCAAAGAAATTAGATTGGGTTTGGCTTGAATCTCTCCTTTGCGTCCGCAATCTCAGCGTTCACCGCAGTCTGCCATGCCCTGAAGTGGGTCCTGTCCTTTGGATAGTTTGCGTAGAGCTCGTTGAGCTTCTTCATCTTCGCGATCACAAATCGCAAATTGTTGAACGCGGTTATGTTTGCGACTCCGTGGATTATCTTTGTTAGCGCGCTTGACATGCTAAGCTCTGGGACAAGCCCGTAGCTGATTTGTATTGCTTCCTCCTTTGTCAGGAAGTGCGCCATTCCGTAGTTTATCATCTCATTGTTCATTGACTGTAGGTAGATCCTAAACACCTCAAGTCCTGCGGTCTTGTTTCCATAAGACTCGTTGTACCTTAGGTTGTACTTCCAGAGGTTGTCCATGTCAAGCTTGCTTTCCTGCACCGCCTCTGCGGCCATCTGTCCTGCGAGAATTCCAGATACTAGCGCCGGGCCTATTCCGCCTGCGCTGATCGGGTTTGGCATTGCCATGCTGTCTCCAGCGCCGATGTAATTATCATAAACAAGGCAATCAAGCTGCCTTCTAACTGTCACGGACCAGTAGCCCTTCCCGTTCTTGTGCTCGTCGTTTAGCTTTGTGTTCTTGACGATTGGGTTCCACTCTATGTACTGATCAATTAATGTGTGAAGCGTGTCCTTCTTTCCCATCTTCGCGTTTCGAATATCGATGCTGTGCTTCTCGACCCCAAGTCCAATGTTCGTCTTTGCGCCCCTCTTCGGGAAGACCCATCCGTATCCTCCTGGAGCTAGCTGCTGGTTTAGGTGGATGAGGCAGTTCTTTGGATCGTAAAAGTTTAGGTCCTCCCTTGTCGGCTCAAAGTCTACTATGTACCTTCCAGTTGATTCAATGTCATCAATGCTGATGTCCTTTTGCACATACTCGTGAGCGACTGTAGGCAGCCTTCTCCTTAGCATGCTTGCGATTCCAAGCGCGTCGACCACGATCTTTCCGTTCACCTTGTAGTGCTCCTTCTTGTCGTCCTTTCCAAAGACACCCATGATCTTGTTGCCCTCAAGTATCGGGCCCTCGACCTCGTGGCCTGTGAAATAGTGGGCGCCGTTCTTTACCGCGATGTCACGCAATTTTTGCGCGAATTTTGGCCTGTCTAGAACGTATCCCTCTCCATCAAATGCGATCTTGTTCTTGAAGTCAGGGCTGATTGCATATACGCCATCAACCTTGAGCTCTAGCTCAGGCTCCCCAAATGAGTAGCCAAGCTCGTCCTTTATGAAATCGGTGTGGGACTTTGCCACAGCGTCACCGCAAACCCATCCCCAGTTGGTCTTCTTTCCAGGCTCCTCTGGGGTGTTCCTGTCAAGAAGAAGGACGGATGCGCCAGCCTTTGCGGCTGCTGCTGCCGCAAGCGTGCCTGCAAGCCCTGCTCCTGCAACTATAACATCATAAGAGCTCTCCATTGAATTCACTTGACCCTGATTACCACGATCGGTATCACATCCTCTGAGAACTCGAGCTTTGCGAGGTCGAGCGGATTTGACATCCCTGCAGGGACCTCCACGAGTGGCGGTGCCCCGTATGCAAGCTGAAGCGCCCTTGCGCCGATGATTCTAGCAGTCTCAAATTTGTTGTAGTCTATGATAGCACCTAATATTAGCAAAATTCTTTCCCATTTGAAGTATAATAACGTTTGGGACTCGTCTATGCTCTAGCTTTGTAGTTATAGTATGGCAACAAAACATTTTTAAGGATTATTTTGGGCAAAGGGCGAAGCCTTCAAACTCTTTATTTATCATAGTTTTGGTAATTAAACGGCAAATGCTGAAGGCTCGAGAGCATTTTATAAACATTGACGTAGATATGCTTAACGGGAGTAGAAGATGGAAGGCGAGAGGGAGATTAGGGATATAAAGGAGGTGCTAGGGCCCACGGAGAAGGTGGAGGCTCAGGCAACCCAGAGAAGGTGGGGGCCGGGAGGAGACCTTGTCACGCCGCTTACCCTTGTGGCAACGGACAGCAGGCTAATTGTGATAAACAGGACGAAGATGGGAATGAAGAAGGACTACGAGATAGTCCAGTACGGAAACATCGTGAGCGCAAAGCTGATCAACGGATTCATCTCCTCATCAATAATAATTCGGGTGAGGGGATACAAGATAAGCGCCACGGACGAGATAAACGGGTTCATAACAAGCGAGGCAAAGCCGCTAATTGAGTACATAAACAAGAAGATAGGAAGTGTTCCAGGTGCTGCACCTACTCCTGCTGCACCTGCCGCCGCGCCAAATGGGACATCAAGCTCAATGAACCAGACGGGGATTCCAAAAAGACCCGATGAGTATATTTTCTGCCCGTCGTGTGGTGCAAAGAACCTGCAAGGCTCTAAGTTTTGCAGCTCGTGCGGAAAGGCGATCGTGCTCGCAAAGTAGGGCTATCTTATTGGGGCGTAATCCTCCTTTGCCTTTCTGAAGAATTTGTATCTTATCATATTCCCGACATGATAAGTGAAATATTTCCCCATCCCCCATGCTGCAACGCGCCTCACGCTTGCGGAGACTGATGCATCTTCAATGAACTTTATTGTGCCGTACCTGCTTATTCGCCTTGAGAGATCGTAGTCCTCGTAGGTCATCAAATTTTCGTCAAACCCTTTTACTTTCTCAAAAATTGATTTCTTTATCGCAAAATTGGATCCTATGATGGACGCCTTCCCGAATATTATGCTCACCTTCACAAAAATTTCGGAGACAAACGCGTATCCTAGCTTTGTGAGCTTGTCTGTTTTTTCAAGCGCAAAAATTGGGCCCGTTGCCGCAATTATTCCATCGTTGAAGGCCCTTGAGTAGACCTTGAGCAGGTCTTTGGATGGGCGTGTGTCCGCATCTATGAAGACAAGTATTTTTCCCTTTGCGATTTTCGCTCCCGCATTTCTTCCCGCGCTAATTCCCGCCTTGTTTGTGATTACAACCTTAGCACCGTTTCGCTTTGCGATCTCTCGCGTCTTGTCCTTGCTCTCTTTGTCTGCAACGATCACCTCAAAATCCCTAAACGACTGCTCCTTTAGGCCGCGGAAAACATTGAGTATGTACTTCTCCTCGTTTAGTGTGGGGATTACGACGCTTATTAGTGGCAAGATAACACGCATTTGCTTTGCTTTAAATGGGAAAGGCTAATTAAAAAGAATTGTGGTGAGTGAAAAATTATGCAGGGGGAGAGATTTGAACTCTCGCATCCACTAAAAGAAACGGGTCCTAAGCCCGTCGCATTTGGCCAGACTCTGCCACCCCTGCACTAGACGACAATGATTATCTTCTGCTCATCTATTTATACTTTTATTTCGTTAGTAAAGCAGGGATTTTCTGCTCAGCTCAAGGTACGTAAGGGAGAACATTGAGGCGATAAAAGCGAGCATGCAAAAGCGCCACTGGGAGTACGATTTCGACAAGATACTCAAGTTTGACGAGGATTGGAGAGGTCTTAAGACCTCAACTCAGGAGCTGCAGACAAAAAAGAACAGGGCGAGCCTTGCGATCTCGCAGTTCAAAAAGGAGAAGAAGGAAGATGAGGCAAAAAATGCGATTGCGGAGCTGGCCGAGGTCAAAAAACACATAGAGGAAAAGGAGCAGGCGCTTGCAATCCTTGAGGAGCAGCTAAACAAGCTGCTCTGGAACATGCCAAACATACTTCATGGCTCCGTGCCATACGGGAAGGATGAAACGGAAAATATTATTGTAAAGAAATTCCTCGAGCCAAAAAAGAAGGAGGGAAAAGGTCACGAGGAGATTCTGACTGCGCTTG
The DNA here is from genome assembly GCA_028867145.1 of Microcaldota archaeon. Lineage (GTDB taxonomy): Archaea > Micrarchaeota > Micrarchaeia > Micrarchaeales > CABMGC01 > JAGWGI01. The sequence continues at coordinate 27,470 of JAGWGX010000003.1, read as the reverse complement.
ACTTGCTTGATATAGAAAGGGCTGCAAAGACTGCAGGATCAAGGTTCTACTACCTCAAGGGGGATATGGTCTTGCTTGAGCAATCTTTGCTCAGATACGCTCTTGATATTCTTGACAAAAAGGGATTTGTCCCAATTGAGCCGCCTTACATGCTAAGGGAAAACATGTACAAGGGCGTGACCGCGCTTGGGGACTTTGATGAGGTGCTCTACAAGGTGGGAGGCGGAGAGGAGAACGAGAACCTCAAGCTAATTGCGACTTCTGAGCACCCAATCGCTGCTATGTATAGCGATGAAGTCCTTGAAAAGTCAAAGCTGCCGATAAAGTACGCCGGCATTAGCCCGTGCTTTAGGATGGAAGCAGGGACCCATGGAAAGGATACTAAGGGAATATTTAGGGTACATCAGTTCAACAAGATAGAACAGTTCGCATTTGCACGCCAGGAGGACTCATGGGCACTCTTTGAGGAGATGCAGAGAAACGTTGAACAGATCTTTGAGGGATTGCAGATACCATTTAGGATCGTAAATGTGTGCACCGGTGACATCGGTATTGTCGCTGCAAAGAAGTATGACCTTGAGGCATGGCTTCCTACCCAGGGCAAGTATCGAGAGATGAGTTCGTGCTCCAACTGCACGGAATGGCAGTCAATGAGGCTAAACATTAAGTACGATGATGCGGAGGAGAGAAAGTACGTGCACACGATTAACTCCACCGCAATAGCCACAACACGTGCGATGGTCGCGATAGTGGAAAACTACGCAAACGACGACGGCACGATAACTGTTCCTGAAGTTCTAGTTCCCTACATGGGCAAGCGAAAAATAGGATAATATCAATAAGGTTATAGATTTTTATTACCACATTTAGTTGGTGATTGTTTGGCTAAGATCATAGAGGTCTGGAAAGAAAAAGGTCTTTACGCAGCTAGGATACCGTTTTTGCACGTGAACACTCAGGCAAAAACAATGAAGGAGCTCAGGAAGAATCTTGTTGAGGCAATAGAAGTTGCTGTTGAGGGATTTATCGAGCTTGACAAATTAAGAGCTAAAAAAGCAAAGGCAGTTGCGATAGCAAAGAACTAATTCTGCGCCATGCCATATTTAGTCATAAAAGACATAGAGCTTATACGTATTTTGGTAAAGAATTATGGTTATAGGGTTCTAAGACACAAAGGGAGCCACGTGTTTTTAAGTGATTTAAGCCATGTAACCACGATCCCATATCACAATAGAGAGTTGGGCGCTGGCCTTTTGAATAAAATATTGAAAGATTGTGAACTAGAAAAAGATGATATTAAAAAGTACGTTTAAAGTGAATTTAGATGAAGAACGAATACAGCCTGATGAAGGAGGTGAAGCAGCTCCGTGCCATTCGAGGTCAGGGAACCGAGCTCATCACAGTCTATATCGCTGCTGATTATCCAGTCTTTGAGACCATGGGAAAGCTCAGGGAAGAGCTCAATCAGTCCTCTAACATCAAGTCAAAGCAGACAAGGACAAATGTAACAGCGGCGATTGAGAAAATCTTGTCTTATCTTAAGCTCTTTAGACAGACCCCAAAAAATGGGCTTGCAATATACGCAGGGAACATCTCAGACATACCGGGAAGAGAGTCGATCGAGCTCTTCTCAATTGAGCCTCCACTTCCGCTGAAGGTTAATATGTATCGATGCGACTCGGACTTCATGCTCGAGCCAATCGAGGACATGATTGAGGCAAAGGATACGTACTGCCTTGTGGTGATGGACGGAAGGGATGCGACGGTCGCGACGCTCAAGGGACCTCAGATAAGAATAATTCGAAGGCTTCACTCGATGGCGCACGCGAAGGTGAGAAAGGGAGGTCAGTCAGCAAGGAGATTCGAGAGGCTAAGGGAGGAGGGAATAGAGGATTTCCACAAGAGGATCGGCGAGGCGGTGAACGTGCTCTACGCCCAGATGGACTTCAAGCTCAAGGGGCTGCTTGTCGGGGGGCCGGGGCCAGCCAAGGAGGGATTTGCAAAATCTGAGACGCTAAATTATCAGGTAAAGACGCTAGGCGTTTTCAACACTGGATACACGGATGAGTTCGGCCTGCACGAGCTTGTGGAGCAGGCAAAGGAAGTGCTCGCGGAGCAGGAGGCCTCGAAGGAGAGGGTTATAATCGAGAGATTCATGCACGAGGTCGCAAGGGGAGGACTTGCGGTGTACGGCTTTGGCGACACGATGAAGGCAACCGCCAGCAAGAAGGCGGATCGGCTGATAATAAACAAGGAGCTAGACCTAATCGAGGAGATTCGAAAGAACAACTCCTCGAACAAGATGCTCGCAATAGTGTTTAGGAGGATAGGAAAGCTAGAGCACCCGCTCTACGTCGAGGACCTAACCCCTGAGATAGCCTCGCCAGCTGGGATGAAGGAGACGATAGAGGAGATAAACGCGATGTCGAGCGCAAGCGTGACGGAGAACAACATACTCTACAAGAGGCTGGTCGCTATGGTTCCGGCGCTGATGGAGAAGAAGGATGCAATAGAGGAGATAATCAAGAAGGCGGACGAGGGAGGAGTGGCAATTGACTTTGTCTCAGGGGAGAGCTCCTTTGGAAAGCAGTTCCTGATGGGATTCTCCGGTCTTGGCGCAATCCTAAGGTACAAGTAAACTAATTTTTATTCGCTTAAGACCCTAGCGAAGCTGAGAGATTGAAAGAAAAGAAGGAGGAGAAGAACCGTAAAAAGAAAAATAAAATGGAGGGCAAAGGCCCTCAACAGAGCTGCAACCTTAACTAGACACTAACTTTAGTGCCCAGCCGCTGCGGATGCAAGGAGCGCCTGGATGAACTGGTTTCCTGCGGATACTGTCTGGTTTGCAGAGTATCCTGCGACAAGAATCCTGTTTGTTCCAAATGCCTGCACGACCACCGCTCCTGTTCCCGTTGGCGCAAATGAAGATGCCAATGATGGGTTCTGGGCGAAGATTTGTCCTGCAACAGAGTTCACGAACTTGCTTCCGATTACCACAAGCGTTGAGGCGTTTGCCGCGTTTGTGTCAAGCACTGCGAGCGGTGTTGTTGCCGTGTTTAGCTTCACCGTTGTTACCGCAGATGTTACGGAAGGCGTTGCCGTTAGGTTGCCAATTCCTGACACCGAACATGATGTCGAAGAGAAGGTGCACTTTGCGGACACGTTCGCAATCGTTACGTTTGCAAGGTTTGTTGCCTGACCAACTCCGTATGGACCAAAGTTTGTCGTTGTCGATGAGACAGTCGAAGACGCCGGTCCTACCACGAACTGCAATGTGTCAACAGCCTTTGCGATGTTGTATGTTGCAGTTGTCGTTGCAAGTGAACCAACCTGGTCTCCGCGCTCTGTCCTAAAGCCTGCGATTGCCTTGACTCCAGTCTGCTGCGTTCCCTGTGCGTTTGACTCGTACACGAATGCGTTGTTGTTACCGCCCGTCAAGTTGAGCCAGTACTGTGGGGTTGAGAGCAATGTCGAGGAGTTTGTAATTCCTACGATAATTGCGTTACCCGTTGTGGCTGTTGCGGTCGCAAATGTCGACGTTGGCAGTGGCAATGTTGGCATTATGTACTGGAAGTACTGGTTCCTTCCGCCGATTGCGGCCGATGGGGCAGCGAACGCGAAGTTCACGTTTGAACCCTCACCAGAGTATGCAGCGGTGAATCCTGACTTCAATGCGTTTGTTGCAATCTGGTATGTCGAATACTGAGGTACAGAGTACATCAACGCTGGACCATTGTAGGTCAACTGACCTAGCAAAACCGAGTTGCCCGAAAGAGCAGCCTGTGGCAACACTCCAACCTGGTTCGTGTTTGCTGTGAAGTACACGCTAACCGTTGTTCCTGGGTTTGGAAGCGCTGTTCCCAACTGGATGTTGGTAACGTTCACCAAGTTTGTTCCTGGAACCACCTGGTTCGTGTTGAACCCTGTGAAGGTCACGGAAGCCTGGGAGGTTGATGCAGCACCCTTCTTGTATCCAGTTACTGTTACGGATAGTGGGTTTGTTGTCGAAATGTAGTTACCCAAAATCGTAGCAGCGTTCGCAGGGATCTGTATGTAGATACCTGGGCTTACGACCGTGTTTGCAAGCGCATTGGATATTCCGTTTGCTGCAATTGCGTTCAATGGTGTGTACTGGTATGCATCCAAGTTGTATGTCAACGTGCTAAGAGTCGTTGATGGTGCAGGGGCAGAGTCTCCAGGCGTCACCGTGAATGCCGTTGGTATTCCGGATGTTACCGTGAAGAGGTTTGCAGCTGTTGTCACCATTGTGTCGTTGACTACGTTCGAGCTGATGCTGTTCGTATCAGGAGCACCTCCAGCGATTGCGAACTGGTAACCAACGTTGTTGAACGTGTATGAGGTTACAGCAGTTGTCTGAGTTCCCGCAGCTCCAGCGTTCAGTGGGTTTGTGTACGAAACCTTTGTGTTTGTGCTGGTTGCAAGCGAGACTGCATCGTAGTTGGAGTTACCAGATCCTGGCGCACCAAGAGAATCACCCGCAAAGGTGACCTTCCATGGGGCTGGGTTGTTGATGAAGCTCATTGTTGAACCTGGGGTCAAGGTCGTTGACTTTGACTGGTTCGAGTAGAGGACAATGCTCTGCAACACTACGTTTGCCATTGCGTTGGAACCCCATGTTCCAATTGCTGACGTCTGGTTTGTGCTCCAGTGAAGGGTTGCATACCAGTTGGTGTTGTTTGTGTTGAAGATCTTACCCGACGTAACGTTGAACACGTTAGAGAAGAGCTGAATCTGTGCCCACTTTTGGTAAGCATACAGTCCTGGGAAGGTTGTTCCAACCTGGATGTAGAGCTTTGTTCCTGTTACGTTGATTATCTTCGTAGACTGTGGGGCGATTGAGGTCGTGTTTGTTAGTACCCCGTTCTTGTAGACAGATACTGCCGCATTGGAGATACCTGTTGAAGATGGGTAGGACAAATCCTGAAGGACCACTGTGAACGCACCCGCTGAGACGTTCTTTCCTACATAGACAGTTTGCTGTGGGGTGATTGCCTGTGCAAGCTGCACTGAACCACCTGAGGCAAGCGTTGTTCCTGTGATGAAGTTACCAGATCCTGGAAGAGAACCCGATGTTGGGGTTGTCGCAGAATATAGTGAGTAGTTTTGTCCAAGCAACTTGAATGCCGCGTGGTTGACTACGTTTGCCGCAAGGTTTGTCTGGTTGTTGTACACAACGATTGGCTTTCCAAAGACTACTTGGTATGCACCCTCTGTGTTTAGAAGTGCAAAGTTGTTCACTCCTGTTGCCTGGTCAAAGACCGGGAAACCTGCGAGCCACAAGTACTCAGATTCTGATGTCAATCCCGAAGAGGAAAGCAATCCTGGAACCTGCGCGTTTGATAGCAAAAGGATGTTATCGAACGTTGTGGATGTTGAGAATGATGTGAACTGAGCTCCACCTCCGTTTGTGTTAGAAAGGACCGATGTCGAAAGCGACAAAGGCGCTCCCACTCCTGAGAATGGAGAGGTCTGCGTTGGAGATCCAATCACAGGGTATGGCGAAGAACCCTCGTTGTACGAGTAGGAACCAGATCCCTGCAATGTCTTTGAGGATGCAAGTGTTCCGTAGTTCACCACTGCGCCGTTGAGCACAGAGCCGATCAATGCCTTTAGTGTGTATGAACCTGATGCTGTGACTGATCCCTTTTCACCCAAAAATACCTGCTGGTTTGAAAGGGTGCATGTTGGTGTTGTGACAACGCACTTTACCGCGCCTGTGTTTCCCACAGTTGCCGTGATAGGAGTTGATGTGAACGCGAGGTTGCCGATCACCGCAGCGATGTTAGCCGCAACTACGCCGTCGCTTGGTTGTGCCGAAGATCCAAGAACGATCTGCACTACCGGCTGTCCTGCGCTGTTTATTATCGGTATGTTGCTGAATGATACTGGTCCTGCAAATACTAGACCCATTGCCAAACTTGCCGCGATTGCGGTTATCCTTTTTGCGTTCAAACTATTCATTCTATCACGTATATTACACTTTTAGTGTGACTTTAATCTAACTGCAAAGTATTTAAATGATGCAGTTATGTTTAATCTTTTGTTTATAAAAAATAGTTTAATTTTCGTCCATTGTGGGAAAGCACTTCTTAGATGGACGAAATTATTCGACAAAAACCCAATTTTGACGTCGAAATTCATTTTCTCCCTAAATGATATTTTCCGTGACTGCATTGCAGACCTCCTTGATTTGTTCGTCAGTAAGCGTCGGTCCTGAAGGTAGTGATATCCCAGACAAGCCGATTTTTTCGGCTATCGGGTACCTTCTTGACTGCTTGTATGGAGGCATCATGTGCAATGGATGGAAGATTGGCCTTGTCTCTATGCCTTTTGCCCCGAGTTTTTCCATGAGCTCGTCCCTGCCGAGCTTCGCCTTGCCCTTTAGCAAGATGTTATACATCCAGTACACGCTTGTCGCCCACTCCATCTGGGGCGAGAGGGTAATGTATCCCTTCTTGGCAAGAGATGAGAGATTCTTCTCGTAGAGCCTTGCAATCTCCCTCTTCCTGGCTATCACCTCGTCCATCTTGTGGACCTGGGCGACCCCGATTGCAGCCTGCATGTTGGTCATCCTGTAGTTGTAGCCTATAACATCATGCCAATATCTCTTCGAGGGATTCATTCCGTGGTCCCTTAGCACCCTCATCTTCTGATACAGCGCCTCATCGTCGGTTGTGCACATTCCCCCTTCCCCTGTGGTTATTATCTTGTTCCCGAAGAAGGAAAACGACGATATGTCGCCGAATGAGCCCACGGTCCTTCCCTTGTACTTTGCGCCGTGCGCCTCGGCAGCGTCCTCTATCACGAAAAGGTCGTGCTTTTTTGCAATCTCAAGTATTGGATCCATGTCGCACGGATGCCCGTAGAGATGAACCGGCATTATCCCTTTTGTCTTTTTGGTTATCCTCTTTTCGATCTTCTCGGGATCGATGCACCAGTACTCCTTGTTTGAGTCGACAAAAACCGGCTTTGCCCCAGTGTACTTTACCGTGTTGGCGCTTGCTATGAAGGTGAGCGTCGGCACGATGACCTCGTCCCCCTTTCCTATCCCAAGCGCCGCCATCGCAAGATGAAGCGAGACTGTGCCATTTGAGGTCGCAACCGCGTACTTGGTGCCCACCTTTTTGGCGAACTCCTCCTCAAACTGGGTTATGAACTTTCCCTTTGAGCTAATCCAGGTGCTCTTCACCGCCTCGGTGACATTGGCAAGCTCCTCCTCGCCGAGCTTTGGTTCATACATAGGAATTCTGGCCATTGAACTACGCCTTTAGTGCCCTTGTGACGATCTTCGCCTCGCTTGGGTAGTTAGGCGCATCCCAAGGGAATCTCTCCCCGGCAAGCAGCCGCTCCCAGCGCTCTATGTCCGATCTAACCATTATCTTAACAAGGTTCTCGAACTTTGTCTTTGGCTCCCATCCAAGCTCCTTTTTCGCCTTGGAGTAATCCCCCCTTAGCGCATTTGTGTCCAGCGGGCGCATGAATCTCTGCTTTATCCTGACGTGCTTTCTCCAGTTAAGGCCAGCCTCCTCAAAAGCGGCGCTCACAAAGCCGAAGACCGAGTGGAACTTGTTTGTCGCCACTACGTAATCATCCGGCTCGTCTTGCTGCATCATCCTCCACATCGCCTCCACGTACTCCGGGGCAAAGCCCCAGTCCCTCACGGACTTTACGTTGCCCAGCTCAAGCTCGCTTTCTATCCCGACGGCGATCTTTGCAATCCCGTTGGTAATCTTTCTCGTCACAAACTCTAGGCCCCTTAGGGGCGATTCGTGGTTGAAGAGTATTCCCTGGCAGGCAAAGAGCTTGTAGGACTGGCGATATATCTTTGTCGTCCAGTATGCGTAGAGCTTTGCGGCTGCATACGGGCTTGTGGGCCTAAACATGCTCTGCTCGTTTAGCGGCTTTGTCGAGAGGCCCTTGAGCCCTTCGGCGAGCCCGGACTGGCCGTACATCTCGCTGGTTGATGCCTGATAAAACTTGATCTTTGGATCCGACTGCCTTATCGCCTCAAGTATCATCGCAATCGAGATCCCGTCCGTCTGGGTGGTGACTATCGGCTGCTCGAATGCGGCTGCGACAAAGCTCTGGGCGGCAAGGTTGTAGAACTCGTCTGGCCTTGCGATATTTATCGCCTCGACTATCGAGCTCATGTCGTTTGACTCGTAGGGTATTAGCTGCACCTTGTCGAAGACGTCAAGGTACTGCAGCCTCCAGAAGTTTGGCGTGGAGAGCCTCCTAAAGCCCCCGTACACCTTGTATCCCTTTTTGAGCAGAAGCTGCGCCAGGTATGCGCCGTCCTGGCCGGTTATCCCGGTAATTAGTGCGGTTTTGGTCATTTAATACTCCTAAATATAACAAAGGCGTAACTAAATATTTAATGTTTCAAAGGGCTCATTTCACGCCTATGACGATGATGTCCGGCCTCAATCTCTCCGATAGCAGGCCAAGCAGCCTAAAGGCAATGCTGTGCAGCTTGTACGAGAGCCTTGGCGAGGAGGATTTCTCAAAGCCTGTTTTAATGGACATTTTTGAAAATCCCCCTACCTCCAGCCAGTTTTTCATGATGTATTTGGTGTATATGCTGTATGTGCGCACGCGATAGTTTGTGCTTTTGTCGTATCCGCCATGGTAGTTGCTAGTGAAAATGCCATAGAATCCCGCATTTGGAACTATCAGCTTTAGGCTACCCCCTTTCTTCAATACTCTATAGGATTCCTTCAGGAAGTTTTCAGGGTTTTTAAGATAAGAAAGGGTGTATCTCGAGTAGACCTCATCAAAGGTTCCAGACGGATATGGAAGCTTGTCTTTGTCCAGATCGCGCACAAGCACGTCTTTTCGCTTTCCCTTGTAGGAGTCTACAAAATCGGTTCCGTACCTGTCGTCGCCGCAGCCCGCGTTCAAAATTCTCATAAAAAACCACGAATGAACTCTATGCCCTCTTTCCTTTTGACTTGCCCAGTTTAGTGTAGATATCGAGAGTCTTTCTGGCGGTGTTAGACCATGAAATGCTCTCTGCATATTTTATTTCAGCCGCGCTCATTTTTTTGCCAAATCCCTTTGCCTTGAGGGCGACAAGAACCTTAGCCGCCTCGCGGGGATCCTTTGCCTCAAAGGCGTACTTTCGCACCTCCTCATCGAAGATGTTGTTTTTTGCAACAACTATTGGAAGGCCCCTTGCCTTGGCATCCTCTATGGGGAAGCTTGAGCTGTCGCCTATGCTTGGCCAGAAGAAGGCATCAAAGCCGTCGTATATCTGAAGCAGTTTGTCCTCAGGGGCAAAGCCCATGAAGGTCACGTTTGTAAGGTTCATCTCGCCCTTGTAGCTGTGCAGGTGCTCCTTCTCGGCGCCTGTGCCATATATGAGGAACTTGATCTCGCTGTTTTTCCTAAGCTCCAGCGCGGTCTTGAGTATGAAAATCACGTTCTTGTGGTAAGCAAATGAGCCTATGTAGCCTACTTTAAACTCCTTGCGCCTTGGCTTTTTTGGTATTTGGGTCGTGAGAAAGTAGTCCTTTGTGCCAAGCAGCGTAGTGGACCAGTCCTTTATCTCCTTGAACCTTGAGAGGACGTCCTTTTGCACGGAGCTTGAGGTGAATATTATGAAGTTTGAGTAGTTTATCGCGTCGCGGATGCTTGCTGAGACGATGTAGTTGTACGCGCCCTGCATCACCCCCTTGTGGAACCCGCTATCTAGCCTCATAAGATCGTGTATGCAGCTAACTATTCTTGCCTTGGAGCCGCCCTCCCTGAGCATGCGCGCCGCAAATCCAAGCTCTGGATGGGCTATGTGTATGACGTCGTAATCTTTCTTTGCGAGCCTCTTGATCTTGAGCTTGAATAGGGAATTTGCATAGACCAGTCCAAGGGTGTCCTGTCTCTTGAGATTGGATAGGGGATAAACAAGGTCTATTTGGGCCTTGCCCTTTAGCTTTTGGTAAATCTGGTAGGTGTACTCGGTAATTCCATCCCCGCTACCCTCATACGGCCTTACAAGCGTGACTATTGCAACCTTCATCTCATCCCCAACTTATGAAAGATGCCAAAACAAGATATATAAGGTTTGCAGGCGGCAAAAAACAGCTTTCAATGTTCCCTCGCTGTGCCGCGTGATAATACGGGCGACGGATATTTGCCTAGGTTTGAGCAGATTCCAAAAGGTACTTTATTGATGCTGCAGTGTTTGGGCGCTCTTTGAAATTTGTCTCTCCGATCTCCAGGACATATGCTATGCCCTTCTCATCAAGCCTCCTTACCATCTTCTTTAGATCCTTGATTTCGCCTTCCCCTAGCACAAGATTCTCCTTGAAAACGCGCTCCGGATTGCTCAAGTAGTTGCCTGCGCCGTCATTTAAATGCACAATGTCTGTGCGCTCTAGGTCCATGACGTCATCGAGGAGCGAGCGGCCCTTTAGCAGCCCGTAGTCGCCTTTGAAAAGGGAGCTTTCCGGATCGGTTGAGTCTGTGTTCTTCGCAACTTCGTATATCGTTCTGCTGTGCGACAGGTCCAGGCATATTCCAAGGCCCGCCTCCCGCGCCTGAGAGAAGCCCCAGCTGGAGGTGAAATAAAACGGGTTTCTTAGCTCGCTGAGCTTAGCACCGCGATATCTTCTCGTATCTGAAGATGGAATGTCGCCGAATTCCGGTACAGGCACTGTCTCCACCTTGATCTCTATGCCATTTTTCTTTGCGTAATTGGAGACCTGCATCAGCGCAGGGTACATAGTCTGCGAGAACTCCCTCTTCCACTGCGCCTCACTGAGGCTTAGGAATTCTGATTTTGTTACAAGAGAATTCAGATGGAATGTTAGTATTTTCCTCTCGAAGTTCACAGGCATCTTTCTGGCGAAGTCCACACCTTTCATCACGTGCTCCGCTGAATGGCGAGGACTATGAAGGAAGTCTATTTCCTCAATTGGCATGTTGGAGAGCATCAACGCAATTGCGCTCATTTCCGCACCTTGGAAGGGTTCGTAGATTGCACTGATGTTTGAATACTGCTTTGAGATTATTTCGCCTAGAGTCACGCCTCTTTTGCCTCCCCTTATCACCAGCATCAACCCTGTGGCGTATCCCGCCTCAGCAAGAGGCTTTTGGATGCTCATGCTTGTTTGGATATCCTCCTTAAACTCCGCCACTGTAGGAATGAAGACCTGGTTTTTGTATCGCATTTATCTCACGCCTCCCAATATCGACTCGAAAATTAGGCGCAATAGGTTGAAGGCGACGCGCTTTAATAATGTTATCCAATAAACGTTTGCGGTCATTTGGCCTGGATTGAAAATCTATTTTTTGGACTTTGAATGCCTTTCCTTTAGAAGCCGCACGAGAAGAGGTATGCCCTGCTTTGCATCTTTGTATTTTGCATTCAGGCGCATTATGGTGGCCTCCTTGTCAAGGCCAAGGTATTTTATCAGGCCGACCCGATTGAGCTCAATCGATATCGCAAGCGTTTCTGCGCTGTCCTTTCCAGACATGTGCCCGTAGAATTCAGACAGCTCTTTTGAGGTTATCCCAAATGCCTTCGAAATTCCGCCCAATCCCTCCTGCTTTATCCCATACACTATGTTCCTGATCAGATAGAGCGTGTTGTAGTCCAGCCTTGTGAGCTCGCGGTTCTGGCCCTTTCCGCCCAGGTTTTCATAGGCTAGCAGCGCCCAAAGCAACAGTTTTCCTGTCGCCGTCCTCTCAATTGGCATTTCCGGCACGATTATCTTTGAGAGATAATCAAGCATCTTCCGATTGTAGATTTGATAGGTGAACCTGTCGAATTTGTAGAGCTGCTCGTATACGGAGCTTGCGGTGTGCAGCATAGCCGCATTGTGGGACATGTAGTAGCCGGTGTCATCGAGCCTAACAAGCCTTCCTTCGATCGCAGCCTGCTCGTGAAGCATCCCGGTGAAACTTACCTTGCCTCTCCTAAAGAGCCTGGTCTGCCATGTGAAGTTGCTTGAGTTCGAGCCCTTCATCACCCCTTCGTATCTTTTTATTGCGTACGCATCGCGCGAAGCCTCGCCAATTAGCTTTTTTATGTCCCTGTGCAATGAGACCGACAGCCTCTCATCGGTATCTATGAGCAGCACCCACTCGAACCTGCACTTCTTGAGTGCATACATCCTCATAGGATCAGGGTAGCCGAGCGCAACGGTGTAGAAATATCTTACCTTGCCAAGCCTCTTTAGCTCGGACTGCAATGCCTTGCTGTTTTTTTTGCTGCTTGAGTCTATGAGGACTATCTCGTCCGAGATCTTGTATACGTTCCTTATAAGGCCGAGTGCCTGGGTAACGTCGTCCTTTGAAAAGATTAAGGTTGTGAGGCCGTGCATTTGATCATTTTTTGGTGGCATAGATATCGCCCATGTACATCTCCTTCCTCTTTGTGTTTGCATTGAAGGATTTCTCAGGCTTCGTATGTTCTGTCCTGAAGCCTATTCGCATCAGCCTGTCAACAATAGGCTTGTAGCCATAGTGATACTCTATTAGCATGTCAGTAAACTTTTTCAGCACGCTTGGTGAAGTTCCCCCGATTATGTCGTACTCGCAGCCCTCACAATCAATCTTTAGCGCTGCGTCCTTGAGGCGATACTCCCTCGCCAATGCCTCAAGTGTGATGACCTTCACGCTTTTCCCCTTCTTGTCAGCCCTTACATCGGCGCCGGCAAGGTTCTCAAACTTCGGGTCTATTTTCATCGTGCCGGGCTTTGAGGCGCATCCTGCATTTATGACCGTTATTTTTTTCTGGAGGTTGTTTAGCTCTATGTTTTTTATCGCGATTGCGCAGGAATAGGGATACGGCTCAATCGCATAGACGTGCCTTGCTCCGTTGAGCGCGAAGTATATCGCGGTGTCCCCTATGTACGCGCCTACGTCGACAACCGGCCTTCCCCTAACCCTGAGCCCTCTGTGGGGCTCGGCCATGAATTCGCCTATCAGCATCAGGAGAATGTGGACTATATCGCCCCTTTTGGCGTAGGCAAATCTCACCTGGCCTTTCTTGTATTGCATCTCCACAAACCCCTTTTGAACTTTGATCCTAAACTTCCTGTGGTCTTTGGTCACTATCTCAATTTCATTCCCTAGTCCAAGGATAAAAATTGGAATGGTGTGCCAGTTTTTGACATGCTTGTAGACGACATCGAGCGAGCCGGACTTGTCCCCTACTGCGCTCTTGATCAATGAAAGCATCAGGTTTTTTTGCATGCGACAGACCTCATATTAGCGAATTTCTCGATTGCCCCTTTATACCGAAATACTTTGTTATGGTAGGTGCGATGTTGCACAGGTTCAGTTCACTTTTCTTCATTGACGCCGATGCTTGCGCGCTCATTCCCACCATGCCAAATATCCCAAACATCGTGTGATCTCCCCTCCTTGCAGCTTCGGGCTTAACGAAGAAGGACTTTGAGTAGTGGGAGAAGTCGTTTGTGTAGCCTTCGGTGAGCTGAAAAACTATGTCAGGGGCGATAAATTTTGTCACGTTGCGATAGAATTTGCCTGCATCGTATACATTGTCCATCAACTTTCCCTTCTCGATTGATTTTGCGCCCTTAAGTTCTGCAATCAGCTCCTTTTTCAGCGCCCCCTTTTCCCTTGCAGACACTGCGGGTCTTGAGAACCTCTTGTCATTTATCCAGATCATGCCCATGTTGCCGTTTGAAACTGATGCGAACGCCCTTGTATTCTTCATGTCAAAATCAGTTTCGAGAATTTTGAGGTATTCGCTAGCTTCGCCCTGATCCAAGTTCTCCTCCACGAATTTCTCGCCCATTTTTTGCAAGGATGCTGGCAACCTATCGTATATTTTCCTTCGCATGCTGCTGCTTGCCATCCTCTCGCTTATTGCAACCTTTATTTTCTTTGCAATCCCCTTTTCTGATTTCCCCAATTTTGGCTTTGCGGCGCCGGATAAATCACCCCTCAATTCTGCGTAGCCCTTCTCAACAAGCCATGAGTTGGGCAGGAACTTGTGGTGGGTTGGCTGCGCGCCGTGGTCTGATGCGACCATAAGAAGGGGCTTTGTGGGATTGTTTTTTGAGAATGAAAAAATCCAGTTCATGAAATCAGATATAGCAACGTAGAGCGGCGCAACTGTCCTCTCCCAATCTTTCTCGCTGAGCGCATAATGCTGCATCCTGTCGGTCTCGGTGAAGCAGACGAAGACCATATCGTACTCCTTGGTGGAAATTAGATGCTGAGCAAGCTTTGCTCTTGCTCTTATGCTCTTAGTGTAGAGCTGCGATGCCTTGCTAAGCGAGAGCCTTCCGGAGTTGAGCTGGATGCCTATGTCAGGCTCGCCATCAAACATGAATCTCCTTGCCTGCGCCTCCAGTTCCCTTGAGCTGTACCTTGGCTTTAGCGGCCACCCTGTTATCATGTCGACGTTCTTCATCTTCTTGTCTTCAAGGAAAACCGCCGGCGTGATTACAAGGCATTTGAATCCCTTTGAGGCGAGAGCCTCCCAGAAGGGCCTGGGGCTAGACGAATCGTAGTAGATCAGCTGCTTGTTGTAATTGCTGTCGATCTTCGAGAACTCAAGTATCTGGTGCTCGTTTGGCTCTAGGCCGGTGTAGATGCTGGGCCATGCTGCAGAGGTCACTGGAGGCACGGTTGATTTCATCTCCTTGAGTATTCCGTTGTTTGCGAAATGCTCAAAGCCCGATAGGTCGTATTTTCGCTTCAGCTCGTTTATGATCCACAAAGGTGTTGAGTCTATGCCAATGAAATAAAGCTTCTTCTCGCCCATGCAATCCTTCCTTCGAATAGACATCGTAACTAATGGTATATAATAATTATAATCCAGCACCCTGCACTTGCAGCTTGGCTTAGCGTTAAATAGTTATCCCATGCTAAGCAATCTGTTCTTGGTGAGCAAATGAATATCTCGCTTTACGACCTTCCGCTGATTCCGATAAAGAGCCTCAAGGCCTGGTCGTCCATGTTCTTCAAGCCAAGTGGGTATGAACAGATTAAAGGAAATGGAAATGCGGTTGAGTACGTCTACAAGGGCAGGAGGGTGAGGCTCGCGACCGACGCGGTGCGCCCTGACCAGCTAAAGAACATAATGAACGAGATATTCGTGATCCAGCCCTACATGGACCTTGACGTTAAGGACAAGGTGGTGATTGACATAGGCGCATCGATCGGCGACACGGCGATATACTTCGCGCTCAACGGCGCGAGGCACGTCTATGCGATTGAGCCAGCCAATTCCGACAGGCTCAAGTGGATAAGAAAGAACGCTGAGCAAAATGGGGTCGCTGGCAAGATCACTGTAGTCAAGGGGATGTATAACAAGGTCAGCCTTGCGGATCTCATAAAAAAATACAAGCTGGGTAGCAACCTCGTGCTCAAGATGGACTGCGAGGGCGGGGAGTACGGACTGCTCAAGGAGACAGGTAGCACGCTCTCCAAATTTTCACAGATAGACATTGAGTACCACTATGGCTATAGGAACCTCTTGGAGCATTTGGGAAAGGGGTTTGAGCTAGAGCACACCGTGCCGTTCTACTTCCCAAGGCACAACATGCTTGTAGGTTACATAAGGGGCACAAAAAGTAAACGGATAAGGCGTCTTTAAATATGCTTTTGCGACATTAGTAATGAAGTTAACTCGCAGTGATTGTTTGGAGCATGAAACGAAGGAGGACAAGGCTGAGCATGCGTCCCATGAACACTTGCACCACGAGCATGCGCACGTGGGAGGGGTGGCAAAGCACGACAAGATGGCAAACTACGCCTACGGGATAGCCCTTGCGGTAGGAATTATACTAATTGCAATCAACTTCTCAAACGCAAACTATCTCTACGCGGGGACCGCGCTCGGCGCGCTGATAGTCCTGGTGCCCATCTACCTTAGAAAGTACAGGATTGCGACGATACTTGGAACAGTGCTTATCCTGCTTCTCACAATTGCATACAGGGTAACCCTTTTGCACTACTTCGGGTTCTACGAGCCCGACGGATTCTACCACTACTCGGTGATCAGGGCTGCGATACTGCACAACTTTGTGGTGCCGCAGTTCCTTAGCATATCAGGATGGCCTGCGCACACCGCGGTAAGCGAGCCTGTCGGGCTTTACTGGGCCACCCTCATACCATATTTCTTCCTGCAGTTCTTTGGCGTTAGCTACTATGACGTGATGAGGCTCATCCCGATACTTTTTGCGCTGGTGGATGTGATAGCAACATATTACCTCATCCAGGAGTTCAACAAAGACAGAGTATTTGGGCTCCTTGGAATGCTCTTTGTCGCACTGAGCATGGGTGACGCGGCGAGGACCAGCGCGACCGTTTACAGGGGAGACGGATTTGTTACGATCTTTGTTATAGTGGGACTAATCTTCATGATAAGAACGCTCAAGTCGGAGGACAAAAACAAGCTGCTCGGATATGCGCTGCTCACCGGACTTATGCTTAGCCTCGGGAACATTGTGTGGAACGGCGCATCGTTTGGGATTGCGATCTACATCCTTGCCCTTGCGATGATACTCCTGTATGCGTTTTTGACAGAAAAGCTCGACACGATAAAAAGGATCAGGTACCTCATACTTGCCCTTGGGTTCTGGTACGTCCTCTCAAGCGCCTACAAGGCGCTCAACCTGATAGGGACTCAGAACGAGGCGTTCACGGGGATTTACTTTTTGGTGCTCTTCGCGCTGATACTAATAGGCAACGAGCTCGCGCTCTTCTTAATCAAGAGCAAGGAGAGGTTTGGCCTGTATGTCTCCACGCTCAAAAAGAGGCTTACCACCGCGTTGCTCTTCGCTTTGGGATCCGTGCTCTTCATCTACCTGCTTGCACCGCAGATTGTGCAATCCATTTTTGTCACAAGCGGCTTCCAAACCAACATCGCATTTGCCGCATCCATCCAGGAGCTCCAGGCGCCAAGCTCCTCGTTCTTGTTTGCAAGCTTTGGCGCGACGCTCTTCATGGCGCCTATGTCGATCTTGATGTACTTCTCGACTTACTACCCAGGCATCGTTGATCTCTTCTGGGTGGCGATGATGGTGGTCGCCTCGATGTACTTCTTCATGGACTTTGAGGGGGTGGAGCATGACAAGTTCCTCAGCGGAAGGGCAGTGATCAAATTCAGGGCAAGCGATGCGCTCTTTGTTTTCATCGCATACTACGCTGTGACCGCGTACCTTCAGATGCACGCCGTCAGGTTCAACTCGCTTCTCTCAATACCGCTTGCGATCTTCACAGCGTACACGATGTACTGGGTGCTGCTTTGGCTAAAGAATTTCAACAGGCTCAGCTTCGCGTTGGGGCTAGGGCTGCTTGCGGTGCTTATCGGGTACATAATGCTAATTGACACAGGATACTCGGTGACACTAATACAGGCGGACAACATAAACCCGCAGTTCATAACCGCGCTGCAGTGGATACATGGTAACACCCCCTCAAACGCGGTGATCTTGACGCTGTGGCCCGACGGAAGCCTTGTGGAGGGAGTCGCGAACAAGACGAGCGTCACGGACAGCGTTGGATCGCAGAACAGGAGCAAGGCGGGGCCGTTTGCAATGTGGCTCTTTAACACCACCAAGAACCCGCAGTTCCTCACAGGCAAAATAAACGGAAGGCCAGACTACATACTCGCAAGGTACACGTGGCTGCAGGAGACGGGCGGGATATACACCGAAACGGAGTTCAACGCCACCACCTACAACCAGTCGATTGTCTCCTCGATGCTTGCAAGGCTGCACCTAAACAGCACGAGCCAGCTGACAAGGAACCAGAGCGGCGCGATAAGCCAGGCGATCTCCCAGCTTTACGCATACAGCATCTTCACCACCTTCCAGGAGAATGTGAACCAGACGGGACAGACTTATGCCTTCCAGTCCCCTCAGGGCTATCAAGCCACCGTAAAAATAGGAACGTATAACGGGACGCAGAAGGTCAACGGGTACCTTACCTTCGGCCAGTATGTCGCGCCGTTTAGGAGCATCGTGTTTTACAACCAGCAAAACGCGAGCTATCAGGTGCTCCAGCAGGCATACAATGCGACAAGCAACCAGACGCTGGTGATGCAGTACTCTCCAGTTCCAAAGCAGGGCGCATACGTCAACATTACGGGAGTTTACATGATGAACGCTGGAATTGCAAACAGCAACATGTTCAAGCTTCTCTTTGAGTGCGGAGTCGGATCTTGCTCTTACAACAACAATGTGGCAACGCTGCAGCTGGTCTACATAAACCAGGACACGAAGCTCTTCAAGGTCACATACAACAGCACAGTAAGGGCACAGTAGTTAGGAGAGCTTTGGGTCAGGGAGGCCAATTTAATTTCATAGCAGCGGCGCTGCTAAGGAGTTACAAAATAAAAAGAAAACAAAAAAGAAAAAATAATGCGCTTATTACATTGACATCTTTGCCATCGCGACTCCGATCCATGCCAGGATGAATCCGAGTACTGAGGCATACAGCCACGTGGTTCCACCAGCTCCTGCGCCGGCAGAGATTGCAACGGTTGCAATTCCAGCCCATCTCTGAGCCATCATAACCCCGTTCACCATCTCCTCATTCCAGCCACCCATGAAGGATGCAAGGCTCATGAAGAAGAGACCCACTGCGCTAATCGCGCCCGCACCGAATACCAAAGCCGCCAGAATGCCCAACGAACTTGAACCACCTGCTGTCCAAGCTCCCCATGCTCCCCAGATTACCCAAAGGAACAGGAGGCTTCCTACGAACTCGAGTACTGATACTCCCACATTGTTTCCTCCTTTTGCCATTCATATCACTGACGTTAGTTACATAGGTGAGATTTTTAAAGCTTCCATCCTCCTTCCATTTTATTAGACGTGTGACGAAGCGGCAAAGCTATTGGTTTGGGGGATAAAATTTCAAGAAAGAGAACCAGAAAAGAAAAATAAAATGAAGGGGCAAAATGCCCCTCGAGCCGTTAGCGCTTAGGTTATTTGGCTAAACGAAGAAACTTACTTCTTCATCATTGAGCCCCATGCCATGGCGACTCCTAGCCAGTTTAGGATGAATCCTACAATGACTACGCCAGCCCATGTTGCCCACGCAGATCCGCCCCAGGCTACTGAGACCACAAGAAGTGCTACCGCGCCGACTTCGCCGCCCTTCATAGCCATCTTCACTGTCTCCTCATACCAGCCCCACATGAAGCTTCCCAGGCTGCCGAACAGCAATCCTATCGAAGTCACTAGAGCCACAGCCCAAAGCAGTGCCGCAAGCGCCCCTATTACGGACGTAGCTGATACTCCCCCTGCTGATGCGAGAGCGCCCATTCCGGCGTTCGCCACATATAGGTAGAGCAAGCTGCCGACCAATACGAGTACGGATACTCCTGCATTCTTTCCATCTTTTGCCATTATATCACGAGTAATCATCCGATTGGAGCTTTTTAAACATATGTTTGTTTCGTCCAAAAAATTTGATGGATGACGAAGTCGGAAGGCTTGCTTATATACCATTTGATGGGGCGACCCTTTTGAGAGTAAGGCTTTAAAATTCCCAGCCTGCAAGTAAAAAGTGATACAATGAAGTTCTGCTTTGCATACGACTCCGCCTACCCCTGGTTCAATGGGGGGATAGAGAAGAGAAGGTACCTTATAATGCAGGAGCTTGCAAGGGCGGGAAACGAGGTCCACTGCTTCACGATGTTTAGGGAGGGAATGCCAGGGAGGAGGTTTAGGCACAAAGGAGTCAACTACCACTGCGTCGCAAATGCGACTCCAGCTGGCGAGATGTACAAGGAGGGCAGGAGAAATATGGCATGGCCGCTCAAGTACGCGGCGCTCCTACCGCTTGAGATAGCAGACTACAAGTTTGACCTAATTGACGCCGATGCTTTCCCGTTCCTGCACATACCAAGGCTCGCGATCTACGCAAAGATAAGCGGGGCAAAGTTTGTGGTGACCTGGCACGAGGTCTGGGACAAGAAGTACTGGTACAAGTACCTTGAGGGGCTTGGGATCTTTGGCTATGCGATGGAGAAGCTGAGCGCGAGCCTTAGCTCTAATATCATAGTAAACACCTCCCAGACAAGGCACGCGCTTGCAAAGGTCTTCGGGATGAGGAAAAAGAAAATACGCGTCCTGCCCGCCGCAATCTCAAGGAGGGAGATGGTTGCTTTTGCAAAAAGGCACCCAAGGAAAGCGGGCGGCAACTTTGTCGTGGTTGGAAGGCTTGTGCCGGAGAAGAGAGTGGAGATGGCGATAACTGCGGTTGCCGCCACAAAACTTGGGCTCACGGTCATAGGCTCGGGACCCGAGAGGCAAAGGCTTGAGGCGCTCGCAAGAAGGCTTGACGCATCCGAGAGGATACATTTCGTCGAGGGAATGGAGGAGGAGGCGCTGATGATGGAGGTTAGAAACGCAAGGGCGCTGCTCATGTTCTCCGAAAGGGAGGGAATGTCGATCATCTCGATCGAGGCGCTCGCCCTGGGCACGCCTGTGATAATAACGCACGACACCTCGATCCCAGCGGAGATAAAAAAGTACTGCCATGCGATAAACCCAAGGAGCGCAGGCGGCGAGCTTGAAAGGCTGGTAAAAAGCAAGAACTCAATTCTCTACAAGAAGAGCTCGCATACAGAAAAAGTCCTAAGGGAATTTTCAGTAGAGGGCGCCGCGAAGATCTACGAGGAGATTGCAAAGAGAGGAAAGTGAACGGGATATATAAAGGTTTTATCAGATATTCTTCGTGATAAAAATGGCTCCTAAGATAAGCATTGTAATCCCCACAATAGAGGAGCCCACGCTCTTTGAGATGATAAAGGAGCTTCGAAAAAGGCTTGGAAGGGGCGTTGAGATAATAGTTGTTGACAAGAGCAGCGAGGAGTACTACAGAAGGCTAAAGGCAACCGGCGTCACGGTGCTTCAGCAAAGGGACAGGGGAGTTGAGAATGCGATAATGCAGGGCGTGAGGGCCGCTCATGGGGAGATAATTGGAAGCACCGATGCTGATGGAACTCATGACCTTGAGGGGATAATGAAGGGGATAGAGCTTGTGAAAACAGGAAAGGCGGACCTTGTGCTTGGAAACAGGATGGCAGGCCTCACGCCTGGCGCAATGAGCCCGTACATACGGTTTGGAAACTGGTGCCTCTCGCTATTTTACAGCATAATACACGGGGTGCGGGTGCACGATATTCTCACGGGCCTATTTGTGATAAGAAAGAGCAGGTTTGATGTGATGAGGGACACTGTCCCATACAGGGCAGGGAACGCGGGAGCATTTGCGATCGAGTTCGCGCAGCGAAAGTATAAAATCCTCGAGGTGCCCATAAACTACTACCCAAGGGAGTTTGGGGAGTCAAAACTGACCAGGTCAAAGCTATTGTATGGTGTAAATGTGGCGTCGCATATTGTGAGAATGGCAAGGGACTACAACCCGCTACTGATATTTGGCGGCTTCGGGGTGCTGATGATCCTAATCGGCGGAATAATTGGGATCTACGTTCTCTACAGCTTTTTGACCACAGGGGTATTCAACCTGATCGGAAGGACGCTTATCGCCTTCATGCTGATAATTGTCGGAATCCTCTCGATAATAAGCGGCTTCATACTTGACCTTCTGCTACAAATAGAAAAGAAGCTCAAGTGAGTTTGATACAATGCGCAAATTCGAGAGCGTTGAAAAGTACCTCAAGAGCGTGCCCCAAAGGGAGAGGACAAAGCTAAAGCACATGGGGAAGATAGTGATGCGGCTAGCGCCGGATGCGCAGGAGATGATTGGATACCAGATGCCAGGGTACAAGTACCGAGGGGAGTGGCTGGTTGGTTTTGCGGCATTCAAGAACCACTGTTCGTTTTTCCCTTACGGGTCAAGCATAATTAAGAAGTTTGGCAAGGAGCTCAAAAAGTTTAGCCTCTCCAAGGGGACAATTAGATTCACCTTGGAAAAGCCTATCTCGGATTCTCTCCTAAAGAAAATTATCAAGGCAAAGATGAAAGAGATTGAGGCAAAACAAAAGCGGATTGCTTAATTACTCTTCGGGAAGGTTCAGTCCGTTTGTTATCCTTGCAAGCTCGAATCCTGTTGTCGCCTCGCCCACAAGAACACCTTTTGAGTTTGCGATTGTTGAAAGCCCAAGTGTTAGCGAACCAAGATTTGCGGTTGACTGCTCCCCCTTTATCTTGAAGATCTCCTCTATCTCCTTCTTCTCGTCATCCGTGACCCTGTTGTTTAGGACAAGCCCAATGTTTGTGACGATGTTGTTTGCGCCCACCGTGCTAAAGCCAGCAATCTCCCTTTTTATCGTCTCGACCCCAAGCACGTCCGCAATCTCCTTCTCCTCCTTTTGGGAGTAGTACGGATTTATTATCGCGACCCTGTCGTTTGCGAGAATGTTGTTTCTAAGCGCATTCATGTCGCTCTTGAAGATGTCTATGCTAAACTCCTTTAGCGACCTCTTGATGTGATCCACCTCGCTTTGATAGGATGTGAATGGAAGCAGCATCCCGTTGGAGTTTGCGACCGCATAGATTCCAATTAGCTTTGAGTTGTCAATTAAAGCGTGGGACACCTTGACCTGCAGCGTCTCTTCCGCAATCTGAGTCTTCTTTTCACTTATGTTGCTGCAAAGGATGGCGAACTTGTCAGTGGCAATACCAAATGCGCCAACGAAGCTGTTCCCATCAATTGCAAACTTTGCGACTCTCATCTACACTAACCTAAGTATTATTGAAAAACCAGATTTAATAATTTGAGGTTACTTTGCCTCCTCTGTCTTTGGCTTTGCGGCCTTCTCCTTCTTTTGAGCCGCAGGCTTTGCTGTGGCCTTTGCCTCCACCTTCTTCTCGCTCTTTGTTCCGGCCGGCTTTACAAGAGACTCTGAAACCTTCCTTGCGGCCTGTGGCTTTGCGAGGAAGACCTTTGCGCCGTTTGCCTCCTTTGTGATCTTGACCTCAAGCTTTGACATCCTCCTTGATGGGTTCACCATCATGTACTCACCAAGCTTCGTGTCGATCTTCACGCTCCTTGCGTCAAGCTTTGACATCTTTCCGACGCTCTCCCTTAGGTAATCAAACGCCTTCCTTAGCCTCCTTGACTCGTGGATTTTAACCAGCCTGCTCCTGAGGCTTATTGTTGCTATTGTGTCTGCCATTGAAATCACTTACTTTGGAACCCTAAGCTTTCTGTGCCTCCAGTCCCTCTGGAACACGTTGTGCTGGACCTTCCTGTGCGTCCTTAAAATCGCCAGAACCGGAACCCTCCTGTTCTGCTTTAGGTAGTGCCCCAATGAATGCTTCTTTGTGCTTGTTTTCTTTGTCATATCATCACTTTACTTGTGCCGAAACTCTATCTTCGGTTCCTCCTTTGTTGAGGCGAGCCTTGCGAGAAGCTCCTTTAGCTGCTCCTCACTTAGCTTGCCCTGAAGCCTGTTTGCCCGCACCAGAGAGACGACAAGGTCCACGAACCTGCCATACATGTCCGGGCTTGCCATTCGAACGTTCGCGATCCTCTCGAACGCGCCGTCCGTTAGATACCTCCTTAGTATCTCCCTTTTCTGCTGCTCTATTTGCTGTGCCTGAAGGCGCTTGGACATTGCGCTTTTCGCAGCATCCTCTTCCGCGCTCACTTTAGACACCGCTCTTGATTATCTCATTGCTTATCTTGTCAAGGAACGACTTGCCCGTCGGGGTGATTACCCTTCCCTTTGGAGTCTTCTTGACATAGTTGAGCTTCTCTAGCGAGTCAAATGCATCCTTGATCACGCTTCCGCCGCTCCTGAAGTGGTGGTGCCTGTGTATCGTGTGGAGCTTTCTTGTCCCGTACCTTGTCCTCATCCTTGCAATCCCTACCGGCCCGTTAATGTAGACCTGCCTGAGCAGCGAGGCTGCCCTAACGAAGTAGAAATCAGGGTCTGCAGGCACTCTCTCCTTTCCAGCGCCGCTCTTCACAAAGCTGGTGTACTCGGGCTTTGCCATTCCCTTGTCCTTTAGCATCTCCGACGTCTTTTTTATGAGAGCGGATCCGTCCACATCAAATACGTTTGCCATAAATTCACATTCCTTATTTTGAGGTTAAATAAAAGTGAGTCGTTATAAAACAACCACAATCTGTAGATAGTAACTTGGAGCATTAAATATATATTTGTTGCCCTACAAACTCAGTATTACTACTTGTTGATTGTTATGAAGATCAAAATAATAGAGGATGAGCCTAAGAGCCTCGTGATTGAGTTTGAGGGGTACGACAGGGCTATTCCGGAGCTGATCAAGAGCAGGCTGCTTGAGGTAAAGGACATCGAGTTCGTGAGCGCGACAAAGGAGCACCCGGAGCTTGGCTGGCCAAGGCTTGTGGTAAAGTCATCGAAGGGAGCGAAGGCGCACGTGCTCAAGGCAATCGAGGAAGTCGAGAAGGAGATGAAGGAGCTCGCAGCTGCAATTCCTAAGAAATAAAGGGAGCGTCTTCTATTTTTTATTATTCCCTTAACGAGTTCTTCTCGCGGATCTCGTCCCTGCGGCGCGCCGCCTGGAACATTATCATCTCGGCAAAAGTCTTGCGCAAAGAGGGATTGGTGATGTTCTTGTTTATCACTCTTGTGAGCTTGCTCTTGCTGTAAAATGTGCTAAGGGTTATGGCAGCATCGATATTGCCGTTGCCCGCCTGTTGAATTAGGGTCTTGCATCTGCCCGCATCGTCTCGGCCCAGTTTGGTTGCGGACTTGGTCATGGGGTCACCTTTAGGGTAAGGATACGCCTTTGGAATATGCAGCCTTTTAAACTGCGAAGAGGCCTGGCGTTTAGAGGCTGTTTCACTCTTCCGCTAATAAACTAGTTTAGAAAAAAGGGTGGTTGTCCATTCTCTTTATCTCCTTGAGTACGGGAAACATCCATCTCATAATACTTTGAGTGCGGGATGCAATCGCCTCATCCTGTATCACCATTGCAGCTATGCAGAATTTTTGATCCTCGATTCTTGTATAGCTTTCAAAGCTGTCTACTACATTGGGAATGCTTCTCATAAGGGATACGATTTTTGCGTCGTGTGCATGTGTTTTGTCACTGCAGCTTGCTACGTATACTATCATTTTCCTCTACCAGATTTCAATCTTCTATACTCCGAGCTTTGGAGCAGCGTTACAAGGTGCAACCTGTACTCCTCCGCGGAATTAAACGAGAGCCCCTTTGCAAGGTCCTCCCTTTGGGCTTTGGTGAAGCACCTCTCAAAATCGACAAGCGCCTGACCGTCGCCCTCCCTTGCCCTGTTTTGGAGATCAAACCACTTGCTTAGCTGCTGAGGCGTAAAGCTGCCCTTCTCCTTTAGCTCGCTACCCACAATCGTTGATTTATCGATGAGAGTATTTAGCCCGCTTTATGCCATACGGCAAACGTACGGCTCGCTCGACCCTGAATCCATATTGGCCCACACTGAAGTTGTGGATTTTTGCCTCAACCCTTAAGAATATGCGGCGGTTAAGGATAGTGCTTAGTTGGTGATGCAATCCTAAGGCTTCAATCTGCAATGGAGTACCTGATGACATACGGATGGGCAATCTTGATTATAGCAGTGGTTCTTGGAGCGCTGTACCAGCTTGGAGTTTTTAACAGCAACGGGCTCTCACTATCCTCTTCGTGCCTTGCGTCTGCAGGGTTTCTATGCCAAAATCCAACGTTAAACACTTCGGGCTCACTTGCAGTGAAGTTTGGGCAAATAGGACTTGGCACTATAACAGTAACGAACCTAGCGTGCACGACAAATGTCACAGCACCAACTTCAACCCAAAGCGCAAACGCGGTACTGGGTTCTGGACAAACCTCAGTCCTAGCTTTCAGCTGCCCTTTATCTTCAAATGCAATCGGCACTCCGTTCAAGGGGTATATTTGGATCACATATAATACCCAAACTCAGTCAGGTATTGTTGACCGAATTGCGGTTGTAACATCGAAAATCTCAACCGGGGGCAGCTCTGCCGCTGCACTGGGAGGTTCGGCGGGCAATGGAATAATCAACACGTATGTCTATTGCGTGGGCGGACAGATGGGCGGAGGCAGCAGGACAAATTTAGTCTACTACGCGCCCGTTTCCGCAGGGGGAATAGGAACATGGGTGTCGACAAATAACTACCCAATATCCCTTTCGGATGCAGCGTGTGCAACTTCCGGAGGATATCTATACTGCGTCGGGGGCTATGACGGCACAAACGGCAGGAACGTTGTATATTACGCTCCGCTTTTGAATCCAGGGGTAGGAACATGGACCTCAACTAACGTGTATCCCACAACCATCTATCTTACAACATGCTCAATATCCGGTGGATACATTTACTGCAGTGCCGGATATACAGGCGCTGCGGTTGTCAATAGTGTCTACTACGCTCCAGTGTCGAGCGGCGGAGTTGGATCTTGGTCCTCAACAACGGCCTACCCCATCTCACTTTATGGGGAGTCGTGCACGATTGGAAGCGGAACCATTTACTGCGCCGCAGGCAATACAGGGGCGAGCGTAACAAATGCGTATTATGCATCAGTCTCATCTGGCGGCGTTGGGGCATGGAGCACCACAACAAGCTATCCCATATCGCTATACCAAGAAAAATGCACAAACTCGGGTGGATACATCTACTGCGGAACTGGCCTAACCGGCGCTGGCGCAGTGCAGAGCGCATTTTATTACTCCCCAATTTCAGGCAGCGGAATAGGCGCATGGAGCACCACAAATAGTTATCCGCTTGCGCTAGGCAGCTCAACATGCACGATCTCCGGGGGCTATGAATTCTGCGTTGGCGGGGATACTGGCAGCCCAGTTTCAAATACTTACTATGCATCAATCTCGTCTGCTGGAATTGGTACGTGGGCATCGACCAACAGCTACCCGGTCACAATAAAGTACGCCTCCTGCCAGGTGGGATAGCCAATGGTTTTTCTATCCTCGGATGCGTCGCAAGGTTTAAATATTAATTTGTCCAAAAAGATGTTACAGCGAATTTCTTTCTCGGCAGGATTCCTTATGGAATTTTTGACGTTGAGAGTATCTAATCGCTTTGGGGGTTAATTTTAACCTCGGTGAAAATTGCGTTTTGCAATTGGATGTAGTCTTGAGTGATGTAAGGAAGAACAATTGCTTTACAAATTTCAATAATTTGCGAATAATAACAATAACTCCAGTCGATGCTGCTGGAGGGAACTGCTATCAGATTTCGACAGCCATGCAAGTCAGCTCACCGGCCTCGGTGGGCGGCACACGGCTCAGTAACGCGTAGTCAATCTACCATAGGGAGGCGAATAACCACGGGAAACTGTGGCTAATGCGCCATAGGCTAATATATCTGGAACGATTTTTAGCCAAAAGGTGCGCAAATTGCAGCGCTACCACCCTACGATGAGACTGCGTCAGATCAGGCAGATGGCGGGGTAATGGCCCACCATACCTTTGACCTGTAGGGGATATGGGAGTATGAGCCCCGAGAAGGGCACTGAGACAAGGGCCCTAGCGCTACGGCGTGCAGCAGGCGCGCAAACTCCACACTGTGC
>JAGWGX010000039.1:281-520 GCA_028867145.1 Microcaldota archaeon | reverse complement strand
TTTAATAGCTTCAGGCGGCTCCAGAGCGCGATGGAGTACCTCATGACGTACGGATGGGCGATACTTGTCATCGCAGTGGTGATCGGGGCGCTCTACCAGCTTGGCGTGTTCAACAGCGGCACCCTTGGTGGCTCATCATGCCTTGCCACCTCCGGATTTCTCTGCCAGAACCCGATAATAAACACCTCGGGTTATTTGGGGGTCACCTTTGGCCAGATAGGCACAAGCTCTATTATGAT
>JAGWGX010000039.1:0-271 GCA_028867145.1 Microcaldota archaeon | reverse complement strand
GTTGCGTGCACGTCAAACACCACGACCCCAAGCTCGACGCAGAGCATAAACGTCAGGCTGCTCTCAGGACAGACCTCCGCGCTACCGTTCAGCTGCCCTCTTGCTTCAAACTCCATCGGCTCAACGTTCAAGGGATACCTCTGGCTTGTCTACAGCACCTCGCTGCAGAGCGGAATTGTGGACAGGGTGGCGATTGTGAGCGGAAAGGTCTCCACAACAGGGAATGTCACCAACCTACTTGGAGGGGTTGCAACGATACCTTTCTCCGCCA
>JAGWGX010000038.1 GCA_028867145.1 Microcaldota archaeon | reverse complement strand
CTCGTCGTCGGGGAAGACGCCCAGTATGTTCCCATCGTACATCTCCTCTATCCCCCTTACGTGGAGCTCGTATCGCTTGTTCTTGAACTTGTTTACTATCAGGCCGTGCTTTAGATGTATCTTGTCGTAGTGGTTTGCAAGCCTTGCCGCGCTGGTGCACGCAGATATCTCGGGGGTGGTGATTATTATCGCCTCGCCAGATGACTTCACGTGCTCCTCAGCCTCGATTATGGAGCCCGGAGGAGTGTCGAGGATCACGAAGTTGTAGCTTGTGTTTGCTATCTGCTCAAAGAGCTTGTCGAACTGCGATGCGGTCGGGATGTGCATGTTCGCCTTTATCTCCCCAGGAAGCACGCTTATCCCAGTGGGCCCGTGCACAACCGTCGCATTCGCAAGCGTGCTCTTTCCAGTTAATACTGCGCGCACGCCGGTGTTCGTCCCCTCGAGGCCCATGTGGAATGCCACGCTGGGGTTGATGAAATCGCCGTCTATTAGGAGCACCTTGCTCCCAAAGAAGCTGAGCGCAGTCGCAAG
>JAGWGX010000037.1 GCA_028867145.1 Microcaldota archaeon | reverse complement strand
GATCATTTCTCATGTCGGCGCCCGGCCGGAGACTTCCCTCAAGCGCCTCGCCGAGAGCGCGGGGCTTATTTAGCGGCGCGCGCAGCGCCATATAGTGAATTCATGGACATCCGCAACATCGCCATCATCGCCCACGTCGACCACGGCAAGACCACCCTCACCGACGCCATCATGGCCCAATGCGGCCACGGCTCCGAAGGTTCCATGGACTCCAACGCCCTCGAGCAGGAGCGCGGCATCACCATATACGCCAAGAACACCTCGATCGTCTACAAGGGCACCAAGATAAACATCGTGGATACGCCCGGCCACGCCGATTTCGGCTCCGAGGTGGAGCGCGTCCTCCGGTCCATCGACGCCGTCCTCCTGGTGGTGGACGCCCAGGAAGGCCCCATGCCCCAGACCCGCTTCGTCCTCAAGAAATCCCTGGAGCTCGGCCTCCGGCCGATCGTGGTCCTCAATAAGATAGACAAGCCGGCCGCCGACCCGGTGAGGGCCCACGACGAGGTCCTGGAGCTCTTCATCGAGCTCGGCGCCCAC
>JAGWGX010000036.1 GCA_028867145.1 Microcaldota archaeon | reverse complement strand
AATCCCAGCCCTTTACGCTGGAATTACCTTGTTTAATGACAGTATAGCTGTGGATGTTGGCGGGAACACTATCGTGCTGTTTGTAGGGTTCAAGAGCGCAACGTCTGTCAGCTCCAAGTTTGCCGGTGTCGCATATCCCTTCCCTACGTAGAAGTGGTAGATGCACATCGCACCATCTGTGGAGATCTTTGTAAGCTCCTCTGAGGTGTTTAGATGAATGGCGCTGAAGTCAGGTGCGGATCCAACCAGGAGCACCAGAGGCGAAGTGCCATTTAGTGTGCATGGAACCTTCAATGCTATGTGACCAATCACCACCTGCTCAGGCGAGATGTCCATCAAATGGTCGTAGCTTCCCGCAGGGATTGAGGTTCCCTCAAGCATGATCGCATCGATTGACGAGAGCGATGAACTCTGGTTCTGCGTGTTTGGCGCAGGCGCGGACAACTGGATGTAGTTGAGCGCACCTATTGCGATTGCTATCACTAGCAATCCCACTATAACGTAATGCATATTTTCCATAGGTATCAACTAGAAAGGCAATCTC
>JAGWGX010000035.1 GCA_028867145.1 Microcaldota archaeon | reverse complement strand
GGTTAGATGCCTTTCCCTGCTTTTGAGGTCAATTTTCTGCGCATCGCCGCCCTGCTCATCATCGCCATCGTCTACGCATGCTACGACCTCTTCAACAGGAGGAACATACCGGACATGATGGCCTACGGGAGCGTTGCCATTGGAATCGTTTTCACGCTCGCCCTCTGGGATGTGCAGCAGATCCTCTACAGCGCGATCGTTGCCGCAATAGTCGGCGCGCTCTCGTACCTGCTCTATAAGGTCGGGCAGATGGGGCTTGGGGACGGCTTTGAGTTTGTGGCAATCTCCCTGATCGTGCCGATGCAGCCAGCACCCCTGCTCTCCGCGGCAAGCCAGCTGGGGCTGCCGTTTATGCTCTCGGTGTTCGTTGCGACAGGGGTCGCGGCGATCGTGCTCGTCCCGGCGTACTGCATAGCGCACATGCGCAGGGGAAAGAGGCTTGCGCCAATAAGAGGCATGAAGGCGAACACGGCGGCAAAGGCGAGCATAATGATCCTGGCCTACGGCTCGCTGCTGCTCTTTGTGACCTACTCGTTTGGATTTAGCATCGTGGCATGGGCGATCATAGCGCTGATTGGCGTGCCCTCGGTTATGGCAATCATATACGAAGAGGAGATGAAGGCGCAGATGGTGAGGTGGGTGTACCCAAGGGAGCTTGAGGTGGAGGACTT
>JAGWGX010000034.1 GCA_028867145.1 Microcaldota archaeon | reverse complement strand
GAGGAGTGGAATGCCGAATGGAGCCAATACTGGAAACAGGTGATAGCTACCCAAAATGACAACGTGTATCTGCAGGCTTCCATAAGTCCCTCATCTGGCTTCACCCCGATCAATATGACCGTCGATTACGCAGGGGACATCTTCCTAACCGGTACCATTCAGAGCGGAGGCATAGCGGTACCTGCAATAGAGGAGATAAACGGGGCAACAACAAGCCCTCAGGTGGGTTCGCCTTTGCAGGTGAAGACAACCTCGCAAACTGGCGGATCCAAGGACATGGTGATGCCCGAGATTGCAGCCTCCCCGACGGGGCAGTATGTCTTCCTTGCAAACCAGAGCGATGGAGGATATGTGTACGAATATGCCTCTCCGATGCAGCTTGCATCGCAGGGTCAGCAGACATCATCGCCTCTGGCCCCTACGACAGAGATAAGCCTTGCCTATCAATCCCAGAGCCCTTCTTCCCAGGGGACAAACCAGCAGCTAAACATACTAGCCTGGCTTGAGGGCAACGGGCTCTACAACCAGTACATATCGTGGCTCCCAGGATTCGTGCAGGGATACAATCCGCAGACTGGAACACAGCTCGATGCGCCAACATACCACCATCCGCTCGGCATACAGGACGTAAACGGATACCTGTACGTCTTTGACAACTGGGCAGGGGGAGTTGACATGGCAAACATCGGCGCAT
>JAGWGX010000033.1 GCA_028867145.1 Microcaldota archaeon | reverse complement strand
GAGGCCGACGAAGAATCCCTGGAGCCCGACTTCCAGGACCTTTGGGAGATGCCCAAGCTCAACGCCCTGTCCGAGAAGTTCAAGGACATGGGCCTGGACCTCAAGTGGTACGAGGTGATGCGAGACGAGAAGACCAAGCCCCTGTTCCGCGCGAAAACGTCCCACACCGAGACCGACGGCTACAGCCTCAAGGACCTCCTGCTGATGGTCCGCGACGCGGGCCGCGCGGGCGCGCAGATCCAGCGCTATAAAGGTCTGGGCGAAATGAACCCGGAGCAGCTCTGGGAGACCACGATGGACCCGAAGCGGCGCCGCCTGCTGCAGGTCAAGATCGTGGACACGGCCGACACCGAGAACGCCTTCACCACCCTCATGGGCGATAAAGTCGAGCCGCGACGGCTCTTCATCGAGAAGCACGCGAAAGAAGTGAAGAACCTCGACATTTAAATCAAGGGATACACCACGGAGAGATCATGAGCAAGCCCGATTCCCAGCCCGATCTGACGCCCGAGCCGAACGCGAACATCATCCAGCGCGACCTGGGCGCCGAGATGCGCGGCTCCTACATCGACTACTCGATGTCGGTCATCGTCGGCCGCGCCTTGCCCGACGTGCGGGACGGCCTGAAGCCCGTCCACCGCCGCATCCTGTACGCGATGCACGACGAGGGCCTGGCGTCGAACAAGAAGTACTCGAAGTGCGCCGGCGTGGTCGGAGAGGTCTTGAAGAAGTACCA
>JAGWGX010000032.1:292-782 GCA_028867145.1 Microcaldota archaeon | reverse complement strand
TTAGGATGCGGACTATATCCCGTGCATCTTTTGTGTTAGAATTTAGGGTTAGAGTGAGGAAGTCAACGGCAAACATTATGGGCGTCTGACTTCCAACTTTGTCATCTATTTTTGCGCCTTTCTCGAGCAGCGACCTTACCATTATTGGATTTTGTGCATCGATTGCCAAATAGAGTGGCGTCCACCTCTCACGGTTCCTGGCATTTACATTCATTCCGGAATCTAGAGCCTTTTGAAATTCGGTAAGGTCATTGGCTAAAATCGCATTGAAAAGTGGGGAGTTCCTGTATCTGAACTTTATTTCTTTATCTTCGAAAGGCTCGAAACCTTTACCGCCTCCTCCGCTACCGCCCATTCAATCAATAAGAGGTCGGTTTGCAGTTTTAAAAGGCTGAGCCAGTATTCGTTTAGCCTTACTTTGAAAGTCCTTCCTTTAGGATCTTCTTTGCCTCTGACTTGTCTTTGAAGCCTGCAACTTTCACGAACTTGC
>JAGWGX010000032.1:0-282 GCA_028867145.1 Microcaldota archaeon | reverse complement strand
TCTCCAGTTCCTTCATATGTTCAAAGAAGTGCTTTATCTTGTCCTTTTGGTACTGTGGCATGTCCTTTATGTCATTAATCTCTGCGGATGCAGGATCCACCTTCTCAACAGGCACTGCAATTAGCTTCGGGTCCACTCCTGCTTCATCACTCATATCCAGAACTCCTATTGGCTTGCATTTTATCGCGGCTCCGATTGTAATTGGCTGAGATAGCACGAGCACGTCAAGAGGGTCGCCATCCTTTCCGTTTGTACCAACTACGATTCCGTAGTTTGCAGGGT
>JAGWGX010000031.1 GCA_028867145.1 Microcaldota archaeon | reverse complement strand
GCTGCGTAAGAGGGTTTGTGTTTGGGTCGCTGCTTAGAGTGTGGCTAACATTTGCTTCACTCTGCCCGTGCCTAACTAGAACCAAAATCTTCATCTGATCGCCCTGATTTGAAATGGTGGGCCCGAGGAGAATTGAACTCCTGTCTTTACCGTGTGAGGGTAACGTCTTACCACTGGACCACGAGCCCGATGAATAAAGTTACTATCAAATAAATATAAATATTGAAAAAGAGTCAACTAATTGATAAGATGTCCAATTTCTACACAGGGAAGGGGGATGACGGCTCTACATCAATAATGAATGGCAGCAAGCTGGACAAGAAAGACATTCTGATGGAGGCAATTGGCGATGTTGATGAGCTAAACAGCTCAATCGGCGTCTCACTATTTTATGTTCGCGAAGATAAGACGAGAAAGGAGCTCCAATTAATACAAAACGAGCTCTTCTCGCTTGGCGCCCTACTCGCATCCGTGAGTTCAAAAGAGTTCGCTGGCGCAAAAATTGAGATGTCACAGGTCCAAAGGCTCGAAAAGGAAATTGATTCTATGGCCTCAATAATGCCACCGTTAAAGAAATTTGTACTGCCTGCAGGATCTGAAGAATCTTCACACTTGCACCTATCTCGCTCAATTGCAAGGCGCGCGGAAAGGCATGTTGCAGCTGCATCGCAAAAGTATGAAATAGAAAAGATAGTCCTGGCGTACTTAAACAGATTATCCTCATACCTGTTTGTAGCAGCTCTTTACCTTAACTTCAAAAATGGCGTGGAGGAGAGCAATCCTATCTATTA
>JAGWGX010000030.1 GCA_028867145.1 Microcaldota archaeon | reverse complement strand
ACGGCAGCCAGATAATGGCAAAGCCTGTCTTTGAGGCATCGGGCCACCTTGCCTCCTTTGCTGACCCGATTGTGAAGTGCACAAAATGCAACTCGATTTATCGCGCTGACAAGATGCTTGCCGAGGTCGCAAATGTGATTGTGCCAGAGAGCGCTCCGCTTCACGAGTTTGACGATGAAATAGAAAAGCACCATGTTGTGTGCACAAAGTGTAAGGGGAAGCTTGGCAAGGTCGGAAAGTTCAATATGATGTTTAGGGTTGGAATAGGTCCGGAGGGAGAGGATGCATACCTAAGACCTGAGACCTGTCAATCTCTCTTTGTTGATTTCCCTAGAGTTTTCAAGACAATGAGGGGGAAGCTTCCTGTTGGCCTTGCACAGATCGGAAAGAGCTTCCGAAATGAAATCTCCCCAAGGCAGAGCCTGCTTAGGCTAAGGGAGTTTTACCAGGCTGAAATTGAGGTCTTCCTCAATCCAAACAAGCTAAATGAGGTTGAGAGATTCTCGGAGATAGAAAACACCCACCTCAACTTGATGCTTGATGAAAAGACAATCCAGACAGTCACTGCAAAAAAGGCGGTCGAGTCTGGAATGATTCCAAATAAGCTTGTCGCATACTACCTCTCGCTCCTTGTGGAGTTCTACCAGAAGACAGGGATTGATGTGAAGAAGAGCAGGTTCAGGAAGCTTGGGGCAAAGGAGAAGGCATTCTACGCATCGGTCGCATTTGATTTTGAGGTCGAGACAACAACAGGCTGGCTCGAGCTCGTCGCATGCAACTACAGGTCTGATTATG